>NZ_QTXM01000006.1:0-175608 GCF_003461645.1 Alistipes sp. AF14-19
AATGTTTATCTTTAATTATCAATCACTGTAAACCTTTTTCAGGACGGGACAAAGTGGATAAGGATGAAGCCGAGGTGCTCTTCTGGCAGAAGATGTTGGAACCGTTCGACCGATACGGGCGCATGGATGTCAATGCCTACATGGAGAGTTTCATTCGAGTATGATTTCATTTTCAGAGCCAAGTACAGAACTGTTTATTGTGACCCTAATTTCACTTCGGAGGCGGATTCTTTCTATTAGATAAAGATAATCGAGAAAAAGTCTTTCAATGCGCGACGCAACTTGGTAACTGCCTGTTGAAGTTGTTTGTCGACCTTTTTCTGCGGAATGCCAAATTGTTCGGCAATCTCCTTGTAACTCTTTCCCTCCAGCCGCCGGGCCTTGAATATCTGCTGCGTCAGTTCCGGCATTTGTTCGAGTTGGGCCCGGCATATTTCGAGAATTTCGTTCCGGAACAGGATGTCCGGGTCGCAACTCTCGATAGCTCGGGTATAGTAATCCATTGCGCTGCGCTCTTTGAGTTTGATCTGTTCGTATACGGCCTGTCCTATTTGCTGATTCCGGCGATACATCAGGCAATTGTTCCGGATGACTTTATACAGATAGGCTTCGATGTTCGCCCCGTTAATGTTGTCGCGATGTTCCCATACGGCCATGAAACTGTCGTGCACGATATCTTCTGCCGTTTTGGAATCCCGCACATAGCTGTTGGCTATGAGCAGGTATTTCCGCTTGTATTGACGGAATAGCTGCTCGAAAAGTTGCTGTGAGAACGACGAAGCTGTGTCCATAGAGAGTATTCTATACACAAAGATATAATATTTTCCCGGAAGAAATTCTGAAAATAAAATTACGCCCGTACGGACGGAATGCGAAGCGGTTCCGGAAAGCGCGGATCAGAGAAGCCGGAGCATGTGCTTAATTCACACCGTTTCAATGAATTGAACATATTGAAAAAAATATTTTCGTGATTTGTTGTTTGTTCATGGGGGAAAGAGGAGCAGTTATGCATCTTTATTATCAGATAGAGCCCATAAAAGATGAAAGAAGAAATTACAAACGCCCAGTTGTTTCGGTTCTGTGCCGGAGAAACGACAGTCAAAGAGAATGATCGAATTGCCGCCTGGCTGGATGAGAATCCCGAAGAGCATCAGCAACGGCTGAACGACGTGCATTCGATGTACCTTGTAAGCATTTTATGCGACGAATCCGAAGCTAAGCTGCCGACACGACGCTCTGCATGGGCCACTTCTTTCCGTCGGTATGCTGCCGGCATTGCCGCCGCCTTGTTGGTCGGATTTGCAGGCAGCTATGCATTCTTTGCCTTCCGGCTGAACGGCTGGGCCCAACAGCAGACCGTCATCGAGGCTCCGGCGGGCCAGCATGTCCGGATTTCACTCAACGACGGTTCGGAGGTCGATCTGAATTCCGGAAGCCGGCTCATCTACCCTTCGATTTTCAGTGGCAAGGAACGCCGGGTCAAACTCGTCGGTGAAGCCCGGTTCGATGTCAGCCACAACGAAAAACAGCCTTTCATTGTGGAGACCTTCGCCTACGATGTCCGGGTGTTGGGAACCGATTTCAATGTGATTGCCGACGAGGCGAAAGGCCGGTTCTCGACGGCATTGTTCGAAGGCCGTGTGTCCGTCCGCAACCATCGGACCAGCGAGCAGGTCGTCATGGAACCCAATACGGTCGTCCGGCTCGAAAACGGCTACTTGTATGTGGACGAACTTGAGAATTGCGACGAGTATCTATGGACAGAGGGTATTCTGTCGTTCCGGAACGACTCGTTCGATGAGGTCGTTGAGAAACTCAGGAAATATTATGACGTCGAGATTGAAATCCGATGCGCTACGCTTCCGAAAGTGGCCTATGGACGCCTCAAAATCCGCATTTCAGAGGGAATCGAACATGCTTTACGCGTGTTGCAGCTCGCCTCTGATTTTACCTACGAATACGATCACGACCGGAACAGAATTATCATCCAGTGATGGTTTCATAAAGTTTAATACCACCCCCAAACGAAAATTGCCTATGAAGAAATGACCGAACGATCCACCATTGCCTTTCCGGTCGGACGTGAAAAAACCTGCAGGCGGGCAAACACCTGCAGGCCGGAGTCCAATCGGAAAATGATCAACCTTTTCTCAAAATTGAACTTTAATTCAACAAAAGTATGAATAAAAAGATTATTCAGCGAATTAGTTTGTTAATTCTTTTATTCGTTCTGCCCATCGCATATCCCGTAACCGACATTCACGCGCAAGACGTTCGTGTGACTATTCGTATGGAAAAGGTTCGTATGGAGCAGGTTATGAATGAGATTGAGCGTCAGACGAAATATCTTTTCGGAAGCGCCGAGAACGTGGATGTGAAACGTATTGTTACGGTACAGGTCGTGAATCGTCCGCTGCAGGAGGCGCTTGACGCCATGCTCCGGGGAACAAATGTATCCTATACGGTCCAGGGCTCGAACATTGTACTGAAGAACGGACGCTCTGAAGCCGAGGCGAAGAAGCCTGCTGTGATTTCCGGTGTCGTACGCGATGCGGCCGGCAACCCGGTTGTCGGAGCAGCCGTAGTCGTGAAAGGTACGACGATCGGGATCAGCACGGACTCAGAGGGCCGGTTTTCGCTCCAGGTACCCCCCCCCGCTTCGCAGGCCGTTCTGGAAATCAACTATTTGGGGTATGCCCCGGCGGATGTTCGGGTCGGCAGCGCCACTCGCTTCGACATTACGCTCAAAGAGGATAGCCAACAAATCTCGGATGTGCTCGTTGTCGGCTATACGCCCATGCGCAAAAGCGACTTTACGGGCTCGATAGCGAGTGTCAAAGCCAGCGAACTGACGACAACGACGCCCACCATGGCGCAGGCGCTTGCCGGCAAGGTCGCCGGCGTGGAGGTCCGGCAGGCCGACGGCGCGCCGGGTGAGGGCGTGCAGATACGTGTGCGGGGTGTCAACTCGCTCTCGGCTGGCAGCGATCCGCTGTATGTTGTCGACGGTTATCCTGCCTCGGAGGATGTTTACATCAATCCGGGCGATATCGAGAGCATCGACATTCTGAAAGATGCCGCCTCGGCTGCAATCTACGGTTCGCGCGGCGCTTCGGGCGTCGTGCTGATTACAACCAAACGCGGCAAAGAGGGCGAGCGCGCCAAGATCAGCTATGATTTCTCTTATGGTATTCAGCAGCTCGAACGTAAGGTCGATCTGTTGGATGCGAACCAATTCCGGGACCTGTACATTGCTTCGCGCAACGATTCCTATCGCCGGAAAGCGACGGCCGCCGGCATTGCGTGGAGTCCCAACGACGACAATACGATTCGTTCGGCCAAGGGATTTTCGCTCGCCGATGTCGGTATCCACCCCATGTTCTACGATTTTACGACCCGGACGCCTGTCGAACAGCAGTACAATACCGACTGGCAGGACGAGGTGTTCGGCAACGCCGGAATGATGCGCCACAACATTTCGGTGACGGGAGGTTCCAAGGCTATTCGCTACATGGCCAGCGTCGGCTACATGGATCAGGATGGTATTATCGCCCCCTCGAATCACAATCGCATTAATGCCCGTCTGAATCTCGATGCACAGATCACCAAGCACTTTTCGGCCAGCCTGAGCTATTCGATGTACGACGTCAAAAACAAAGTGGTACAGGCGGAAGGGCGTATGATCAATGACGGTGTTATTCAAAGTATGCTCATGTATCTGCCCAACCTGCCGGCCTATGAGGAGAACGGCGATTACGCTCGTAGCGCCATGATCCGGATGGTGACGGACTGGGGCATCAATTTCCCCGAAAATCCGCTCGTCATCGCCAACGAACTGGATATTTCGGAGAAGACTTCGCGCCACAACCTGAACTTCAACCTGGTCTATGAACCATTGCCCGATCTGAAGATCTCGGCGCGACTGGGACAGCAGTGGTACAACTACCGCTATTTCTACTACCGGCCGATGAGCATAGGCCGAAACAGCACGCCCGCCTATGGGCCCGAACTGGCCTCCTACAATATCGCCCGCTCGAGCTCGACCTACGATATCGACCGGCTCGGGGAGTTCACGGCAAGCTACAAGAAACAGCTCGGACGCCATCACGTCGATGCGCTCATCGGCTATACGCTTCAGCGCAAGACCTACGACCGACTCGGTGTCCAGGCTACGGGATTCGCCGACGACCGCATCCACGAGGTGACAGCCCACGGCCCGAAAGATTCGGACGTATCGCTTTATGAAACCCGCAAAGCGGCTTGGTCGATGATGTCCTATCTGGCGCGTCTGAACTATTCGTTCGACGACCGTTACACCGTGACCGGAACGTTCCGCACCGACGGTTCGTCGCGTTTCGGCGTCAATAACCGCTGGGGATATTTCCCGTCGGTATCGGCAGGCTGGACGATCTCGAACGAACCGTTTCTGAAAGATGCGCTCGAAAACATTGCTACGGTCCGTATCCGTGCCAGCTGGGGTAAGAGCGGCAACAACGACATCGGCAATTATTCCAGCATTGCAGGTATCTCGACCGGAAGTTATGCTTTCGGCACGACGGCCGTATCCACTTCCCGTCTCGGCGGGTTTGCCGATTCGGAACTCGGATGGGAAACGACGACGCAGACCAACATAGGTCTGGACCTGGGATTTTTCAACAGCCGGTTGAATGTGATTGCCAACTATTACAACTCCATCTCGACCGACATCCTCTATAACGCACCGATCTCCGCGATTTCCGGGTTCACCTCTTCAACGACCAACATGACCGATGCGAAGATCCGCAACCGTGGTTTCGACCTGCAGGTCGACGCCCGATTGCTGACCGGCAAGGTAAAGTGGAATGTCAGCACGAATATTTCGATCAACCGTAACAAAGTGGTTAGTTTGGGCGGACTGGACGACATTCTCTCCACATCGGAGCGTTCCGTGCAATCGCATATTACCAAAGAAGGCTATCCCATTGGGTCGTTCTACGGCTACAAGGCCGTCGGCATCATGTCGGAACTCGATTACAAGAACGCGCTGAAGGACCGGGAGGTTTATCTGGCCAACGGCAGCAAGTTCCCTGCCGGCTACACGCTGCAAGGGCCTGCCGTACCCAGCTATGCGCTCGACGATCTGTCCTACGGCAATACGATCTGGAAAGACGTGAGCGGCGACGGCGTCATCGACACGAACGACAAAACGATTTTGGGGAACGCTTATCCCGACTTTACGGGCGGCTTCTCGACCAGCCTCTCGTGGAAAGGCTTCGATCTGGGAGCGAGCTTCACTTACTCGTACGGCGGTGAGGTGATCAATTTCCAGGATTACTATCTGTTCAACGTGGAAGGATCGTCGAACCAGTATGCGATTGCCGCCGACCGTTATGTGTCGGATACGAATCCGGGGCGCAACAACGTACCCATCGCCACGCGGATCTCGGTGACGAACCAATCTCTCAAACTCTCTTCGTACTATGTGGAGGACGCCTCTTATTTCCGCTGCTCGAACATTACGTTAGGCTATACGTTGCCCAAACGTCTGCTCCGGAAGATCGGGGTCGAATCGTGCCGGGTATATGTCAGCGGCGACAACCTCTTCACTATTACCGACTACCGCGGTTACAACCCCGAGGTTTCGTACAAGAGCAGCAACCTGATGCCCGGATTCGACTGGGGTTGCTATCCGCTGTCGCGTATCTACTCGGTAGGTTTAAATTTAACGTTTTAATCCGTTCTGTTATGAGAATCAGTCATCTGTTTATTCTTCTTGCAGCGTCGGCTATGCTGACTGCGTGCGATTTTCTCGACGAATATAATCCCAATTCAGTGACAGTCGGCAATTACTATACTTCCGAAGAGGACATTGTCGCATCGCTTAACGGCGTCTACACCTCGCTGACGCAAAGTTATGTTGCCGATAACTATCACTATTTTACCGATGTGCGCGCCAATGCGACCGTCGTAACCAACAGCGGCGCCAACAGCGGCATTCCCTATCAGTTCTACAATTATACGCTTACCGAGGAGAATGTCTATGTTTACAACCGTTATTCGCAGTTGTACAAGATCATTTCGCGCGCCAATACGCTCTTCGCCCATCTGGGGGATGTCAGTTATGCTACTCCTTCGGCCCGCGATACGTATGAAGCCGAAGCCCGGTTCCTGCGCGCTTTGTCTTACTACTGGCTGGTAACCGAGTGGGGTGACGTGCCATTGGTGCTCAAGGTTCTGGAGAGTACGGAAGAGGTTCGGGCCAACAATTACCGCCGCCCGAAGGCCGAAATCTACCAGGCCATTTTCGACGACCTGAAATATGTGACCGAAAGCCCCCTGCTTGATGTGCAACCTGCCTCGGCATGCGGCAAGGTCAGTAAGGCTGCCGCATGGGCACTTTGGGGCAAAGCCTTGTTGCAGCAGGCTTGCGATGAAGATTTCATCGGCTCGAAATCCGAATTGCTCGGACAGGCGATCGGGAAACTGACTGCTGCCTGGGATCTGCGCAAGTTCGGCGAACTCTCGTCGGTTTCCTATTCCTCCGTCTGGGACCTCTCTACGCAGAAGTCGTGTGCGGAAAATCTTTTCCAGGTCAACTATATTCAGGGGAACGCCGACCTGGGATCGGTGTGGAATTATATGTACGGTCCTGAGGGAGCGGGCGTCACCTCGCAGAGAAAAGGCGAGATGCAGAACGTCACGATACAGGCTGTCTATGATTCATTCGAGCCGGGCGATGTCCGCCGCTCTTTCCTGCGGGCAACGAACAAGGCGGGGCAGACTTACTATCACACCATGAAGTATGCCGATCTGGAATGCGGCGCCAACGGGTATGGAGGCAACAACTGGATTGTGCTGCGTTATGCCGATGTGGCGCTGATGCTGGCTGAAGCCTATTATTGGTCGAAAGAGGAAACATTGGCGAAAACCTGGCTGAACAAGGTGCGTGAGCGTGCCGGGCTGGGCGATTGGTCGGGGAGCGACCTGCGTCAGGGCATCTACGATGAACGCCTGCACGAATTCATGCAGGAGGGGCTCCGCTGGCAGGATTTGCTGCGTATGTACGATCGTATGGAGATGCTGGAGCACTTCAGCGCGATCAATTCCAATTTTTCGTTGAAAGACTTGTTACTGCCTATTCCCTACAACGAACGGATTCTCAATCCCGAAGGCCTTTATCAGAATCCGGGATACGGAAGCAATTAAACGGTTCGGGACATGAAAAGATTCTCGTTAATTCTTCAGGCATTCCTGCTCGGTTGCACGGGTATCCGTCGTAGAGAGGCAACCCGTTAGACATTTGAAAAATTTTAACAGACTGAAACCATGAAAAGAATCATATCGTTGCTATGCGTCGCATGTTTGGTTTTGATAACCGCATGTTCCGACGACAAAGAGGTGGGGCCGATTTTCGATTCGGTCCTTACCCCCGATTTCACGTTCGATGACGGCGCAGAGATTATCGCCGGCGTCGATGCCGTACAGTTTACCGACAATTCAACGGCCAAAGGCACGGAGATCAGCGGCTATTTCTGGCATTTCGGATTCGCCGGACTGGGAAACTGGTCGGAAGAGGCTGCTCCGGACCCTGTCATGTACAAGGAGGCCGGCGAATATGTCGTTACGCTGACGGTCTACGGCGCCGACGGCAACAGCAGCTCGACCAAACGGACCATTGTCGTCAAGGCCGCCAATCTGGCGCCCTCGGCATCCTTCACGTATACTCCGGAAACGGTGGTTGTGGATACCGAAGTAACCTTTACCGACACATCGGTCGATTCCGATGGCGAGATCGTCGCCCGCCGGTGGACCCTTCCCGATAATACGACCTCTACCGAAGCTTCGGTCAAATATACCTTCACGAAGGGCGGCACGTTCGATGTGACGCTTCAGGTGACTGATGACCGGGGTGCAAGCAGCGAGGTTTCGAAGAAAATCTTCGTAGCAGGCGACGAGGGCATCGGCTCCGGCAGCGAGAGCGACCCGTGGCAGATTGCCACCGCCGACCGATGGAACGAGATCGCGCAGTCGATCAACGGCACCCAGCCGGGCGATTATAAAGCCGGGGACTACTATCTGGTGACGAACGATATCGATTTCAGCGGTAAGAACTTCATCGCATGGGACTGCTTCTCCGGTCAGCTCACCGGCAACGGCAACTCGCTGAAGGGCATTACGGCGACCCGCACGGTTGCGGAGGCCGACATCGACGCGGATGCTGCCATCTTCGGCGTCATCCGCATTAATTCGGGTACGGTCAAGGATCTCAAAATCGAAGCTACCCTCACCTCGAACGGCAACCGGATCGGCGGCATGACCGGGCGCAACAACGGAACGCTCGACGGCGTATACTTCGTGAAAGGCACGCTCACGGGTGTGAAGCGTGTCGGCGGCATTGCGGGCGAAAACAACTCGGTTATCGTCAACTGCGCAGTGTTGGGCGGCAACATCTCGTCATCGGGCGAGAATGCCGGCGGCATCACGGGCGGCAACACCAATGCAAAAGCCTTCGTCATCAACTGTTACAGCTGGATGGAGTCGCTCGTTTCATCGGGGCCCAATACCGGCGGCATCATCGGTTACGGTGGCAGTGACTCGTTTGCCGTCAACTGCTATACGACAACGGCGACCGTTGTCTCCGGGGGCATGTACGGCGGAGCTGTCGGATACGTCAAGAAGAGCAACCTGCAGAACATCTACGGCAATTCAGCGGTCGGCGTCGCTGTGGGAAGAGCGAAAAACACCGGCAGCAATGTTCCTTCGGTATGGCCGACGCAGACTTCCAGAGCCCTCTCGCTCGGAGAGATGATGTCGGGCAGCGTGAGCGTACCCTCGAATAACACGGAGTACGGCAGCTTCGTCGAGGCGTTGAATGCCGGCGTGGATATTTTCAACAGTGCGACGTTCAGCCAGAAACCCGAAGGCGTGGTACTCCGCCGTTGGAAGAGTTCGGGCACCTACCCGGTTCTGGCGGACTAACCCTTCATTCATGTTTGTAAAACGGCCCTGGAGGGTGATCTTTCGGGGCCGTTTTTATCCATTTAAAATTGAAACCAATGAACAAGCGTATTTTTATTTTTCTATTCATTATCGGGGCGTTATGTCTGTGCGGTTGTGCGGACGACTTCGCCACAAAAATCAATTTGGACGGAAATTCGTCCGAGGGAGAATTTAACAGCGAGGCCGCGCTCTATGGTACGGTTCAGGACAACTACGGCAAACCGATAGCGGGCGTACTTGTCAGTGACGGCATGCAGACTACTGAAACCGATGCGAAAGGCAATTGGCAGTTGTTCAGCGACCTGAAGCTTCGTCGGTTCGTGTTCGTCACGATTCCGGCCGGTTATGAAGTTCCGTCGAAGAACGGAATTCCCCAGTTCTGGCAGCGGATTCCCGAAAACGAGAAGCAATTCAAGGCCGATTTTACGTTGATGAAGCGCGCCGGCTCGGGCGATCGGTATACGATTTTGATGACGGCCGATCCGCAGATCCGCGCCAAGACCGCGGGAACGGACAAATACATGTTCCATTCGATCGACATTTACGAGGACATGTGCAAAGACATGAAGGAGCTCGCCGCGACGATCACCGACCGTCCGGTATACAGCATTTGCCTGGGCGACATGGTGCACAACAACATGAGTTTGTGGGAAGACTATTGCGAGGGCCTCAAGGATTTTTCGTTCCCGGTGTTTCATGTGATCGGCAACCATGACCACATTCAGAATGCTGCGAGCGACGATTTGGCCGTGGCGGAATATGAAAAATACCTCGGGCCGACGAATTATGCCGTCGATCTGGGACAAGTTCACTACATTTTCCTCGACAATATCGAAATGGCGGATAATTCCGCACTCACGGCCAGCGCCACGGGCGCCTACAAGAACGGGCTTTCCGAAGAGGCTGTCGAATGGCTGTGCGGTCATCTGTCGCATGTCGACAAAAACAAGATCCTCATGGTTTGCGGACACACCTCGTTTTACAAGAAGATCGGTTACGATCCGTCGGTGTCGGACCTGAATGCATCCGTCTATACGGGATTGTTCTCCGCCTACAAATTCGTGCATTCATGGGCGGGGCACAACCACGATTATTATAACTATGCCTATGCCGCCGAGGAGACCAGTCCGAAATACCCCAATGTCGAGTCGCATATCCTGGGACGTTCGACCGGTATGTTGGGACTCAATGCGTCCGTTACGTCCGACGGCGGCCCGCGGGGTTATCTGGTGATCGATGTCGACGGCGAGAACATCACGTGGAAATTCAAGGCCTGCGGTTATGAGGAGGGCAAAAAGCTGGAAAACCTACCTGCCGACTGGCAGCTCCGTGCTTATGCGCCTAACGAGCAGGGCTGGTACACTTCCGGGAAAGTTTATGTCAACGTCTGGAACTACGACGCCCACTGGGGGCCCGTTTACTATTCGGATAGCGGTAAAACGAAGGTGGCGATGAGCAAGGACAAGACCCACGACGGTTACGCCAATTCACTCTACGAGCAGTATAAGGATCAGTATACGGTATTGGCATACACCACGACACCCCATATGTTCAGTATCGAACCGTCGGAAGGTGCCACTTCGGCGACGATCGAGACAACCGACCGGTTCGGCAACCGTTATACTGCCAGTGTAAGTTGGTAACCCCTCTCCTGCGTTCCGGGCCGCCGGGGATTTTACAATAGACAATGTGTGATCTATGAGATGTGATTTTGTATTTTGGGGAGCCGCCGCATTGGGCGGATTGGTCCCTGTTCACGGGCAGGATAATACGATGCGCCGTCCGAATATTCTGTTCTGCATCGCCGACGATGCCGCATGGCTTCATTTCGGGGCTTATGGCTGCCAATGGGTCTCGACGCCGGTTTTCGACAGTGTGGCCGCACGGGGTGTGCTGTTCGAGAATTGTTACACTCCGAATGCGAAATCGGCGCCTTCGCGTGCGTCGCTGCTCACGGGACGCTACTCGTGGCAGTTGGGCGAGGCGGGTAATCACATCTGTCATTTTCCCGAGGATGCCGGGGTCTTCACCGAGGCGCTCGAAGAGGCTGGGTACGACGTGGCCTTTACCGGCAAGGGCTGGGCTCCGGGCAATCCCGGCATGAAGAACGGCCGTAGACGGCAGTTGACGGGTGAAGCGTGGCAGAATCGGAAACTGACGCCTCCGACATCCGAGATGCTCGCCACGGACTATGCGGCGAATTTTTCCGACTTCCTCTCCTCGCGTGAGGATGCGTCGCGGCCGTGGTTCTTCTGGTTCGGCTGTCGCGAGCCGCACCGCCGCTATGAATACGGCAGCGGAGCGGCCAAAGGCGGACGGACGACCGGAGAGATCGATCGTGTTCCGGCTTTCTGGCCCGACAACGAGACGGTGCGTAACGACATGCTGGACTACGGGTTCGAGATCGAACATTATGACCGGCAGTTGGGGCTGATGCTGGCCCGGCTGGAAGAACTCGGGGAGTTGGACAACACGCTTGTCATTGTCACGTCGGATAACGGAATGCCGTTCCCGCGTGCCAAAGGGACGCAGTACGAGTATGCTCATCACATGCCTTTGGCCATGATGTGGCCGCAAGGAGTGAATAGTCCCGGACGCCGGGAGGCGGTTTACGTCTCGTTCGTGGACATCGCACCGACCATTCTGGAGATTGCCGGAACGGACCCTTCGGCGGCCGGGATGGCACCGCTTCCGGGCGGGAGCCTCGTGCCGCTGTTGCGGAATGAACCGGACCCTTGTGCAGCGTTGCGCGAACGGGCGTTGCTGGGCCGCGAGCGGCACGACAACGGACGCCCCGGTGACCAGGGTTATCCGATCCGGGGGATTGTACGGGGCGGTTGGCTCTATCTGTGCAACCTCAAACCGTGGCTGCTGCCCGGCGGCAATCCGGAAACGGGCTACCGCGACATCGACAGTTCCCCGACGAAAACAGCCATTCTGCAATTGCGGCGCAGCGGGCAGGATCGTCGTTATTATGACCTGTCGATGGGACAGCGTCCGGCGGAGGAGTTGTACCATGTCGAAACGGACCGCGAATGCCTCGCCAACCGGATCGGGGACGTTTCATGCCGGATTCTGGCAGATTCACTGCGGGCCGAGCTTTTCCGGACGCTGCGCGGGCAGGGCGATCCGCGGATGACGGGCGACGGCGACGTATTCGATCGCTATCCCTACGACAAGCCGGGAAAGGACAGCGTTTACGAACGGACCGTCAGTGGGGAGATCATTCCGTGGGAACAGTCGAACTGGGTGCTTCCGACCGATTACGAACAATACGAAACAGTAAAAAACAACTAACCCGAATATGATGATAAGATTATTGATTTTTCTTGCATCCCTTTTCCTGTTTGGTGCTTGTGCGAGTTCCGAATCCGTTTCCGGCACCCGTGCCGAACGGGTTGTTTCAGAGATTCACGACCCCGCCTCGAAAAAGGTGCTGGTCGCCTCCCATCGGGGCGACTGGCGCAACTATCCTGAAAATTCACTCCCTGCCATCCGCAGCGCTATCGAAATGGGAGTCGACATTGTAGAAATAGATTTGGCGCTGACCTCGGACAGCGTGCTGGTACTCTGTCACGACCGCACCATCGACCGGACGACTTCGGGCAGGGGACTTATTGCGGAAATTACTTATGATTCCATTCGGCGGGTGAATTTGCGTGCGGGGCAGAATGCGGTCACACATTGGAAAGTACCCACGCTCGAAGAGGTGCTCATATTATGCAAAGACAAAATTGTCGTCAATATCGACAAAGGATTTCAATATTACGGGTTGATACATCCGTTGCTTGAAAAATACGGCATGCTGGAACAGGTGCTCATCAAAAGCAATGTCACCGCCGACCGTGCCGCCGCGACTTTCTCGAAATATGACGACAATTGTCTTTTTATGCCCATTGTAAACTTCGGGAAGAAATCGTACCGAAAAATTCTCGAAAGCTATGAACGACTGAAATATCCATTGCTGGCTTACGAAATCTGCTGGTCGGAATACACGCCCGAGGTCGAGACCTGCATGCGCGAAGTCATCGCCGGCGGCTCGAAACTGTGGGTGAACTCCCTGTGGCCCTCCCTGAACGGCGGGCTTTGCGACGATGCCGCGGTAGAGGGCGACCCGGCCGAGGTGTACGGGAAACTGGTCGATATGGGCGCCACCATGATCCAGACCGACCGCCCCGAACTGCTGATCTCCTACCTCCGCTCGCGCGGACTGCACGACTGACGCCATGAGCCGTATTACGGAATTCTACCGCATCAGTCCTGCGGCTCCTGCCCGGGAGCAGGACGAAGCATCGCGCGACAAGTACTACCGCCGCCTGCGCCTGCAGGCATTCGTCGCCGCAACGCTCGGATACAGCCTCTACTACGTCTGCCGCACCAGTCTCAACGTCATGAAGAAACCCATTCTCGACAGCGGGTCCTTGGACGCATCGCAGTTGGGAGTCATCGGCTCGGCACTCCTCTTCGCCTATGCCATCGGCAAGTTCGTCAACGGATTCATCGCCGACTACTGCAACATCAAGCGCTTCATGGCCACGGGACTCATCGTCTCGGCCGCGGCCAACGCCCTGATGGGGCTCATGGGGCTCGCACATTCCGTAGTCCCGACAGCCGTGATATTCGTTGCATTCGCCGTGATGTGGGGTCTGAACGGGTGGGCGCAGTCCATGGGAGCGCCTCCGGCCATCATATCCCTCTCCCGCTGGTATCCCCTCAAGGAGCGCGGGACCTACTACGGGTTCTTCTCCGCAAGCCACAACCTCGGGGAGTTCTTCTCATTCCTTTTCGTAGGCTCCATCGTCTCCTTTGCGGGTTGGCAGGCCGGGTTCTTCGGATCGGCCGTGGCAGGGGCCATCGGCGTGGTGCTGGTACTCTGCTGGCTCCACGACACGCCGGAGTCGAAAGGACTCCCGCCGGTAGAGGCGCTGGCCCATGAAAAACCCGTCCCCGGAGCGGAGAAGTCCGTCAAAGAGATTCAGAAGCAGGTGCTCCGCACCCCGGCGGTATGGGTGCTGGCGGCGGCAAGCGCGTTCATGTACATATCCCGCTATGCCATAAACGGCTGGGGAGTGCTGTTCCTGCAAGAGGCCAAGGGATTCTCGGATGTAGAGGCGATTTCCGTAGTCTCGATAAACGCACTGCTGGGAATACTCGGAACCGTGCTCTCGGGATGGTTCTCGGACAAACTCTTCAAGGGAGACCGAAAGATACCCGCCCTGCTGTTCGGCATACTGAACTCCCTGGCCCTGGCACTGTTCCTGTACGGAGGAAATGCCATGTGGGTGAACGTCCTCTCGATGGTGCTGTTCGGAATAGCAATCGGCGTGCTGATCTGCTTCCTCGGAGGATTGATGGCTGTGGACATCGTGCCGCGAAAGGCCACGGGTGCCGCGCTGGGGGTCGTGGGAATAGCAAGCTACATCGCGGCGGGCATTCAGGACGTAGCATCGGGATGGCTTATCGACAGGCACATCACCGTAGCCGCCGACGGCGCGAAGCACTACGATTTCGGGCCCGTGGCACTATTCTGGATTGCGGCGTCAGTAATATCATTTCTGCTCCCGCTATTAAACCGGAAAAAAGATAAAGGCTAACTATTGAAACTATGACTTACAACCGAACTTAGAGCATCAGATACAATCCTATATGAAATAATATCAGGAAATGGAGCATTATCCTATCTGCAAGCCCTGGGACTTCTTGAAGTTCCGGGGCTTGTCGTTTCCGAATATCAAAAGATCCGAGGACCTCCTACGGATTTGCAAAGTAATGTAATAAACAAATTATATTGAAATTCAAAAAACAGATAGCCATGTTACGAAATACCCGATCTTTTGAAAAGAATAGTTTTATCCGTTTTCTGCGTCTTTCGCAAGTACGTTCTCTCTTTGCTTCGGAATACGAACAAGCACAAACAGCATACGAACGTTATATCAACTGTATTCAGCGGTTGTTCCGACCCGGAAAATTATCTCCTGCGGATACACTTCATATGATGGCAAAGTTAAAAATAAAGTTGATAGCAATCCAAGAAGAACCGGTAAAAGTGGCTCCGGAAATGGAATCGTTACTTCGGGCAGCCATTGCATTGACAAATTTCGAAATAAAAATGGTCTGGTTGAAAGTAAGCCATCCTGCGGTCATGGACTGTAGTAAGAAAGTCGCATTGCCGAAGTCTCCGATTTATTTGGCAGAACAATTTACGCCCACAGATCTTATGGAAATAGTAACTTCGATGCAGGGACTCGGAGTCGGACGATGTCTCGATGGTTCACAGGCTTCTTTGGATATGTTCGTAGAAAGTTTCTCGTGGATGTTCAATGTTCGGATAAACAATCCCAATCAGTGTAAGCATGCAATACTGAACCGAAAACTGCGGTTGACTCGTTTTTTGGACTTATTGAGAGGATATCTCATTGAAAGAAGCCAACAATGATAATCGGCAGCCCTCACTTAAGGGCTGTTTCCAATTCTGGAGAATATAATTTTATAGAATACAAAAAAGAAATTTGTTATACCTTTATCGTTTTCGACAATTTGCCTATTTTGAGAATTTTTCATATCTTGCGAGAGGTTATTTGAAATGCGGTATTTGAGCGCAAGTCGCTGAAAATAAGCCGTTGTCTTTTCGTTACCTATTCTCCTGTACAAAGATGTAACGACTCGATAAATCAAGTCGTTACATCTTTATAAACCCACACCGATGATTATTCGGTATTTTCCGATAGCGCTATTGTCGTAGCTTATCAGGCGTTTCTGTTTGCCCCTCTCCGGGCGGCGGATCGGAGGCGGGACGTCCGGTCGTGGAGTTCCGGCTGTTGTTATTCGTGCGCTTCGCGGATTAGTTCGCCCAGCACTTCGATGCTGTCGGCCGTGATATGGGGCTGCGGGTCGGCCTTGTCGGCCACGTCGAGCGTCGTTTCGCCCGAGAGCACCAGCACGCCCATCGCCCCGGCGTTGTGGGCCATCTGGACGTCGGTGTAGATGCGGTCGCCGACCATGGCGATCTCGTAGGGCTGCAACCCGTGGCGCGAGAGGATGCCCGAAAGCATGTTCGGGTCGGGCTTGCCCAACGTGATGTCGGGGCGGCGTCCCGTGGCGTGTTCGAGGCAGGCGCAGATCGAGCCGCAGTCGACCAATACGGTCGGCTGATCGGTGGGGCACACCCGGTCGGGGTTGGTGGCGATATAAGGCACTCCTTGTTTGATCCACCAGGCCGCGCGGCAGAGCCGTTCGTAGCGGAGCGTCATGTCGAACGCCGCCACGATCACGTCGGGCACGTCGTCGGCCGAGTCGGCGCACGACTCGAAGCCCGCAGCCTCGAATTCCGAGATCATCGACGGCGTGCCGAGCAGGAACAGCCGCTTGGCCGCAGGGTGATGGGTCTTGATGTAGTCGATCGTGGCCAGCGCCGTGGTGTACATCTCGTCGCGCGAAGCCCTGATGCCCAGCGTGTCGAGTTTATGGAGGTAGTCCGCGATGCTTTTCGACGGGTTGTTCGTCAGGAACGAGTAGCCGATCCCCTGTTCCTTGAGTCCGTGCAGGAAGGCCTGCGTGTAGGGGAACAGCGACATCCCCATGTAGATCGTGCCGTCCATGTCGAGCGCCACGTGGCGGATGCGGCGCAGGCGTTCCATCAGTTCGGCGTGCTCCCAGACGGAGCGGTACTTGTGAAAGGGTTTGTTTTCCATGTCGTTATTTGTTCTTTTTGTCGATGCGGTGTTGTTTGATCACGGCGCCCGCGGTGTTGACCACCTTCAGGTCGATGCCCTTCGCGTCGGCCGACACGCGGAGGCAGTCGTTGTTCGAGTTGACGAGGATCGGGAAGTCGACCCCGCGGCTGCCGTCGTCGATCCAGTGGTAGCGGTGGTAGTGGCCGCAGAGCATCAGGTCGATGCCTTTGCCGGCGAGTTCGGGTATGAACAGCCTGCGGATCTGCTGCTCGCCGTACCAGCTGTCCTCCTTGCCCGGGATCATGTGCATCAGCACGATGCGCACGGGGGCCGCCCGGAATTCGTCGCTGTTGACGACGCCTTTCAGCCATTCCGCCTGCTGCCGGCGGTATTCGTTCCAGTCGCCCATGCCGTAATAGCGGGGATCGTTGTCGGGCTTGTCTTCACAGCCGTCGAGCACGATGAAGAAGGCCGGGCCGCGGCGAAACGTGTAGTAGGTTTCGCCGGTCGGTGTGGGGAAATAGTCGAGCCAGTGCTGTGCATAGGCGCCGCGGTTCTCGTGGTTGCCGCGCGTCACGGCGAGGGGGATGCCCGCGGGCGTGAGTATCTTCGATGCCGACCCGAGGCAGGCGTCCCAGAGCGTCTGCTCGGTCTCGGTCTGGCTGGCCAGGTCGCCGTTCAGGCAGACGAAGTCCGGCTGGGCTTCGGGGGCCTCCTTGATCAGCAGCTGGAAAACGGAGTCGCGGGCGTGGATGTCGTTGACCATCCAGAAATCGACCTTTTCCTGTGCAGGGTCGAGGGTTCTGATGGTGTAGGGCTTGCGCCGGTACACTTCGCTGCCGTCCCCGTCGTCGAGGATGACGCGCCGGTTGCCCTCGTTCAGGACGATTCCCCGCTGCATGATGCGGTAGCGGTAGGTCGTGCCGGGTTGGAGCCCTTCGATCCGCACCCGGTGCATGCGTCCGACGCGGCAAAGTCCGAGATGCGAGTCGTAATACCTGGGCCGTTCGGCCGAGTAGAAGTGCGATCCGTCCATCGGGGCGAGTTCGACCCAGCCGATGGCGTCGGCCTTTGCGTCCCAGACGACCGTGAAGCCGTCTTCGGTGACATTCAGTACATAGGGTCCGTGTGCGATGCGTACCGTAGGCGGCACGGCGGTTTGGGCGAGGGCGGCGGCCGTCAGCAGGAGCGCGCCCAGCAGCAGGGTAAGTCGTTTCATGGTGAAAGTTGTATCGGTTCGAAATCCAAAGGTATGTTTTTATTTTCTTTTATCCAATTTTTCGTTTTATTAATCCGAAAAGAAATAAAATGCATTGTGAAAGGAAAATTTTTTCGTCGCTTTTGGCTGTCGAAAGGAAAATAATATCTATATTTGCCTTTGTTTTGGGAAACCCGGGAGCTTTCCTGCGGGTTTCGTTTGTGAAAAATTGGAAACGGTAAAATCAAGCAGATATTCTATGAATAAGGTAGAGAGCGCCCTTCAGCGCACGACCGACACCAAAGCGCTGGTGATCGGCGTCGGAACCCTTCCGCGGACGGCGGAGATGTTCAACGAGTTGTTTCCCGGCTGCCGCGCCGTCGTGGTCGCCGACACCAATACGTGGCGCGTCGCCGGCGGCGAGGTGCACCGCATCCTCGCCGATGCGGGGATCGGGCAGGACGAACCGCACGTGTTCGCCGATCCGAAACTCTACGCCGAATGGTCGTTCGTCGAGGAGCTGGACGGTGTGCTGGCTGCGACCGATGCCGTTCCCGTGGCCGTCGGTTCGGGCGTGATCAACGACCTGACCAAACTCTGCTCCCACCACAACGGCCGCCGTTACATGGTGGTCGGCACGGCGGCTTCGATGGATGGTTACACGGCCTACGGAGCCTCGATCACCAAGGACGGCAACAAGCAGACCTTCGACTGTCCTGCGCCGCTGGGCATGGTTCTCGATCCGTCGATTTCGGCGGCTGCGCCCGCCAGAATGTCGGCTTCGGGCTACGCCGACCTGATCGCCAAGATCCCTGCCGGGGCCGACTGGATGCTTTCCGACGCCGTGGGGTCGGAGCCGATGGACGATTTCGCCTTCGGATTGGTGCAGGACGGGCTGAAAGAGGCTCTGTCCGATCCCGCAGGCGTGCATGCGGGCAATGTGGAGAAGGTCGAACAGCTGGCCGAAGGGCTGCTGTTGAGCGGTTTCGCCATGCAGGCCACGCAGTCGAGCCGCCCGGCTTCGGGCGCCGAACACCAGTTCAGCCATCTGTGGGACATGGAGCACCTGAAATACAACGGCGCTTCGGTGTCGCACGGCTTCAAGGTCGGTATCGGCACGCTGGCCTCGACGGCCTTTCTCGAAATGCTGCTCGACGCCCCCGTGGAGCAGCTGGACATCGAGAGGTGCGTCGCTGCGTGGAAATCGTGGGACGAGACCGAGCGGGACATCCGGGCCATTTTTAACGACGATCCCGAATTCGTGGCCCGCGGCCTGAAGGAGACCCGCGACAAATATGTCGACAGGGAGGGGCTGCGCGACCAGCTCACGCGGCTCAAAAAGGCGTGGCCCGAACTGCGCGAACGCATCCGCCGGCAGATCATTCCTTTCGACGAGGTGCGCCGCCGCCTGGAACTCGTCGGGGCGCCTTATGAGCCCGAACAGATCGGCGTTTCGCGCACCCGTTTCCGCGAGGCGTTCGGGAAGATTCCCTACATGCGCAGCCGCTATACGGTCATCGACACCGCCTTCCGCTGCGGCTGGATGGAGGAGTGGCTCGACCGGCTGTTCGGCAAGGGCGGCGTCTGGGAGGTCGGAAGCCCTGCGCCGGGTTCTGGCGAACCGGCTCGCTCCGCCGCGGCTCCGGTCCCGGGCGCATAGAGCCGTGTGCGGCTTCCGGGCGATAAAACGGAAAAATCACGAAAATAATTTAGAATATCGCTCCGAAAGTTGTATATTTGGCTTCTGAAACTACTAACTTTCATTTCGAAATGACATCTGAACAAACCAAGCGCTTCAAGTATTGGCAGATGCGTACGATCATCGCGACGATGGTCGGTTACGCGCTCTTCTACTTCGTGCGCAAGAATTTTTCGCTGGCCATGCCCGGCCTGGAAGCCGATCTCGGCATTTCGAAGACGAGCCTCGGCATCTTCCTCACCCTGAACGGCCTGATCTACGGCTTTTCGCGTTTCGCCAACGGCATTCTGGCCGACCGCATGAACGCCCGCTGGTACATGGCCGTCGGTCTGGCGCTGTGTGCGCTGGCCAACTTCGCGTTCGGATTCGGCGAGGACGTCTCCTACTGGATCACGGGCGAGCATTCGGGCGACCAGTTCGGCAACACGATGATCCTCTTCATGGGCGTCATGTGGGTCGTCAACGGGCTGTTGCAGGGTACGGGATTCCCGCCCTGCGCGCGTCTGCTGACCCACTGGATTCCGCCTACGGAGCTGGCGACGAAAATGTCGGTGTGGAATACCTCGCACTCGATCGGCGCGGGCCTCGTGGTGATCCTCTGCGGTTACATCATGGGTACGCTGGGCACGAACATGGCGGGCGATCCCGACGCCGTGGCTTCCATCGCCGCCAACCTGGGCGTTTCGCCCGACGATGCTGCGGGCATGGAGCGCGTGATGACCTCCGCGGCGCATGTCGGGGCGTGGAAATGGTGTTTCTGGATTCCGTCGGCGATCGCTTTCGCCGGAGCCATCGGGCTGGTGGTTTTCCTGCGCGACACCCCGACCTCGGTGGGGCTTCCCGAACTGGAAGGAACCGAGACCAGGCAGGTGAAGACCGAAAAGAAGGGCGCCGAGCACAAGGCGTTCCTAATGAAATACGTCTTCAAGAATCCGCTGATCTGGATTCTGGGCTTCGCCAACTTTTTCGTCTACATCGTCCGCTTCTCGGTGCTCGACTGGGGGCCTTCGCTGTTGAGCCAGTCGAAGGGCGTCTCGATGTCGCACGCCGGATGGCTCGTGGCGATGTTCGAGATTGCCGGCATCCTCGGCATGCTCTTCGCCGGCTGGGCGACGGACAAGTGGCTCAAGGGCCGTGCGCACCGCACCTGCGTCTTCTGCATGGCGGGCGCCGCGCTGTTCGTCTTCCTGTTCTGGCAGCTGCCTGCCGACGCTCCGATCTGGCTGCTGTTCACGACGCTCTGCGCCGCAGGGTTCTGCATCTACGGCCCGCAGGCGCTGATCGGCATTGCCGCCGCGAACCAGGCCACGAAGAAGGCCGCCGCCACGGCCAACGGCCTCACGGGGCTGTTCGGCTACGCTTCGACGCTCGTTTCGGGCGTGGGACTGGGCTTCGTGGCCCAGCACTACGGCTGGAATTGGGCCTATGTCGGCATCCTGGGCATGGCCGTCGTGGGCATGCTGGTCTTCCTCCTGATGTGGGGCGCCAAGGCCGACGGCTACGAACCCGAGGCGGAATAAGGGAATCGAAGGTTCTGTTTTAGATGATGATACGGACTTCGGTCCGGAAGGGTCCGGCCCGTCACGGGTTGCGGACCTTTTTTTGCGAAATACGGAATCTTTTTTTATCTTTGGTGGCGTAACGATACTTTTATCAGTCGGAAGGTTTTGCCGAACCGTTAGGTAATCCGGGTGTGCGCCCGTCCGACTTTTTTTGTATCTTTGCTTTTGTAACACTTTAAATATCCGACCGATATGCTGAGCATTGCCGAACGGCACAAATACATTCTCGACAGTCTGAACAAGCACGGTTTCGTCCGGATTACCGACGTTGCCAACGAACTGGGCGTTACGAAGGTGACCATCCGCAAGGACATCAAGATTCTCGAAAGCAAAGGCCTGTTATATAAGGTGCACGGCAGCGCGCGTCCGGCCAATCCCCACGTTGCGGACCTCGACGTGCATGTGAAGGACAACATCAACCGCGACGCCAAGCGCCGCATCGCCCAGCGGGCGGCGGAGATGCTCGGCGAGACCGACTCGATCATCGTGGCCTCCGGCTCGACCGTCTACGCCTTCGCCGAGGAGATCAAGATGCGCATGTGGCATCACCTGAACATCGTCACGCCGTTCCTGCGGCTGGGCGTGCTGCTGAACGAGTCGGAGAACGTCAACGTCGTGCAGCTGGGCGGCTCGGTGCACAAGAAGTCGCTGTCGGTGCTGGGCGAAGAGGCCGCGCGCGAACTGGACGACTGCATCTGCTCGAAGGTCTTCTTCGGGGTGGACGGCATCGACCCCGAGCACGGCATCACGACTTCGACTATCGACGAGGCGAAACTCACGCGGCGGATGATGCACGCCGCCTCGCAGGTCATCGTGCTGGCCGACTCGTCGAAATTCGGACAGCGCGGTTTCGGCCGCATCTGCGCGCTGGAGGACATCGACGTGATCGTCACCGACGAGCGGATTCCCGAACAGATGATCTCGATCATCGAGGAGGCGGGCGTCGATCTGATCATCGTCCGATAGCCCGCTCTCCGGGGCGGGCGGTTCCGGGAGCCGGGGCCTGCCGCGCCGGAAATCCGCGGACATGCGCCTTCCGCCCCGCCGCATGCGGAGTGCGTGCGGCGGGGCGTATACGGCATGTTGAAAAATTTTTCCGGAAAAAGTGTTGCAGAGGCGGCGAAAATGCCCTATCTTTGTGCACAATTATAGCGACACCTGAATCCTATGAATTGTAAACCCAACATAGCATCGGCGCAAGCGTTCTGGCAGCAGGATTACTGGTCGGGTTTCCAGTCTCCGACGGATTCGGGCATTATTGTTTTATTAGGGTAACTGTTTTGGTTGCCCTATTTTTTTGTGTCCAGCGACGAATGAAGACATTTTACACCAACGCGAAGATTTTCCGCAACGGTCGTTTCGAACCGGGGCTGATCGCCGTCGAAGGGGGCCGCATCGCGGCCGCCGGGGAACCGCGCCCGGGCGACCGGGTGGTGGACCTCGGGGGGCGGCACCTCGTGCCGGGGCTGGTCGACGTGCATGTGCACCTGCGCGAGCCGGGCTTCCCGCAGAAGGAGACCATTGCGACGGGTACGGCCGCCGCGGCCCGCGGGGGGTATACCACGGTCTGTTCGATGCCCAACCTGAACCCTGCGCCCGATACGCCGGCGACGCTCGGCGAGCAGCTGGAGATCATCCGCCGCGACGCCGTGGTGCGCGTGAAACCCTACGGTACGATCACGATGGGCCAGCGCGGATGCGGCGAACTGGTCGATTTCGCGGCCTTGGCCCCGCAGGTCGTCGGCTTCTCGGACGACGGCCGCGGCGTGCAGTCGGCGGAGCTGATGGAGGAGGCGATGCGCCGGGCCGCGGCTGTCGGTAAACCGATCGTGGCTCATTGCGAAGTCGATGAACTGCTGCGCGGGGGCTATATCCACGACGGGGTTTACTGCCGCGAGCACGGACACAAGGGCATCTGCTCCGAGAGCGAGTGGCGGCAGGTCGGGCGCGACATCGCGCTGGCGGAGAAGACCGGCTGCCGGTATCACGTCTGCCACGTCTCCACGAAGGAGAGCGTCGAACTGGTGCGCCGCGCCCGGGCGAAGGGGCTGCGCGTGAGCTGCGAGACGGCGCCGCACTACCTGCTGCTGTGCGACGAGGATTTGCAGGAGGAGGGCCGCTTCAAGATGACCCCGCCGCTGCGGAGGCGCGCCGACCGCGAAGCGCTCGTCGCGGGCATTCAGGACGGCACGATCGAGGTCATCGCCACGGACCATGCCCCCCACACCGTCGCCGAGAAGGCGCGCGGACTGGCCGGGAGCGCCATGGGCATCGTGGGGCTGGAGACCGCTTTTCCGCTGCTTTATAAATACCTGGTGCTGAAGGGGGTGATCACGCTCGAAAAGCTCGTCGCCCTGATGTCGGCGAATCCCCGCCGGATTTTCGCGCTCGAAGGAGGCGTGGAGGAGGGCGATGCCGCCGATTTTACGGTGCTGGACCTCGGGGCGGAGTATGCCGTGGACCCCGGGACGTTCCTTTCGAAGGGGCGGGCCACGCCCTTCGCCGGATGGAAGGTGCAGGGCCGCGCCGTGCTGACGGTGGTGGGCGGCAAAGAGGTTTATGACGATAACTACGAATCAAACAGATAAGGATGAAAGCTTTTACGAAAAAAATTGTCTTGGAGAACGGTCGCGAGTTCTACGGATACGGTTTCGGCGCCGACCGCGAGGCCATCAACGAGATCGTCTTCAATACCTCGATGGTGGGGTATCAGGAGATCATGTCCGATCCGTCGTATACGGATCAGATGGTCGTGATGACCTACCCGCTGATCGGCAACTACGGTATGGCCGACGAGGATTACGAGACCAAAACGCCGACCATCGGCGGCATGATCGTGCGTGAGTACAACGACTCGCCGTCGAACTTCCGCTATACGAAGACGCTGAACGAGGTCTTCGAGGAGCACGACATTCCGGCCATCTGGGGCGTGGACACCCGCGCCCTGACGCGCATCATCCGCGACGAGGGGTCCCAGAAGGTGCTCATCACCGACGTGGCGACGCCGCGCGACGAGGCCCTGCGCAAACTCGGCGAATACGTCATGCCGCGCGACATGGTTTCGCGTGTGAGCTGCAAGAAGCGCTGGATGTCGCGTGTCCCCAACCACAAGTACGACGTCGTGGCCGTCGACTGCGGCATCAAGTACAACATCATCCGTCTGCTGAACCGTGTGGGGTGCAACGTGACCGTCATGCCCTACAACTCCACCGTGGAGGAGATCATGGCCTTCCATCCCGACGGGCTTGTGCTTTCGAACGGACCCGGCAATCCCGAGGACGTGACGCCGGTGATCGAACTGGTGAAGCAGCTCCGCGGCAGGCTGCCCATCTTCGGAATCTGCATGGGCCACCAGCTGATTTCGCTGGCCTACGGCGCCCGGACCTTCAAGATGAAGTTCGGCCACCGCGGCGCCAACCACCCGGTGAAGAATCTCGTGACGGGGAAACTCGAAATCACGAGCCAGAACCACAGCTACGCCGTGGATGTCGATTCGCTCGCCGGCACGGGGCTTACGCTGACGCACGTCAACCTGCTCGATGGCACGGCCGAGGGCGTGGAGTGCGCCGCCGACCGGGTTTTCTCGATGCAGTACCACCCCGAGAGCGCTTCGGGTCCGCAGGACAGCGCTTATTTGTTCAAGAAGTTCACAAAAATAATGGAGGAGCACAAAAATGCCTAGGAGAAAAGATATCAAGAAGGTTCTGGTCATCGGTTCGGGGCCCATCGTCATCGGACAGGCCGCCGAGTTCGACTATGCGGGTACGCAGGCGTGCCTCGCGCTCAAGGAGGAGGGTTACGAGGTGATCCTCGCCAACTCGAACCCCGCTACCATTATGACCGACACGCACATTGCGGACAAAGTCTACATGGAGCCGCTGACGCTGGAATACGTCGCCAAGATCATCCGCTTCGAGCGTCCCGACGCCATCGTCCCGGGGCTGGGCGGACAGACGGGTCTGAATCTCGCCGTGCAGCTGGCCAAGAAGGGCATTCTGAAAGAGTGCCAGGTCGAAATTCTGGGCACGTCGTTCGAGTCGATCGAGCGCGCCGAGGACCGCGAGCTGTTCAAGGAGCTGTGCGAGTCGCTGGGCGAGCCGGTGCTTCCTTCGCACATCGCCATGTCGATCGAGGAGGCCGTGGCGGTGGCCGAGGAGATCGGCTATCCGGTGGTGCTGCGCCCTGCCTTCACGCTGGGCGGCACGGGCGGCGGTTTTGCCGACGACGAGACCGAACTGCGCGAGATGATGCGCAACGCCCTTTCGCTCTCGCCCGTGCACCAGGTGCTCGTCGAGAAGAGCATCAAGGGCTATAAGGAGATCGAGTACGAGGTGATGCGCGACCGCAACGACACGGCCATCTGCATCTGCTGCATGGAGAATATCGACCCGGTGGGCATCCACACCGGCGACTCGATCGTCGTTGCCCCGAGCCAGACGCTCACCAACAAGGAGTTCCAGATGCTGCGCGACTCGGCGCTGAAGATCATCCGCGAACTGAAGATCGAGGGCGGCTGCAACGTGCAGTTCGCACTCGACCCGCTCTCGTTCAAATACTACCTGATCGAGGTCAATCCCCGCGTGTCGCGCTCCTCGGCCCTGGCGTCGAAGGCCTCGGGCTATCCCATCGCCCGCGTCAGCGCGAAGATCGCCGTGGGACTCACGCTCGACGAGATCCGGATCGCCAATACGCCGGCTTCGTTCGAACCGACGCTGGACTACATCGTGACGAAGGTCGCCCGCTTTCCCTTCGACAAGTTCTCCGACGCGTCGAACAAGCTCGGCACGCAGATGAAGGCCACGGGCGAGGTGATGTCCATCGGCCGCACGATGGAGGAGTCGCTGCTCAAGGCCGTGCGTTCGCTCGAAACGGGCGTCTGCCACATCTATCACAAGAAATTCGACAAGTGGTCGAACGACGACCTGCTCGCCTACATCAAGGGGGGAACCGACGACCGGCTCTATGCCATCGGCCAGCTGATCCGTAACGGCGTCGACCTGGCGCTGATCTACGACAAGACGAAGATCGACATGTTCTTCCTGGAGAAGTTCAAGAACATCGTCGAGTTCGAAAACGTCGTCCGCGCACACCCGATGGACGTCGAGACGCTCCGCGCTGCCAAGCGCATGGGTTTCAGCGACAAGTACATCGGTCAGCTGTGGGGCCTTTCGCAGAACGAAATGTACCGTCTGCGCGAGAAGAACAACGTCTTCCCGGTCTACAAGATGATCGACACCTGCGCCAGCGAATTCGCCTCCTACGTGCCCTATTTCTACTCGACCTACGAGGAAGAAAACGAGTCGATCGTCAGCGGGAAAGAGAAGATCATCGTGCTCGGTTCCGGCCCGATCCGCATCGGCCAGGGCGTCGAATTCGACTACTCGACCGTGCACGCCATCTGGTCGATCCGTGCGGCGGGCTACGAGGCCATCATCATCAACAACAACCCCGAGACCGTCTCGACCGACTACACCACCAGCGACAAGCTCTACTTCGAGCCGCTGACCGTGGAGGACGTGATGAACGTCATCCATCTCGAAAAACCGAAGGCCATCGTGGTGTCGCTCGGCGGACAGACGGCCATCAACCTCGCCGAACCGCTCGCCGAGCTGGGCGTGCCCATCATCGGCACGGACACGCAGGCGATCAAGAACGCCGAGGACCGCGGCTGCTTCGAGAGGATCATGGAGGAGCTGGGAATTCCGCAGCCCGAGGCCGAGGCCGTTACCGACATCGAGTCGGGCGTCCGGGCCGCGGCGCGCATCGGCTATCCGGTGCTGGTGCGTCCGAGCTACGTGCTGGGCGGCCGCGCCATGCAGATCGTCTCGAACGAGGAGCGCCTGCGCCACTACCTGCAAACCGCCGTGGAGATCGACGTGGACCAGCCGGTGCTGGTCGACCGCTATATCATGGGCAAGGAGCTGGAGGTGGACGCCATCTGCGACGGCAAGGAGGTCTTCATCCCCGGCATCATGGAGCATGTCGAGCATACGGGTATCCACTCGGGCGACTCGATCAGCGTCTATCCGACCTTCAGCGTGAGCCAGAAGGCCAAGGACAAGATCATCGACTATACGGTCAAGCTGGGCCTTCGGATCGGTATCGTCGGCCTGTACAACATCCAGTTCATCGTCGCCGGCGAGGACGACGTCTACGTCATCGAGGTCAACCCGCGCTCGTCGCGCACCGTGCCCTTCCTCTCGAAGTCCACGGGCGTGCCGATGGCCCACATCGCCACGCAGGTGATTCTGGGCAAGTCGCTCCGCGAGCAGGGCATCACGGAGGTCTACGGTCGTGAGAAGGAGCGCTGGTACGTCAAGGCTCCGGCCTTCTCGTTCGCCAAGATCCGCGGCATGGATTCGTATCTCTCGCCTGAAATGAAATCGACGGGCGAGGCCATCGGCTACGACGACAAACTGACGCGCGCGCTCTACAAGGCGTTGCAGGCCACGGGCATGCACGTCTCGAACTACGGAACGATCTTCGTGACGATCGCCGACCACGACAAGGAGCAGGCGCTTCCGCTGGTGAAGCGGTTCTACGACCTGGGCTTCAACATCGAGGCGACGACCGGGACCGCCGAGTTCCTGCGGGCGCACGGCATCCGCACCCGTACGCGCCGCAAGCTCAACGAGGGCAGCAACGAGATCATCGAGGCGCTGCGTCAGGGGCATGTCAGCTACGTGATCAACACCATCGACATCAACCAGCACAACACGCGCCTCGACGGTTACGAAATACGCCGCACGGCCGTCGAGAACAACGTGACGGTCTTCACGGCGCTGGAGACGGTGAAGGTGCTGCTGGATGTGCTGGAGGAGATCACGCTGCGCGTTTCGACTATTGATTCGAAATAAAATTCCGACAAGACGCCGGAGCCGTCAACGGAATGCGGACTAAAAGCGCGAGAAACGGGGCCGGTTTGCTTGCAAACCCGCGAATAGGCGCCCGTTTCCAGCGTTAGGTCGCATGAAGTAGGCGAAGGCGATCGTCGGGCCGGTTTTGGACACTTTTGCCGGATCAAAAGTGCTGAAAAAATTATGTATAAGAAAGGTATCTATAAGATTCTCACGAACGAGCCGCTGACCGACGCGGTGTGGCGCATGACCCTCGCGGGCGATACGCAGTGGATCTCGGCGCCGGGGCAGTTCGTCAATATTGCGCTGGAGGGCAAGTACTTACGCCGCCCTATCTCGATCTGCGATTACGATAACCGTTCGATTGCGCTGATCTACAAGGTCGTGGGCGGGGGAACGGAGCAGATGAGCCGCATGCTGCCGGGCGAAACGCTCGACCTGCTGACGGGTCTGGGCAACGGATTCTCGACGAAGAACGACGCGCGGAGACCCCTGCTCGTCGGGGGCGGCGTGGGCGTGCCGCCGCTCTACAACCTGGCGAAAAAACTCCTCGCCGAAGGAAAGCCCGTGCAGGTGGTGCTGGGCTTCAACACCGCGTCGGAGGTCTTCTACGAGGAGGAGTTCCGCGCGCTGGGCTGCGAGGTCGCCGTCTCGACGGTCGACGGTTCGCGGGGCGTCGGGGGCTTCGTCACGACGGCCATCGCCGAACGGGGGCTGGATTTCGATTACTTTTACGCCTGCGGGCCGCTGCCGATGCTCCATGCGCTCTACAACGCCGTGGAGCAGGACGGCCAGCTGTCGTTCGAAGAGCGCATGGGGTGCGGATTCGGCGCCTGCATGGGCTGTTCGTGCAAAACCAAATACGGCTACAAACGTATCTGCAAGGAGGGGCCGGTCCTTACCAAGGATGAAATCATCTGGTAAGAACAATTCACAATTCATAATTCAAAATTTACAATTATGACAGATACTTCGGTTGAACTCTGCGGCCTCAAATTGGACAATCCGGTCGTGCCGGCCAGCGGAACCTTCGGCTACGGCAACGAGTTCCGCGAGTTCTACGACATCAACATCCTCGGGTCGTTCTCGTTCAAGGGTACGACGCGCGAGGCGCGCTTCGGCAATCCCACGCCGCGCATCGCCGAGTGCGGTGCGGGGATGATCAATGCCGTGGGGTTGCAGAACCCCGGCATCGACGCCGTGATCCGCGAGGAGCTGCCGCGGTTGAAAACCTTCTTCCGAAAACCCGTCATCGCCAATATTTCGGGTTTCTCGGTCGAAGAGTACGCCTATTGCTGCGAGCGCATCGACAGGCAGGAGCAGGTGGGGCTGATCGAGGTCAACGTCTCGTGCCCCAACGTGCGGCACGGCGGCATGTCGTTCGGGACCTGTCCGGACGCCGCCGCCGAGGTGACGCGCGCCGTGAAGGCCGTGACGACGAAGCCCGTCTTCATCAAACTTTCGCCCAACGTGACGGACATCGTCGCGATCGCCCGGGCGTGCGAGGAGGCGGGGGCCGACGGCATCTGCCTGATCAATACGCTGCTGGGCATGCGTATCGACATTGCGCGCCGCCGTCCGGTCATCGCCAACACGATGGGCGGATTCTCGGGCGCCGCGGTCTTCCCCGTTGCGCTGCGGATGGTCTACCAGGTGGCCCGGGCGTGCCGGATTCCCGTGATGGGGTGCGGCGGCGTCACGACGGCCCGCGACGTGATCGAGATGATGATGGCCGGAGCCTCGGCCGTGCAGGTCGGGGCTGCGAACCTCGTGAATCCCTATGCCTCGAAGGAGATCGTCGAGGCGCTGCCCGGCGAAATGGAGCGGCTGGGCATTGAAAAGTTGAGCGACATAATCGGCTGCATCGAGTGATCGCGCGGCACCTTCGGCGTTTCCCTCGTCGGCTCCGACAGCCACATGCGTCGAATATGTTCTGCGAAACTCCGAATTTGCCGCACGCTGACCCGATGTGAAAAATAAATGCTAAATTTGTATATTATGCAACACGATGTAATCATAGCCTGCGACTTCAAGTCGGCGGAAGACACCTTCCGGTTCCTCGACCTCTTTAAGGACGAGGAGCGCAAACCCTTTCTGAAAATCGGCATGGAGCTGTTCTATGCCGAGGGACCCGCCATCGTGCGGGAGATCAAGCGCCGGGGACACCGGATTTTCCTCGATCTGAAACTCCACGACATCCCCAACACCGTGAAAAAGGCGATGGCCGTGCTGTCGCGGTTGGACGTGGACATGTGCAACGTCCATGCGGCCGGGACGATCGAGATGATGCGAGCCGCGCGCGAAGGCCTTACGCGCGAAGACGGCACGCGGCCCCTGCTGATCGCCGTGACGCAGCTCACCTCGACCAGCGAGGAGCGCATGCGGGAGGAACTTCTGATCGACGCCTCGATCAACGACACGATCGTGAAATATGCGCAGAACACCCGGGCCGCAGGGCTGGACGGCGTGGTCTGCTCGCCGTTGGAAGCCGGCATGGTGCACGGGGCGTGCGGCGAGGAGTTTCTGACGGTCACGCCCGGCGTGCGTTTTGCAGATGGCGACGTGGCGGACCAGGTGCGCGTCACCACGCCCGTCCGCGCCCGGGAGATCGGTTCCGACCTGATCGTCGTGGGACGCCCGATCACCGCGGCGGAGGACCCTGTGGCGGCTTACCGCCGGTGCGTCGCCGAGTTCGTCGGATAGACCGTGGTTCTGGTTGCCTTGTGGTCGCGATGCGACAAGCCCCGGCTTGAGGCAGGGGATCGGATTTGTAAACGCCGCCATAGGCGGCGAATACGGCATTCGGCTGCGTGAGATGGAACGATATTACAAAAATTGTTAATTCTATGAAACCGGTAAAACTTTTCTACCTGCGCTCGTGCCCCTTCTGCAAGAAGGCGCTGCGTTACATCGACGAGGCGCGTGCCGCCCATCCGGAGCTGGCCGCCGTCGGGATCGAGATGATCGAGGAGTCGGAGCAGCCCGAAGTGGCCGACGCGTTCGACTACTATTACGTGCCCACGTTTTACGTCGACGGCGTGAAGGTCCACGAGGGCGGCATTTATCCCGAGGAGGTGGAGAAGATTTTACGTTCGGCGCTGGAATAAATGAGTGTCTTGCTGCGTGTTCTGCCGCTTGTCGCGGCCGTTGCCGGGCTGTTGTTGCCTGCCGGGGCGCAAGTCCCGGTGAAAGGCGGCGAGGTCTCCGATTTCGACTTCGCCGTCGGCGTCGTGGAGCGCGCCTATGCGGGCTATCCGGACAAGACGGCGAACCGCGCGGCGGAGTACGGGGCGCTGAAAGAGCGGCTGCGGAGCGGGATCGCTTCGGGGCGCGACACGTATGACGCCGTTGCCGAGTATCTCGGCTGGTTCGACGATTCGCACCTCGGAACGGAGGGCGTGAGGGCTTACCGGCCCAAATCAATCCGCCGACCTTCGGATTACGCGGCACGGATGGAGCGTTATGACCCGCAGTTCACCCATTGTCGGGTGGACGGCGAAACGTATCTGATCCGTTTCCCGTCGTGCGACCTGAATGAAGAACAGACCGCTTGGGTGCGGACTGCCGTGCGGGCTTATCTGGCCTCGGGGTGTGAAAACCTGATCCTCGACATCCGCGGCAACGGCGGCGGGAGCGACAGCGCCTATGAACCGCTGCTCCGGCTGCTCTACGACCACGAAGGGGCGGAGGATGCCATGGAGTACCGCGTTTCGGACCTGGCCGTCGCCCACGTGCGGGAGTTTGCCGGAGATACGGAGCGTGGACGCGGGAAGATCGCACGGATGGAACGCACTCCGGCCGGGGAGTTCCTGACGGACGGACCGAAAACCTACCGGATACACTACGATTCCGTCTCGCCGCGGCCTCGCCGGGCGGGGCTGCTGATTGATGGGAAAGTCGGCTCCTCGGGTGAACAGCTGGTGCTCGAAGTCAGGGCCAGCAGTCGCCGCACGACCGTTTACGGGCAGGATAACACGCTCGGGTGCCTCGATTTCTCGAACTGCGAAATACTTTATTTTCCGCAGGACCCGACCCGGTGGATGATGCTCCCCACGACCCGTTCCTGCCGGGTTCCGGAAGGCCGCGGGATCGACTCCGCGGGCATCGCGCCCGATGTGCGCATTCCGCTGCCGCTGCCTGAAGTCCTGACCGACAACGTCGATACATGGACGTTGTGGGTCGCCGAAGATATGAAAACTGAAAAACGAAAAGAATAAATGGGTTTCCGCCCCGAAGTCTCCCTTTGCCAAAGGGAGATTTAGTGGGAATGTCAATATGAAATCGGCATCGCAGATGCCGTTAACGCAGGTTCGGCGGATTTCATGGTTGACACTCTTCCCATGGGGAGGGGAAAGAATGAAGAATTTTGCCGAACCTGCGTTCAAGTAAGATGGAGAAGAAAATTGCTAAAGACCTGCTGTCGATCGGCGCGGTGTTCCTGCGCCCCGAACAGCCTTTCACCTGGGCGAGCGGCATCAAAAGCCCGATCTACTGCGACAACCGGCTGACCCTGACGGCTCCTGTCGTCCGCGGCCATGTCGAGGCGGGCCTCGCCGAAATCGTCCGCACGAAATTCCCCGAAGCCGAGGTGCTGATGGGAACCTCGACCGCCGGAATCGCCCATGCGGCCATCACGGCCACGATCCTCGACCTGCCGATGGGCTATGTGCGCAGCGGCTCGAAGGACCACGGCCGCGGCAACCGGATCGAGGGCCGGCTCGAAAAGGGCCAGAAGGTCGTCGTGATCGAGGACCTCATCTCGACGGGCGGTTCGTGCATCGAGGTGGTTGAGGCCCTGCGCGAAGCCGGCGCCGAGGTGCTGGGCGTGGCTTCGATCTTCACCTACGGGATGCAGAAGGGGCTTGACCGCATGCGGGAGGCGAACGTCACGAATTACAGCCTTTCGAACCTCGACGCGCTGGTCGAAGTGGCCGCCGAGGAGGGGTATATCAAGCCTGAGGACAAGGCGCGGCTGATCGCCTTCCGCAACAATCCGTCGGACGAGAGCTGGATGCAATAATTCCGATTTTAGCGGGCGATTTTCGTCCTTCCCCGCTCGTCCCGAATGGGCAGTGCCTCATGTACAGCCCATCCGTGCCGATCACCGGGCAGGCTAAAAATCGCTCCCCTAAAATCAGAATCAGGGTTTGCCGCGATCGCCCGGCGCCTTCCGCCGATCCGTTGCGTGCCGCGAGCGGGAAATACCGACGGCGCAATGAAAGCGGAACAATGCGGATACCCGCGCAGCCAAAGTCTCCGCCGAGGCGGGGATTTAGGGGCGGGTCCGGTTTGCAAACACGGCGGAAGGCCGTGAATCGGGACCGACCGAAAAGAGGGACCGTTGAAGAATTTAAAATCCGAACTTCTATAAATAACTTATGCGACATTTGATTGATCCCACAGACCTCACGGTTGCCGAAACCGAGCAGATCGTAGCTCTGGCCGAGGACATTATCGCCAACCGCGCCAAGTACAGCGAGGCGTGCAGGGGCAAGAAACTGGCCACGCTCTTCTACGAGCCTTCGACCCGCACGCGGTTGAGTTTCACGGCGGCGATGCTCGAACTGGGCGGGCAGGTCATCGGCTTCTCCGACGCCAACTCCTCGTCGGTGTCGAAGGGCGAGACGGTGGCCGACACCGTGCGCGTGATCCGCTGCTTCGCCGACATCATCGCCATGCGTCACTTCAAGGAGGGTGCGCCGTTGGTGGCCTCGCAGTATGCGGGCATCCCGGTCATCAACGCCGGCGACGGCAGCCACGCCCATCCCACGCAGACGCTTACCGACCTCTTGACGATCAAGCGCGAGAAGGGCCGTTTCGACAACATGACGATTGGTTTCTGCGGCGACCTGAAATTCGGCCGCACGGTCCACTCGCTGATCAAGGCGCTGTCGCGCTATTCGAATATCAAGGTGATCCTGATCGCTCCGCAGGAGCTGCGCCTTCCGGACTACATGCTCGCCGAGATGGCCGAGAACTCGCATCTGGAGTTTCGCGAGGTCGAGACCATGGAGGAGGTGATGCCCGAATTGGACATCCTCTACATGACCCGCGTGCAGAAGGAGCGTTTCCTCGACGAGGAGGAGTTCGACCGCGTGAAGAACAGCTTCGTGCTCAACCCCGAGAAACTGAAGACCGCCAAGGAGGATATGATCATTCTCCACCCGCTGCCGCGCGTCAACGAGATCACGCGCGCCGTGGACAACGATCCCCGCGCGGCTTACTTCCGCCAGGTCGAGAACGGAAAGTTCGTGCGCATGGCGCTGATCTATACGCTGCTGCGCTGGGCCGACGAGAACAGGCCCTTCGAACGCACCCCGGTCTTCAGCGAACGGTATGTCGTGAACGAATACGAGTGCCCGAACCGCCGCTGCATCTCCGCCACGGAGGATGTCGACCGGCTGTTCCACCGTCAGGCGGACGGGACCTGCCGCTGTGCCTACTGCGAGGCGAAAGCCCGGTAGCTTGTCTTTTTACTCAATCCGGTAATTTGGAATAAAAAAATGAAGAACCTCATACTGTTGTTTTTTTCGGCTTTGGCCTGGGGCTGTTGCGAAACCCCGAAACACGAAATTTCGCTGCGCCCTTCTGAATACGTCACGACGCTCGTGGGCACACAGTCCGACTACTCGCTTTCGACGGGCAACACCTATCCGGCCGTGGCCCTGCCGTGGGGCATGAACTTCTGGACGCCCCAGACGGGCAAGATGGGCGACGGCTGGGCCTACACCTACGGATCGCACACGATCCGGGGCCTGAAGCAGACGCACCAGCCCTCGCCGTGGATCAACGATTACGGACAGTTTTCCATCATGCCCGTGCGCGGCAAAGACAAGGTTGATGAAAATGCGCGCCAGAGCTGGTTCTCCCACCAGTCGGAGACGGCGAAGCCCTATTATTACTCGGTCTATCTGGCCGACCACGATGTCGTGGCCGAAATGGCTCCGACGGATCGCGCCGCCGTGCTGCGCTTCACCTTTCCCGAGTCGGACGAATCGGGCGTGGTGATCGACGCCTTCGACCGCGGGTCGCAGGTCAAAGTCATGCCCGACAGCCGCACCGTCGTAGGATACACCACGCGCAACAGCGGCGGCGTGCCCGACAATTTCCGCAACTGGTTCGTCATCCGCTTCGACAAGCCGATCGAAAGCAGCAAGCTGTTCGATGGGGAGCGGGAAATCGCCGGTTCGTCGGTCGAAGGCGGCCATGCGCTGGCGGCGGTGTACTTCACCACCCGCCGCGGCGAGCAGGTGACGGCGCGCGTGGCCTCGTCGTTCATCTCCGAAGAGCAGGCTTTGCGCAACCTCGAAACCGAGGTCGGCGATGCCGATTTCGAGACGGTGAAAGCCCGTGCGCAGGAGCGCTGGGACGAGGTGCTGGGGCGGATCGAGGTCTCGGGCGGCACCGAAGAGCAGTACCGGACCTTCTATTCGTGCCTCTATCGCTCGACCCTGTTCCCTCGCAAATTCTACGAGATCGACGCCAAAGGCAATCCGGTGCATTACAGCCCCTACAACGGCGAGGTGCTGCCGGGCTATATGTATACCGACACGGGTTTCTGGGATACGTTCCGGTGTCTGTTCCCGCTGCTGAACCTGGTCTACCCGTCGGTCAACGCCGAGATTCAGGCCGGGTTGGCCAACACCTACCGCGAGAGCGGCTTCCTGCCCGAATGGGCCTCGCCGGGCCACCGCGGCTGCATGGTGGGCAACAATTCGGCTTCCGTAGTTGCAGATGCGATCCTGAAAGGAGTGACGCCCGCAGAGGATGTCGCCACGCTCTACGAGGCGATGCTTGCGGGACGCGACAAGGTGCATCCCACGGTAAGCTCCACCGGTCGCCTCGGACACGAATATTACAACACGCTGGGCTACGTGCCCTATAACGTGGGCATCAACGAAAATGCCGCCCGGACGCTCGAATACGCCTACGACGACTGGTGTATCGCGCAGACGGCGAAGATGCTGGGCAAGGACGAAGATGCGAAACGGCTGGAAAAGGCTTCGCAGAACTATAAAAACATGTTCGATCCCGAAACCCGCCTGATGCGGGGCCGCAACGAGGACGGCACGTTCCAGTCGCCGTTCAGCCCCTACAAGTGGGGCGACGCCTTCACCGAGGGCAACTCGTGGCACTACACCTGGTCGGTGTTCCACGATCCGGAGGGCCTTGCAACCCTAATGGGAGGCAAAACCGAATTCGGAAAAATGCTCGATTCGGTGTTCGTCGTGCCGCCGATCTACGACGACAGCTACTACGGGTTCCGCATCCACGAGATCACCGAGATGCAGGTGGCCAACATGGGCAACTACGCCCACGGCAACCAGCCGGCGCAGCACATGATCTACCTCTACAACTACGTCGGCCAGCCGTGGAAGGCGCAGTGGTGGACGCGCGAGGTGATGGACCGCCTCTATTCGTCGAAGCCCGACGGCTACTGCGGCGACGAGGACAACGGACAGACCTCGGCGTGGTATGTCTTCTCGGCTCTGGGATTCTATCCCGTGTGCCCGGGATCGGACGAGTATGCGGTCGGCTCCCCGCTGTTCCGGAAAGCGGCGATCCATCTGGAGAACGGCCAGACCGTGGAGATCGACGCCCCGCAGAACTGCGCTGAAAACCGTTATGTGGGACGGATGACCGTCGACGGCAAGGTCACCGGGAAGACGTTCCTCGAATACGGCGAGTTGCTCGGCGGCGCAAAGATCGCCTTCGGGATGCAGCCGGAGCCAGACAAAGACCGGGGCGCGAAGCCCGGGGATGCGCCCTATTCGATGAGCCGGGAGGATTGTCGATAAATTGTCGATAGAATCTGTCCGGGAATTTTGAAAGTATGTCGAAAAGCGCTATTTTTGTAACGTTGTTTTTACAACTGTTAGGTTAATTCCCATGAATTCAGGCTGCAATATCGACCAACGCGAACGAAAGAAACAGCAGGGCCAGGCCGCTGCCTTCTATTCGCGGGCGTGTCAGCAGCAGATGCGACGTGCAGCGTCCCTGGGGCAGCAGATGCCTGCTCGTGGGGTGCTTGGATAGATACCAGACCGCCATGACATGCGATGTCGTGGCGGTCTGCTTTTTTCACCCGTCCGAAAGACGGGATTCAGGGGCGGAGGCAGGTCGGGGCGTTCCGGCGCCGGTTCTCCGTCCGCTCAAGAGACGGGTTTTAAGTGATATAAAAAACGAATTCATATGAAAGTAGGCGTGATTATGGGCTCTGTGAGCGATTACGAGGTGATGGCCGAAGCCGTCGCTATGCTCGAAGCGTTCGGTGTCGATTTCGAAAAACGGGTGGTCAGCGCTCACCGCACGCCCGATCTGCTGTGCGAATACGCCAAGACGGCCAGGGAGCGCGGTATCGGCGTGATCATCGCCGGGGCCGGCGGCGCGGCGCACCTGCCGGGCATGGTGGCCTCGATGACTCCGCTGCCCGTGGTGGGCGTTCCCGTGAAGTCGCGCGCCCTGAACGGGCTGGACTCGCTGCTGTCGATCGTGCAGATGCCCGCGGGCGTTCCCGTGGCCACGACGGCCATCAACGGGGCGAAGAACGCCGCGCTGATCGCCGTGTCGATCCTCGCTTTGCAGGATGCCGCTCTGGCGGCGAAACTCGACGCCTTCCGCGCCAAACAGACCGCGGATGTGCTGAAGGCTGAAATATAGTTGGGAAATTTCCAACCGCGTGCGACAAGCTCCTCCCGAGAGAGGGGGTTGGGATGGGGCAGACTGGTAAACGCGGCGGCACGCCGCGAATGACAACGGTCGAAAGTAAAACAACGAATGACGAATAAACAACATAAAGGCGGATTAATGAAGACCATCGGTATCATAGGTGGCGGTCAGCTGGGGCTGATGATCGCCGAGCAGGCGCGGGAACTGGGCGTGCGCACCGTGTGCCTCGACCCGGCGGCCGACGCTCCGGCGTTCAACGTTTGCGACGATCATATCGTTGCGGCCTACGACGATGCCGCGGCGCTCGAGGAACTGTGCCGCCGCAGCGACGCGGTGACCTATGAATTCGAAAACGTACCGGGGGATATTCTGATTCCGCTGTGCGGGAAATACAACATCCCGCAGGGCTACAAACCCCTTTATGATTCGCAGGACCGCCTGCGCGAGAAGTCGAACGCCCGCGACCACGGGCTGCGCACGCCCGGTTTCGAGGCCGTGGACGACGAAGCGTCGCTGCGCGAAGCCGTGCGGCGGCTGGGGCTTCCCGCCGTGCTGAAAACCCGCACGCTGGGCTACGACGGCCACGGGCAGCGGGTGCTGAAGACGGAGGCCGACATCGCCGGGGCGCTGCCCCTGCTTGCGGTTCCCTGCATCCTGGAGGAGTTCGTGCCGTTCGATTCCGAGGCCAGCATCGTGATGGTGGCGGACGGCGAGCGGGTCGTGAGTTTTCCCGTGGGGCGCAATGTTCACCGCGACGGGATTCTGGATTTGTGCATCGTACCTGCCGAAGTCGATTCCGGGGTGCTGGCGCGCATGAAGGCCCAGAGCGAGCGTTTCATGCGCGATTGCGGCTATCGGGGCATCCTGGCCATCGAGTATTTCATCAAGGGCGGTGAAATCTACTTCAACGAGATGGCCCCGCGCCCGCATAACTCGGGTCACTACACCATCGAAGGCGCGACCACGAACCAGTTCCGCGAACTGGTCCGCTATCTGGTCGGGGAGCCTTTGCAGGAGCCGCAGCCGGTGGCTCCCACGGTGATGAAAAACATTCTGGGACAGGATCTCGAAGCCGCGGAGCGAATCGCCGCGGAGAACCTCCCGGGCGTATATGTCCACCTCTACGGCAAGACGGAGAACCGTCCCAAGCGCAAGATGGGCCACATCACGTTCGTGGGGATGGATGCCGCACGGTTCGAGGCCGAATGGGCCGGACGTTTTGTGAAATAACCGATCGAGCCGTCCCGCAGGCAAGTCCCCTCCGGGGAGGCCGCTTACGTACACGGCCAAAGGACGTGATAACGGCGTATTGAGCCGCTGAACGATGAATGAAATACAAACAGAGATAAATGAATAATACGACCAATTACCGCATTTTTGTCGAGAAATTACCCCGCTTCCGGGTCGAGGCCGAGAGCCTGCGCCGCGAGCTGAACACCAATCTGAACCTGTCGCTGGGCGAGGTGCGCCTGCTCTGCGTCTACGACCTTTTCGGCTTCAGCGAAGAGCTGCTGGAAAAGAGCCGCTATACGGTTTTCGGCGAGGTGGTGACCGACTCGGTGACCGACACGTTCGACCTCGCGGGGCGCAAGTATATCGCCGTGGAGTATCTGCCCGGGCAGTTCGACCAGCGCGCCGCTTCGGCCGTCGACTGCGTGCGGCTGATCGATCCCGAGGCCCGGGTCGACATCCGCTCGTCGAGGCTGCTCGTTTTCGATGACAAGACGACCGACGGGGAGCTGGCGAAGATCCGGCATTACTACATCAACGCCGTCGAATCGCGTGAGAAGGACCTTTCGGTGCTCAGCGACATGGAGCAGGCCGAAGTGAAGCCCGTCGGGGCGCTCGAAGGGTTCCGGGAGATGGCGGATTCCGAACTGGAGCCTTACTGCAAGACGATGGGTCTGGCGATGAACGCCGACGACCTGCGCGAGGTGGTGAAATACTTCCGTTCGGAGGGGCGCGATCCCTACGAAACCGAGCTGCGCATCCTCGACACTTACTGGAGCGACCACTGCCGCCACACGACTTTCACGACCGAGTTGGAGGGCATCACCGTCGAGGAGTCGTTCGTCAAGGAGGAGATCGAAGATTCGCTGGCGCTGTACCTGCGTATCCGCCGCGAACTGGGGCGTGAGCACAAGAGCCTCTGCCTGATGGATATGGCGACCATCGGCGCGCGCTACCTCCGGCAGAAAGGCCTGTTGGACGATCTGGAGGTCTCGGAGGAGAACAACGCCTGCTCGGTCTACATCGACGTCGATGTAGACGGGCGGACCGAGAAGTGGCTGTTGCAGTTCAAGAACGAAACCCACAACCATCCGACCGAGATCGAACCTTTCGGCGGGGCTTCGACCTGTCTGGGCGGCGCCATCCGCGACCCGCTGTCGGGCCGCAGCTACGTCTATCAGGCGATGCGCGTAACGGGCGCGGGAAACATTTACCTGCCTGTGTCGGAGACCCTTTCCGGAAAACTGCCGCAGAGCGTCATTTCGAAGAAGGCCGCGGCGGGCTATTCGAGCTACGGCAACCAGATCGGACTGGCTACGACCCATGTCCGCGAGATCTATCACGACGACTATGTCGCCAAACGCCTCGAAGTGGGGGCTGTGGTGGGGGCCGTGAAGGCTGCGAACGTCCGCCGCGAGCGTCCCGCACCGGGCGATAAAATCATCATGTTCGGCGGCCGCACGGGCCGCGACGGCATCGGCGGTGCGACCGGCTCTTCGAAGGAGCACGACGCCAAGTCGCTCGAAACCTGCGGCAGCGAGGTGCAGAAGGGCAACGCCCCCGAGGAGCGCAAGCTCGAGAGGCTGTTCCGCCGTCCGGAGGTGACGCGCCTCGTCAAGAAATCGAACGACTTCGGTGCGGGCGGCGTCAGCGTCGCCATCGGCGAACTGGCAGACGGGCTGGACATCTACCTCGACCGCGTGAAGACCAAGTACAGCGGTCTGAACTCCACGGAACTCGCCATCAGCGAATCGCAGGAACGCATGTCGGTGGTGGTCGAGGCGAAGGACATGGAGGAGTTCATGGGCTACTGCCGCGAGGAGAACATCGAGGCGGTGCACGTGGCCGACGTGACGGACACGGCGCGCATGCGGATGTTCAACGGCGACAGGAAGGTCGTGGACCTCAAGCGCGAATTCATCGACAGCGCCGGGGCGAAGCATTATGCCGAGGCGCGGATCGGCGCGGTGGAAAACCGCGATCCCTTTGCCCGTGAAGTGGCGGGGGAGACCCTCGCCGAGCGTTTTACGAACAACCTCAAGGATAACAATGTCGTCTCGCAGCGGGGCCTCGTGGAGATGTTCGACGCGACGATCGGCCGCTCGACGGTGCTGATGCCCTTCGGCGGCCGCATGCAGCGCAGCGAGACGCAGGTCTCGGTGCAGAAACTCCCCACGGACGGCTATACCGACACGGCCAGCATCATGGCCTTCGGCTACAACCCCTACGTGGCTTCGTGGAGTCCCTACCACGGCGCGGCCTATGCCGTCGTGGAAGCTGCGGCGAAGGTCGTGGCCGCGGGTGCGCGTTACGAGAGGATGCGCTACTCCTATCAGGAGTATTTCGAGCGTATGACCCGGAATCCCGAGTCGTGGGGCAAGCCGCTCGGCGCGCTGCTCGGTGCGCTGAAGATGCAGGTCGAACTGGGCCTGCCTTCGATCGGCGGCAAGGACTCGATGTCGGGCACGTTCCAGGACATCAACGTTCCGCCGATGCTGATGGCCTTCGGCATCACGACGGTCGACGCTTCGAAGGTCATTTCCACCGACCTCAAAGGCGCAGGACATCGCATTTACCTCGTCCGCCATACTCCGCTGGAGAACCGGATGCCCGACACGGCGCAGCTGAAGGAGAACTTTGCGTTCGTCAGCGGGCGGATCGAGTCCGGGAAAATCCTCTCGGCGTGGTCCGTGGGCTTCGGCGGCGTCGGAGAGGGCCTTGCCAAGATGGCTTTCGGCAACGGCGTCGGCGCGGAGATCACCCTCGACGAGCCGAAATTGTATGAATACGCCTACGGTTCGATCCTCGTCGAGTGTGAGGGCACGTTGGAATATCCGCATGCCGAACTGCTGGGCTTCACCGTCGCCGAGGAGGCGCTGACGGTCAACGGGGTGAAGATGCCGCTCGAAGAGCTTTACAAGGCCAATACGGAGAAATTTGCGGCCGTTTACCCCGACAAGGGCCGGAACTCGGCGGAGGTGATGACCTCCGCACCCGCCCCGAAAACGTTCGTTTATCCCGGCGAGGCGGTCGAGACCCCGGTGGTCTATATTCCGGTGTTCCCCGGCACGAACTGCGACTACGACACCGCCAAGGCGTTCCGCGCGGCGGGGGCCGAGGTCCGGACGAGCGTCTTGTGCAACATCGCCGGCGACGACGTTTTGCGCTCGATCGCCGAAATGAAGGAGCATATCCGCCGGGCGCACATCTTCGTGCTCGCAGGCGGTTTCTCGGCGGGCGACGAACCCGACGGAAGCGCCAAATTCATTGTCAATGTGTTGAACAATAAGGATATTCGCGACGAAATCCACGCTTTGACCGACCGCGGAGGCCTGATCCTGGGCATCTGCAACGGTTTCCAGGCGTTGGTCAAGTCGGGCCTTTTGCCTTACGGACGTCTGGGCATGGTCACCAAGGAGTCGCCGACGCTGTTCCGCAACGACGTCAACCGTCATATTTCGCAGATCGTCTCGACGCGCGTCGCGACGACCGCTTCCCCGTGGCTCCGCGGCTTCCGTCCGGGTGAACTGCATTCGATTGCCGTCAGCCACGGCGAGGGTAAGTTCGTGGTGAGCGAGGAGCTTGCCCGCGAGCTGTTCGCCAACGGGCAGGTGGCCTTCCAGTACGCCGATGCCGCAGGGAACCCCACGGCAGAGGCTCCCTGGAACCCCAACGGATCGTCGTACGCCATCGAGGGCATCATCTCGCAGAACGGGTTGATTCTTGGAAAAATGGGCCACACGGAGCGTTACGAAAACAACCTGTTCAAGAACATCGCCGGCAACAAGCAGCAGTCGTTGTTCGCCAATGCCGTGGCCTATTTCCGCAAAGTGCAATAACCTTAAAAAAACGATAACCGATGAAAACCTCCCTGTTCCGATTTTGCGGCGTGCTGCTTCTTGCGGCGATGCTCGCTCCGGTCTGCGTTCATGCCCGGAAAAACCCGAAGAACCCGAAAAACAACATGCGCCTGCTGTACTGGAACATTCAGAACGGAATGTGGTCCGGGCAGGGCGACAACTACGACAAGTTCGTGGAGTGGGTCAGGGCGTACGATCCGGACGTCTGCGTCTGGTGCGAGGCGCAGTCGATCTACAAGACCGGCACGGCCGACAAGATGGATGTCGCCGACCGTTATCTGGTCGGGAACTGGGGCGAACTGGCCGCCCGTTACGGCCACAAATACTGGTATGTGGGCGGACACCGCGACAATTACCCGCAGGTGATCACGTCGAAATACCCGATCGAGAACGTCGAACGTATCGTCGGCTCGAAACCCGACAGCGTGGTGACGCACGGAGCGGGCTGGGCGCGCATCGAGAAGAACGGCAAGACGGTCAACATCGTAACGCTTCACACCTGGCCGCAGGGGTATGCCTTCCAGGCTAAGGACCGCGATGCGAGCCGTGCCGAGAACGGCGGCGACAAATACCGCCGCATGGAGATGGAATACATCTGCAACCATACGATCCATTCGGTTCCGGGCGCCGAAAAGCAGTTCTGGATGATGATGGGCGATTTCAACGCGCGTTCGTCGCGCGACAACTGGTTCTACAAATATCCGGCGGGCGACACGCGTTTCCTGGTGCACGACTACATTCTCCGGCACACGCCTTATGTGGACGTGATCGCCGGGAAATATCCCGGGGAGTTCAAGACCACGACGGGCGGCAAGTCGCGCATCGACTTCGTTTACTGCACGCCGCCGCTCTACGAGCGCATCACGCATGCCGACGTGGTGACCGACGCCTACACCGAGCCGGTCCGCGACCCGGCCAAACTTTCGAATTTCTGGCACCCCTCGGACCACCGTCCGATCGTGGTGGACTTCAATATGAAATGAGACAACGAATCAAATAATCAAAAAACACCCAAACAACATGAAACAGCTCGAAATGCTCTACGAGGGCAAGGCAAAACAGGTTTTTCGCACGGACGATCCTGATAAGATCATCATCCACTACAAGGATGCCGCTACGGCTTTCAACAACATCAAGAAAGCTACGATCGAGAACAAGGGCGTGCTGAACAACGCCATTTCGACCCTGATCTTCAAGGAGCTGCATAAGGCCGGCGTGAAGACCCACTATATCGAGACGATCAACGACCGCGATCAGGTCTGCCGCCGGGTGACGATCATTCCGCTGGAGGTGATCGTGCGCAACGTCATCGCCGGTTCGATGGCCCAGCGTCTCGGCATCGAGGAGGGCACGCAGCCCTCGAACGTCATTTTCGACATTTGCTACAAGAAGGACGAGCTGGGCGACCCGCTGATCAACGACCATCACGCCGTTGCGCTGGGCGCCGCTACGTACGAGGAGCTGAACGAGATGTACGCCATGACGGCCAAGATCAACGAGGTGCTCAAGGAGCTGTTCCTGAAGATGAACATCAAGTTGGTGGACTTCAAGATCGAGTTCGGCAAGACGTCGGACGGCGAGATCGTGCTGGCCGACGAGGTGTCGCCCGACACCTGCCGTCTGTGGGATGCCACGACCAACGAGAAACTCGACAAGGACCGTTTCCGCCGCGACCTGGGCAAGGTCCGCGAGGCTTACGAGGAGATTCTGGCGCGCCTGCAAAAAATCGTCGGGTAGTATGATGGAAGTGATCCGCGACCGTGAATTGCACGAGGAGTGCGGGGTGTTCGGCATCTACGGAGTGCCGAACGCCGCGTCGCTGACCTATTACGGTCTCCACGCCTTGCAGCACCGCGGGCAGGAGGGGGCCGGCATCGTCTCGGTGGACGAGAGCGGCACGTTCCGCCGCATCAAGGGCGGAGGGCTGGTGACGGAGGTTTTCGACGAGGCGAAACTCGCCACGCTGAAAGGTTCCACGGCCATCGGCCATGTGCGTTACACCACGGCCGGAGGCGGCGGCATGGAGAATGTCCAGCCGTTCCTCTTCCGCCACAACACGGGCGACTTCGCGCTGGCGCATAACGGCAATATCGTCAATTCGGAGTTGCTGCGCCGCCACCTCGAAAACAAGGGCAGCCTGTTTCAGTCGACCTCCGACAGCGAGATCCTGGCCCACCTGATCAAGAAGGAGACGCGCTACCACGACCGGCCGCGCATCTTCTCGATCATCGACGCGCTGAACATGCTCGAAGGGGCTTTCGCCTTCCTGATTATGACGGCCAACCGCATCTACGCCTGCCGTGACAAGTACGGCCTGCGTCCGCTGTCGATCGGCAAGCTGGGCGACGGATGGGTGGTGTCGAGCGAAACGTGCGCGTTCGACGTGCTGGGCGCGGAGTTCGTGCGCGACGTCGAGCCGGGCGAGATCGTGACGATTGATAAACAGGGCATCCGCAGCCGCGACTACTCGATGTACAAGCGTCACGAAATGTGTTCGATGGAGTACATCTACTTCGCACGCCCGGACAGCGACATCGACGGCTGCAACGTCCACGCCTACCGCAAGGAGTCGGGACGCCTGCTCTGGAAGGAGGCTCCCGCCGAGGCGGACATCGTGGTCGGCGTGCCCGATTCGAGCCTCAGCGCCGCGATGGGTTACGCCGAGGCGAGCGGACTGCCGTATGAAATGGGACTTATCAAGAACAAGTATATCGGCCGCACCTTCATCCAGCCCTCGCAGGAGCTGCGCGAGAAGGGCGTGAGGATGAAACTTTCGGCCGTGCGTTCGATCGTCAGGGGCAAGCGCGTGGTGCTGGTCGACGACTCGATCGTGCGCGGCACGACCTCGCGGCGCATTGTCACGATGCTCAAGGAGGCGGGAGCCACCGAAGTGCACGTGCGCATCGCCAGTCCCCCGATGACCGATCCCTGCTTCTACGGCGTGGACACCTCGACACGCGAGGAGCTGATCTCGGCCCGCAAGAACACGGCGGGGGTCTGCGAGGAGATCGGCGCCGATTCGCTGGTGTTCCTCTCGCCCGAGTCGCTGTTGAAGGCGGGCAGCCGCAAGGAACTTTGCATGGCCTGCTTCACGGGGCAGTATCCCACGGCGCTCTACCAGTCGCCCGAGGAGGCCAACAAGGACGTAAAATGTTAGCGGACGCGAAGCGGTCATTGCGAGGAGGACGCAGGTCCGACGCGGCAATCTGAACCGGTGTTGTGACGTTACGGCATTTTTCCCGGATTGCCACGGCATCTGGCGATGCCTCCCAATGACGGGCCCGGAGAATGGGGATAAAAACAGGGAATTTAAATTATTTAAACCATATATTGCTATGGCTCAAAGTTATGAAAAGGCCGGCGTGAATCTCGAAGCCGGATACGAAGTGGTGCGGCGCATCAAAAAGCATGTGGCCTCGACCTCGCGTCTGGGTGTGATGGGCAACATCGGCGCCTTCGGCGGTATGTTCGACCTCTCGGCCCTCAAGGTGAAGGAACCGGTGCTCGTGAGCGGGACCGACGGCGTGGGAACCAAACTCAAGCTGGCCTTCGAGATGGACAAGCACGACACGATCGGCATTGATGCCGTGGCCATGTGCGTCAACGACGTGCTGGCGCAGGGCGCCGAACCGCTGGTGTTCCTCGACTACGTGGCCGTGGGGCGCAATGAACCCCAGAAGATCGAGGCCATCGTCGCGGGTGTCGCCGACGGCTGCCGTCAGGCCGGCTGTGCGCTGGTGGGCGGCGAGACCGCCGAGATGCCGGGCATGTACGCCGAGGGCGAATACGACATCGCCGGATTCACGGTGGGCGTTGTGGAGAAGTCGCAGCTGATCGACGGTTCGAAGGTCAGGGCGGGCGACGTGCTGGTGGGCGTTGCGTCGAGCGGCGTGCACTCCAACGGCTTCAGCCTCGTGCGCAAGATCGTCGCGGACAACTGCCTGAACCTGCGCGAGTCCTATCCCGAACTGTCGAACAAACAGCTCGGCGAGGTGCTGCTCACGCCGACGAAAATCTATGTGAAGCAGGTGCTGGAGGTGGTTCGCAACTGCGACGTGCACGGCATCAGCCACATCACGGGCGGCGGTTTCGACGAAAATATTCCCCGCATCCTCCACGAGGGGCAGGGGCTTGAGATCGACGAAGGGTCGTGGGAGATTCTGCCCGTGTTCCGCTTCCTCGAAAAGTACGGCAAGGTGGCCCACCGCGAGATGTTCAACATCTTCAACATGGGCATCGGCATGGTCATCGCCCTCGATGCCGCCGAGGCGCAGAAGGCCATCGGCATCCTCACGGAGCAGGGCGAGCGTGCCACGGTCATCGGACGCGTAACCGACACCGAGGGTGTCGTCATCCGATAGAGGGATGCGGCGCCTTGCGGTTTTCGCCAGCGGCAGCGGCACGAACTTCGAAGCCATCGTCACGGCCTGCGAGCGGGGCGTGCTGGATGCCGAAGTCGTGCTGATGGTCTGCGACAAACCCGGTGCGAAGGTGGTCGAAAGGGCTGCCGCTCACGAGGTCGGGGCGTTCGTCTTCGCGCCGAAGCAATATGCCTCGAAGGCCGACTACGAGCGGGAGATCGTCGCGCGGCTGGATGCCGCGGGCGTGGAGCTGGTCTGCCTGGCGGGCTATATGCGCATTGTGGGCGACGTGCTGCTGGGGGCCTACGGCGGGCGGATCATCAACATCCACCCCTCGCTGCTGCCGGCCTTCCGCGGGGCGCATGCCATCGAGCAGGCGCTGGAATACGGCGTCAAGGTCTTCGGCGTGACGATCCATTACGTCGACGCCGAGCTGGACGGCGGACGCATCATCGCCCAGCGGGCCTTTCCCTACGAGGGCGATGACATCGGGGAACTGGAAGCGATGATTCATGCCGTGGAATATCCGTTATACATTGAAACTATTAAAAAACTGATCGAATAATGCGCGCATTAATTAGTGTAAGTGACAAGACCGGTGTCGTGGAGTTTGCCAAAGGGCTGCGGACTCTGGGCTGGGAGGTGATCGCCACGGGCGGTACGATGAAGCTCCTGGCCGACAGCGGCGTGGAGGTAATCAACATCAGCGACGTGACGGGATTCCCCGAGATCTGCGACGGCCGCGTGAAGACCCTGCATCCCAACGTGCACGGCGGACTGCTGGCCCGCCGCGACGATCCGGAGCACCTGAAAGCCCTGAAGGATAATCATATCGAGTTCATCGACATGGTCTGCGTGAACCTTTATCCGTTCCGGGAGACGATTTCGAAACCCGGCGTGAAGATGGAGGACGCCATCGAGAACATCGACATCGGCGGACCTTCGATGCTTCGCTCGGCGGCCAAGAACTGGGCCGACGTGACGGTGGTGTGCGACCCCGCGGACTATGACGCGATTCTGGACGAGATTCGCGCCGGCGGCAATACCGAAAAGGCCACGCGCCTGAAGCTCTCGGCCAAAGCCTATACGCATACCGCCGAGTACGACGCGATGATCGCCGCCTATATGCGCGCGCAGGCGGGTCTGAACGAGAAGCTTTTCCTCGAGTTCGACCTCGTGCAGTCGCTGCGCTACGGCGAAAACCCCCACCAGTCGGCCAAATTCTACCGCGAGGGGAAGGAGGTGCCCTATTCGCTGGCATTCGCCAGACAGCTCAACGGCAAGGAGTTGTCGTACAACAATATCCAGGACGCCAACGCCGCGCTGTGCATCGTGCGCGAGTTCGACAAGCCGTTCTGCGTGGGCCTCAAACACATGAATCCCTGCGGCGCCGCGACGGGCAAGGATGTCGTCGAGGCATGGACGAAGGCCTACGAGGCCGACAAGGTGTCGATCTTTGGCGGCATCGTGGCGACGAACTGCACGGTGACGCGCGAAGCGGCCGAGCTGATGAAGCCGATCTTCCTCGAAATCATCATGGCCCCGAAATTCGACGAGGGGGCGCTCGAAGTGCTCTCGGCGAAGAAGAACCTGCGCCTGCTCGAGGTCAGCATGGACAAGGGCGACGTGGACCCGAAACAGTATGTGAGCGTCAACGGCGGCCTGCTGGTGCAGGACCTCGACGTGGCGACGAAGGCCGTTACGGCCGATATGTGCGTCACGAAGGCGAAGCCCGCTGCGGAGCAGATGGAGGATCTCAATTTCGGCTGGCATATCGTCAAACACGTGAAGTCGAACGCCATCGTGGCGGTGAAGGACGGCCGGACGCTGGGCGTCGGCGCCGGACAGATGAACCGCATCGGCTCGGCGGAGATCGCCCTGAAGCAGGCGCATGCCGCAGGCGTCACCGAGGGTCTCGTGCTGGCGTCGGACGGTTTCTTCCCCTTCGACGACTGTGTGACGCTGGCCGCCGAATACGGCGTGACGGCGATCGTGCAGCCCGGCGGTTCGGTCCGCGACGAGGATTCGATCCGGAAGGCCGACGAGAAGGGTATCGCCATGGTATTCACCGGTGAGAGGCACTTCAAGCATTAGTATCACCGGCGTTACCATGTTTGGGTAGTACAGAAATCCGACCGGATACCGGAGCCGTTGGCAAGGGACGGGCTAAAAGCGCGAGCGGAGGGGACGGTTTGTTTACAAACCCGCGAATAGTCGCCCGGAGCCAGCGTTAGACCGTTTCGGGCAGGCGGAGGTATCGTCGGAGAGTTTTTGTGGCACTTTTTGCGGAAAAAAGTGCCGGAATCTGCGGAGTTTATTCTGCGATAAAAAGGAATTTTGTTTATGAAGGTACTGGTTATCGGCGGCGGAGGCCGCGAACACGCCATTGTCGACGCGCTGTCGCGTTCGCCGCAGGTTGAAAAAATTTACTGCGCACCCGGGAATGCGGGCATCGCCCGGCAGGCCGAGTGCGTGGCCATTCGTGAAACCGAGGTGGAACGCCTGCGTGACTTTGCCGCGGAGCGGGGCATCGGCCTCACGGTCGTGGGTCCCGAAGTGGCGCTGGCGGCGGGTGTCGTCGACTGCTTCAGGGCCGCGGGGCTGCGCATCTTTGGTCCGACGAAGGCTGCGGCGCGCATCGAGTCGTCGAAGGAGTTCGCCAAACGGCTGATGGCTAAATATGCCATCCCGACAGCCGGATTCCGCGCATTCACCGACTATGCCGGGGCGCTGGCCTATGTGCAGGGGCGTCCTCTGCCCGCAGTGCTGAAATACGACGGACTGGCCGCCGGAAAAGGCGTGGTGATCGCCCGGACGATGGCCGAGGCCGAAGCGGCGTTGCGGGATATGTTGCTCGACGATAAGTTCGGCGAGGGCAAGGTGGTCGTCGAGGATTACCTCGAAGGTCCCGAGTTTTCGTTCATGTGCTTCGTTTCGGGACACAAGGTGTGGCCGATGGCGCTGGCGCAGGACCACAAGCGCGCCTACGACGGCGATGAGGGTCCCAATACGGGCGGTATGGGCGCCTATTCGCCCCTGCCGTTCGTGACGGCGGAGGACGAACGCTATGCCCTGGAGAAGATCATGCAGCCCGTGGCCGACGCGATGATCGCCGAGGGGTGTCCCTTCGAGGGCGTGCTCTACGGCGGACTGATGAAGACTGCGCGGGGTATCGAGGTCATCGAGTTCAACGCCCGTTTCGGCGATCCCGAGACCGAGGTGGTGCTGCCGCGCCTGAAGAGCGACATCGTCGACATCTTCTGTGCCGTGGCCGAGGGACGCGATACGCAGCTGGAGTGGCACGATTTCGCCGCGCTGGGCATCGTGCTGGCCTCGAAGGGCTATCCGGGCGACTACGAAAAAGGACACGAGATCAAGGGCCTGGACCGCGTCGAAGGGGCTGTTTATCACATGGGAACCCGGGCCGACGGCGGGCGGATTCTCACCAACGGAGGCCGCGTGCTGTTCGTGGTGGGCAAGGGCAGGGACCTGGCCGAAGCGCGGAGGAATGCGCTGGCCGACGTGGCCCGCATCGACTGCGACAATCTGTTCCACCGCACCGACATCGGCCACCGGGCTTTCGACGATTTGGAAAGATAATACGAGCGATATATGGCAAAAATAATCAGCGGAAAAGAACTTTCAGCGAAACTGAAACTTGAAATGGCGGACGAGGTGAAGACCTTCCCCGCGAAATACGGCCGTGTGCCCCATCTGGTTGTCATCCTCGTGGGCGAGGACCCCGGCAGCGTGAGCTATGTGACGGGCAAGGCCAAGGCTTCGGCCGAGGTGGGCATCCGCAATACCACGATCCGAAAGCCCGAGTCCGTTTCCGAGGCCGAACTGCTGGACATCATCACGGCCCTGAACCTCGACGACGAGGTGGACGGCATTCTGGTCCAGCTGCCCCTTCCGAAACATATCGACGAGGACAAGGTGATCGCCGCCATCGACAAACAGAAGGATGTCGACGGCTTCCATCCCCTGAACGTTGCGGCGCTGTGGCAGAAACAGCCCTGCACGCTCCCCTGCACCCCGAAAGGCATTCTCAAGATGCTGCGGGCCGCAGGCGTGGAGATCGCCGGCAAGCGCGCCGTGGTGATCGGCCGCAGCAATATCGTGGGACTTCCCGTGTCGAAACTGCTCTTGGACGCGAACGCTACGGTGACGATGGCCCACAGTCGTACGCGCAACCTCGCCGAAGTGACGCGCGGGGCGGAGATTCTGGTGGTGGCCATCGGTCGGCCGAAGTTCGTCACGGCGGAGATGGTGTCGCCGGGCGCCGTGGTGATCGACGTGGGGGTGAACCGCGACCCGGAGACGGGCAAACTGTGCGGCGATGTCGATTTTGCGGCCATCGAACCCAAGGCCTCGGTGATCACGCCCGTGCCGGGCGGCGTCGGGCCTATGACGATCTGCTGCCTGATGGAGAACACGATCGAGTGTTTCCTCCGGCGAGCGGGCCGGTAGCCGGCGGAACGGAGCGAAAACTTCGGTTTTTTTTGCGCCTCCGCTGAAAAAAATCAGCCGTTGACTCACGGGTCAACGGCTGATTTCGTTTTATAAGGTTCCTGTTATCAGAGTTTGATCGGTTCGGATATTTTGATATTGTCGAGGAACCAGCGGTTGGCTGTTCCGACTTCCCACTGCGTCTGCGTAATGGTGATCTTCGTATCCTTGTTGACCGTAATGCCCTTCAGGCTGACTTCGGCGCGAACCCATTCGAGCTTGTGACCATCCTCCCATCCCAGTTCGGGTATGTCGATCTGCACTTTGTCGCTGCCGTTCTCGAAGATGACGATCAGATTGACGGGGTCGATCTTGCCGGACCCCTGGCGCATTCCGCACCAGTCGAACGAGAGTGTCACATTGTCCTTTGCTTCGGGAACCCCGTCTATCGGAGGAAGAATGATACCTGCGTGATTGCCGGTCTTGCCGAATTTGAGGTAGTTCTGCTGGAGGTAGATGCGTTTGTTGTCGTTCTTGTCGTAGATAAACTTGTAACCGAGTTTTTCGACAGCGTCGAATGCAGTCACTCCATCGACAGTTATGGAGGTAAGCGCTGTCGCTTTTGCATCGAGGTTATCCGTCTCGACCGTTTGGCCGACACCGCTTGCTACGGACCACGGTTCGAGCCATTCGAAGTTCTCCAGGAAATAGACGATCTCGTTCAGGCCGTTGTCCTCGACATCGGTGGCCATGATGCGCTGTACAGGCTCGGCCAAACCGGCGTAGTAGCCCGTGACGGTTACGATATGGCCGGTCAGGGAGGAAAGGCCCAGACTCGACGGGGCGTCCACGACGCTGACCGAGTACTTGGCGTCCTCCGAAACGGTGAGGGTGCTGCCGTTGAAAACGCCCTTGACGGTGACGTAGCCCCGTTTGGAGGAGGTGTAGTCGTCGATCTTTGCGCTGATGTCCTCCGGTTCGGGGTAGTTCACCGCTCCGCCGGACAGAACCGTCACCTCGTCGCAGTCGATTACCGTAGCGAGTTTCTGCGAGTCGGACGACTTGGTGCCCAAGAGCGAAATCTTGTCGCCGACGGCAACCGTCGTGGCGTCCGAGACGAAGATATTGTCCGTGTTTTTGTCGTCGCTGATGACGAAGCCTTTGGTCGTCACGGCCACGACGATCGCCGACGGTACGGAAATGACCGTTTCGTCCGCCAGGGCGGCGAGTTCACCTGCCGTGTACTCCTTCACATCGCGGTATTTGTCTCCGTTCTGCGTGATGAGCACCTGTGCGCGGCTTGCAAGAGTCCGTCCCTTGAAGACGAGGGTGGCCTTGCGGGGGTTGTCCTCCGCGCCGTCGCGCATGTTGTCGGTCACCGAAACCGTCACGTCCATGACGCCGGTTCCCGAGTTGGGCGTGACCGTCACCCAGTCGGGGACTTCCGTCACCCAGTCGGCGTCGGCATAGATGGTGATGATCTTTTCCGCCGCTCTTTCCGCTTCGAAATTCAAGGTGTTGGCGCTCGCCAGAACAGCTTCGGAAAGGTGGTCCTCATCCTTGTCGCAGCCCCAGAAGGAACATAGGGCCGCCATGAGGATCGGGGCTGTCATATATTTTACAAATCTCATAATCTTGTTTTTTAGGTTATTTCCGACTTAAAAATCGAGTCCGTCGCTCCATCCCGGATTCTGCGTGAGGTTCGGGTTGAGCGAACGCTCGCCGCTGGGAATCGGGTAGAGGTAATCGCGTTCCTCGTTGAACGGAGTGCGCAGATTCTCTACGGTTTTGTGATAGTAGACATAGCCTTTGTCCCCCTCGGAGAGAATGATGTCCGAACCGAGTTCGTATACCGAAACTCCTTCGCCGGCTTGGGGTTTGGTCTCTCCTGCCTTATAGAGAATCAGATCGGCCGTTTCTTTGCCCGCAAGCTTGTATTCGCCGGGGCCCGGGAAATACATGCCGGAAATGGCCTGGTCGATGCAATAGCCGGCTTTCCAGCGATACAGATCCTGAAGGCGGAAACCCTCCTGGATCAGCTCGACGGTTCGTTCGCGGCGGATTTCCAGAATGGCGTTTACGATTTCGTTGGAGCCGGTCACATTGGGATAGCCGTACTCCTCGGACGAAAGATACCAGTCGGGTTGTTTGTCGAGATCCCTCATGGTGAGGGCCGGCATCCCCACCCGGCTTCGGATTTCGTTGACGGTGATATTCAGATCATCAGGCGAGAGCGATCCCAGTTCGGCCTTGGCTTCGGCATAGTTGAGCAGCACTTCGGCATAGCGGAAAACCGGCATGTCGCAGGTCGAACGGTCGTTGCGGTCGATCTGTCCTCCCGAGGCCGTCGTGTCCTGAACGAATTTGATGGGTTGGTAGCCGGTGATCGTGACGCCGAGATCGGGTCCCTGTACCCGCTTGGCGCCGATGCGCTTGTAACCCGGGGTGCGGATCGACTGCGCCAGGCGCGGGTCGCGGTCCTTCACCTCCTCGGTGAAAGGCATTGTTTGCCACTCTGTCTTAAATTTGTCGGTGAATGCCTTGCCGTCCTTCATCAGGTACATGTTGATGAATTTGCGGGTGTAGCCCGGGCGGCCCTGTGTCGGCAGCAGCGTGTAGGCCGTCGCATTGTGGTAGACCTGGGCCTCGTAGCTGTTCCGGATGGCGAGGATATACTCTTCGGTGCTGGCATTCTCCTGTGCGAAGAGCATCATGTAGTCCTTGTCCGGATTTTTGGTGGAGTAGAGCTTGTAGGGACCTTCGTCGATGATCGTTTTGGCGGCCTTGGCAGCTTCCTCCAGATAATAGGTGTAGTCATGTCCTTCGAGGTTGATGCCGTGGTATTTGCGGTAGGTTCCCTCGAAGAGGCAGAACCGCGCTTTCAGCGCCAGCGCCGCCCATTTGTTGACGCGGTAGGTCGATATATCCTCCGTAAGACCGCCGCTGTTGATGGCTTCGTCGATATCCTTGATCATATTGGTCATGATCAGTTCGCGTGAATCGCGCGGTTTGTAGAGCGCTTCGTCTGCCGAGCCGAGCTGCACCTCGTACCAGGGCACGTCGCCGAAGCGTTTCACCTTGTCGAAATAGAAGGCGGCGCGGAAGAATTTGGCCAGGGCCGTATATTCGGTCACGGCCTTCTTGTCCTCGCATTGATCGACATATTCCAGCAGGGTGTTTATGCGGCGCAGGTTGCCCCACGACCAGCCGCCGCCGGTGTTCGGAACGGTGCGCTTGTCGCCTCCGTAGAGAACATCGGAGAGGGTCATCTGAACGAGCAGGTCGTTCTGCTCATCGTAGGGCGTCTTGTCCAGCAGGTTGTCGTAAAAGGGGTTGGAGAAGAGTTCCAGATCGCTTCTCGTCTTGAAATAGTCGAACTGCGTCACCCGATCCAACGGTTCTTTGTCCAGCAGGGAGTCGCAGGCCGATAATCCTGCAATCAGCGTTGCTGCCAGTATGATTAATCGCTTCATGGTATTCGGATTTTGAAATTATTAGAAGGTGATGTCGATGCCGAACATGAACGTCTTGGCCCACGGATAGTAGGCGTTGTTGTTCACGCCGGAACGGTTGATAGCCGCTTCGGGATCGACGTACTTGGAGTTCTTTTTGAGCGGCGACCAGTAGCAGAGGTTCTCGCCCGAGAAATAGATGCGGATCTGGTCGATGCCGGCCTTCTTGGTGAGGGTCGCGGGGATCGTGTAGCCGACGGTCAGGTTTTTCAGGCGCAGGTAGCGGATATTTTGCAGGTAACGGTCGTTGACCTTGCTCAGATAACCTCCCGATGAAGAATAGGCTCTTGCGCGCGGGAAATAGGAGTTGGGATTGTCCTCCGCCCATACCTTGCCGAGGAAATCCGTCGGGAGGTAGGAGAGGTAGGGATAGGAATAGCAGCCCCAGAAAGGCATCATTTCTCCGTGGGGATACCAGTAGTGGTTGCCGGTTCCCTGGAAGAAGACCGAAGCGTCGAAGCCCATCCAGCGGATCGAGGCGTTGATGCCGTAGGAGAGCGTCGGGAGCGAGTTGCCCAGGATCGTCCGGTCGCCCGGCTTGTCGACGGTGTCGTTGCCGACTCCCCAGACGCCGTTGCCGTCTAGGTCGACGAACTTCAGGTCGCCGGCCTGCCAGCCGCCGGTCAGACGGCCCGTGCTGTAACTCAGGTCGACCTCTTTGGCATAGGCCTGCGCCTCTTCGGTGGTCTTGAAGAACCCGTCGGTCTTGAAGCCCCAGATTTCGCCGATCTCCATGCCGACGTAATAATCTCCCTTTGTCAGGTTGGTCAATGACTTGTTCGGGTTGTTGTCGTATTTGGTGATGACGCTCTTGTAGTCGCTGAGGTTGAAACCGACGCTGTATTCGAACGGTTTGCCGGCGAGTTTGAACTGGTCGCGCCAGCTGACGGAGAGTTCATAACCCTTCGTGCGCAGTTCGGCGGAGTTCATGCTGGGCGAATCGGCCCCGTATACGCCGGGCAGCGCCATTCCGTCGGTCAGCATGTCCTTCGTGTCGCGGATGTAGACGTCGCCGGTGAAGTTGAGCCGGTTGTTCAGCATGGTGAGATCCAGACCCAGGTCCCACTGCTGGGCGGTTTCCCAGGTCAGGTCGGAGGCTACGGGGGCGCCCAGCGAGGAGTATTTGCCCTTTATGCTGCCGTCGAAGGTGTAGTTGCTGAAATCCTTGTTCGTGATCAGGCGCATGTAGGTGTAGTAGGACGACACGTTCTGGTTGCCCAGGCTGCCGAACGAAGCGCGCAGCTTGAGGTTGTCCACCAGGTCTTTGGCGTTGCCGAAGAACGGCTCCTCGGAGATGCGCCATCCGGCCGATGCCGAGGGGAACAGGCCCCAGCGGTTGCCCGGTGCGAAACGCGACGATCCGTCGTAGCGTCCGCTCACCTCGAAGAGGTAGCGCCCTTTGTAGTCGTAGTTGATACGGGCGAAGAAGCCTGCCAGGGCGTATTCGTTCTGGCCGCCGCCGTAAGCGCCCTCCGTGGGAGATCCCGTTGCCAGATTCAGGTCGTCGAGGTTTATGGAGGAGAGGTTGATGCCTGCCACCGAGACGTTCTTGCTGGACCACGTTTCGTAGTTGAATCCGGCGGTTGCCGACACGTGGTGCGCCTCGCCGAACGTTTCGTCGTAGTTGGCGTAGACATTGGCCGAATAGTAGTTGCGCGTCTGAACCACTTCGTCGAGCTGGTTCATGCCGGCGCCCGTGTCGTAGGCGAGCAGCGGCCCGTCGGGGTATTCGCGGTAGTTCATTGCGGAACTGCGGCTCGTATTGCGGTTCTGGTAGAGGCGGTAGGTGAAGTCACCCGTGATGCTCAACGTCTTGAACGGCGTGATGACCAGGCGTGTCGTGTTCGAGAAGTCGTTCGAGCGGTCGACGTTGCGGTGCGTGCCCTCGTTGAGCAGGATGTGGCGTCCGTTGGCGATCTTGTAATCGAGATACGGCGTGCTGTAAAGCCACGATCCGTCGGGGTTCTTCATGGGGAAGTTGGCCAGTGCGTGGCGGGCGCTGTAAGCGATGGTGTTGTCTACGCTGCCGTCTCCCAGAGACTTGTAATTCGACGAGAAGAACGACGTGTTGTTCGAGAGCGTTGCCCACCGGTTGATCCGAAAATCGAGTTTCGCACGCAGGTTGTACTTGTTATACACGTCGGGATGTGCGCGCTGAATACCTTCCTGGCGGTCATAGGCGCCCGAGACGAGGTATTTGATGTCCTTCGTGCCGCCGCTGAGCGAGATGTTGTGCTGCTGCACGGGCCGACGCTGCTGGAAGAGCATGTCCCACCAGTCGTAGTTGCCGTAGTAGACCCACTGTTTGCGGCCGTTGCGGATCTCTTCGACGACCCACGGACGGTCGGGATGCTCGGTCCTGTCGTTCACGCGCGCCAGCAGCTGCTGCATGTCGTGATCGTTGTATTTGACATAGTTCGTTCCGGAGTCGGCCTGCCAGAACTTGTTGACCGTATAGACCGACCAGTAACCGCGGTTCTCGTAGTCGGTCGAGGTCGTGGCCTCCTCCCAGCCGAAACGGCCGCTGTAACGCACCGTCGCCTTGCCGTCCTGGGCCGAGCCGTTCTTGGTGGTGACCAGGATGACGCCGAAGGCTGCGCGGGCGCCGTAGACGGCTGCCGCCGAAGCGTCCTTGATGACCGAGATCGACTCCACGTCGTTGGGGTTGACGCGGTTCAGGTCGCCCACCACGCCGTCGATCAGCACGAGCGGGTCGGCCGAGTTGATCGAGTTGACGCCGCGGATGTTGATCGCCGGCGTGCTGCCGGGTTTACCCGAGGAGGTGGTGATGTTGAGACCCGCTACGGAACCCTGCAACATGCTGCCCAGCGAATGGGTGACGCGGTTTTCGAGCTCCTTGCTCCCTACGGTCGCAACGGCGCCGGTCAGGTTGACTTTTTTCTGCGTACCGTAGCCGATTACGACGGTTGCATCGAGCATGATGGCGTCCTCTTGCAGGTAGATCGTGATGCTGTTCCGGCTTGAGGGAACCGTCACTTTCTGGGGCAGGTAACCCAGGCAGGTGACCTGGAGAACGGCTTCTCCCGACGGAACCTGGATTTTGAAGGTGCCGTTTTCAGAGGTTGTGACGCCTTTGGTCGTACCATCGACCAGAACGGCTACACCCACGAGCGGCTGTTGATTGGCGTCGAGGACTTTTCCCGACACCTCCCTGTTCTGGGCCGAAAGGGCTGTTATTCCCCCTCCCAATACCAGAAGAAGAGATAGAACCAGTGGTCTTAATACTCTCATAAGATCTGTGTTTGTTGGTTAGTAAATGATGATTGTGGTTGGGTATGTAGCGAAAATCACTTGCGTCGGTAGGCATCCGTGGAGAATGCTTTCGGCCGCTGCATGTTTTCGGTCCACTCGTTTCCGAATTCGTCCTTGACGGTGATCACAAGGTCGGTGTCCGCATCGTCCGCCTTCACCTTGAAGAAGTGCGTGAACTTGTCGGTGATGAACGACGGGGTCGACTTGAGTCCCGCGTTGTTGAACCGCTTGACCGAGAGCGCCGCGATATGGAGCGGGTCGTAGGCCCAGACTTCGGTGTAGGGCAGCGTCTTGCGGTTTTCGTCGACGACGCTCAACGTCCAGTCCGAATTCCAGTTCCAGATGTTGATCAGCACCTCGTTGTCGTTGTTCTGCGGATAGGCGTTGACATATTGCATATAGGCGTTCTTGACCGAAGCGGAGATGTCGGAAGGCATCAGCGGAACGTCGGCCATCGAAAAATGCACGTTGTTCAGGTCGTAGCTGCGGAACTGGTACTCTTCGGGCCATCCGGTCGATTTGTAGAGACATTGGAAATCGGTTCCCGTGACATCCCAGATGCCGTAGCCGCCCGGAGTTCCGTCGGTTCCGATGTGGATTCCGGGCGTGAGGTTGCCGGACCACCACCACGAAGCGCATACCGAGCCGGAGTTATACTCCCGGAAGTTATGCCCGTCCACGATCGGAGCGTCGGGCGTCACGTTGAAAAGTTTGTGGGTATGCCCCGTCACGAAGCGGACGGTATATCCGTCGAGGATGTCGAAAAGCCGCAGGGTGTTGACCTGATCGTGGTCGATCTTGAATCCCGATGTGGTCGGATAGAACACCTGCGCATGCATGGCAACGACGACGGGGGTCGTCTTGGCCACGTGCGACAGGTCTTTCGCCAGCCAGTCCAGCTGCTCGGCGGAGAGGCTCTTGACATAGTTGCGGGATTCGGTTCCGTCGTAGCTGCTGCAATCGATGTCGTCCATGACGACGTAATGGACCTTGCCGATGTTGAACGAATAGTAGGTCGGGCAGATCTGATCCACATATTTGACCGCCGCATCGTAGTCCGACCTGGTCTGGAAGTCGTTGTCATGGTTGCCCATGGTGTGGAAGATCTGCAGATTCTTGATCTGGCTGTTGATGGTGTTCAGGTACTGGGGGAAATAGTAGCTGTTCGAATACCAGTAGAGGTCCCAGGTCATGTCCCCGAGGGTGAGCGCATACATCTTCTCGCCCTTGTGGCGGGTCATGTAGTCCGTAAGGTCGGAGGTGAACTGGGCGAACTGTCCCAGGTCGCCCGTTCGGTTGGCGAGGTGCATGTCGCCCAGCATGAAGATCTTGTAGGAGTCCTGTCCGTCGACCTTTTCGAGCTTGAAGTCGGCCCGTTCGACGACGTCGGCGCTGTTTTTGAGCGCGCGGTGGAACTGCGGGAGCACCCCGACGGACGGAACTTCGTAGCCGCTCGGGACGGAGATGAAGACATATCCCCACTTTTTGGCCGATTTGAGCTGGTAGATGCCCTTTTCGTTCGTGACGGTCACCTCCGCGCCGTCGGAGACCACGACGTTCTCCACGCCGACGCCGGCCGACGACACGATCCCGTAGACCGTGGTGCCTGCATCCGGTTTGAAATCTATGTCTTCGACGATGTTGATGTAGATTCTTCCGAACGATTTTTTGCGCGCGTCTCTTTTGACGAAGACTTTGTAGTAACCCGTTTCACACCCGTCGGCCAGGCGTACGGTGAAACTGTCGGAAGTGGTGTTGACGATGGGGCAGACGTAGGAGATGCCTGCGTCCGACTCAAGAATGAATGTGTCTGTGGTCAGGGGCGATTTCCCCCCCCCACTTACGGCGAAAGTGCACTCGCCGCCTTCGGTGACGTCTACCGACCCCGGAACCGTGAATTGCACGTCGAAATTATCCGCGGGGGTCTTTTCGTCATCGCTGCCGCCGCAGGCGAAGAGTTGCGAGACGGCGATGAGTGCCAGTAACAGATACTTTAATACGTTTTTCATTTTAAGTTCTTCGATTATAATTTTTTTATTTGTCCGCGTTTTGTAAATCCGGTTGTTTGGACACCTCGAAGGCCCGGAAAGACCCGGTCGGGGACTCCGTCCCGAAGTCTCCGTTTGCGGCCCTGCCGGCCTTCGCATCTTCCGTTATATATATGGTAACCATCTGTTTACCGTGTCGCTTCTGTCTGAAAAACTTTTCAAATATAACTTGTTTGTGTTTCGATTGTGTTTCGAATACATTTCAAAATTAAACTTATTTTATTAAAAAACAAAATCGGATGATTTTTTTTGCAAATAAAAAATTTTAATTTTTAGTCGTGTTTCGTTTGGTAGATTTGCCATTTCCCTTTCATTTCTTTTTCGTTGCCCTTGATTTGTGGAATGGTTGTGAAGCGAGACTGTCGGGCGTCTGTTTTTCGGCGACGGCAGTTCGGAAAACGGCATGGCGGAGAAGAGTGGCGGGCGGAACCGGAGGTGTTGTCGGAACCGGTCCCGGCCGCTCGGGGCGGGCTGTCGCCTGCGCCGGGAGCGGCAGTGTGGCGGACGGATTCCGGCGCAGGCCGAAAAGACGCTCGCGGAGGTGAGTTCCGGAGGCTATGAATGCCAGGAGGCGGTGAGCTGTTCGGGGAGCGGAACCGAGGAGTCGCGCCGCCAGACCATCGCCCGGTCGGCGGCCGCGTCGCCCGTGCCGAAGTCGAAGCGGTCTGCGGAAACGAACCTCGCCGGAACGTCGCCAGCGAACCCGAAGCGTCCGTAAAATTCCCGGAGCCACTCCTTGCCGGGCGTCGGGATGAGGAGCGCCGCATCGTCGCCGCGCTCCGCGATGAGCCGCATCGCTTCGCGCATCAGCTGCGAAGCCAGTCCGCGTCCCCGGAACGCCGGGTCCGTCGCTACGCCATAAATATAGGTCGTGCGGCCCAGCTCCGTCCGGAACGGCAGGAGGTGGAGCATCGCCGCCATGCGGCCTTCGGCCTCGGCCGTCAGCATCCGGCGGCGGGAGTAATAGCGCATGATGAACGAGTCGGCGAACTGCTCGTCGTCGCCGAAGGCCTTCATCCAAAGCTCTTTGCAGGCCACTTCGTCGGGGTGCATGCAGATCGCCGCGAATTTGTGCTGGAGGAACGCCGGGTGGTAGGAGAGTTTGGCCTGCCGCAGTCCGTCCAGCCCGAGGTCCTCCTCGCGGTTGATCAGCGTGAAACGTTCGGGGAGGTGCTGCGCGAAGAGTTTGTTGATGATCGTGAAAGCGCCGTCGAACTCCGTGTCGGCCTTCTCTACATGGGTGTCGAAGGTGTGGTCGTTGACCGCCGAGCCGTAGGTGAAGGCCGCGAGGCGGTCGCCGACGTAGATGCAACCGCCGATCAGCCCCAGTTCTTCGAAATGCTCGAAGGCCCGCTGCATGGCCCGCTGCTCGGCGCACAGCTCCGAGGTGTGGCCTTCGTGGGCCTTGCGCCATTCGCGCTCGAGGGCCATGCACTCCCCGAAGCGGTCGGGCGTCAGCTCTTCGTAGCGGTAGTCGGGATATTCGGCCGTGAAGCGGTTGATGTGGTTGCGCTTGGGCTGATAGCGGCGTCCGGCAAGGTTGCGAAGATCGTCGGCGTTGTAGACGTAATCTTCCAGCGCGCGGTCCGACTCGAACGCGAAATGGCAGGGAACGATCCGGCGGATCGTGTCGCGGCCTTCGTCCGTCAGGCCGATGATCCGCAGCCGCTGTCCGTGGGCGTGGGCGTCTTCGCGCAGGAGGGGGAGGATCGGGCCGAAGTCGCCCTCGCCGACGGGCTGCATGTAACCGATGCGCTCGCCGCCGTCGATCTGGAAGCGGATCACCAGGAATCCGCCGATCTCGGCCCACGCGCTGTGGAACACCGCCTGCCAGCAGTACATGTTGGCGAAGGCGAGGTCGCAGTTGCAGATGCCCGAGGGCATGGTATAACGCTCGATGACCGCCCGGTCCCCGAGGCGCACGGGTTTGAAATCAATCATTTGCCGTGTAATTCTTTTTCTCGATATGGGTGTAATACTGCTGGACCAGCGCCCGGAAATTCTGTGCCAGACTGTCGGCGGCCGGGGTGGCCGGGCATTCCTGCACATTCATGTCCGAATCGTCGAGCACGATTGCGCCTTCTCCGGTCAGCGCGCGGAACCGTCCGTCGTAGCTGACCGACCAGCGGGGCCGCTGCGGTTCGTTCAGCACGTCGCGCCCGAATGCGAAATAAGGCTCCCGGTTGCCCGTGAGTCCCAGCAGGGTGGGCATGATGTCCAGTTGCTGCGTGATCTCGCCGACCTCGCCCCGCAGGGCGCCGTCGGGGGTGTAGATGAAGCCGATGATGTGCATGTTGCCCGGGTAGGAGCGCGTCTCCTCCGCGAATTTCTCCGACGACACGTGGTCGGCCACGAAGACGAAGATCGTGCGGCGGAACCACTCCTCGCCGCCGAAACGCTGGAAGAAGAGGCGGAACGCCCGGTCGTCGTAGGCGACGCCCTTGTGAATCCGGGTGTAGCCCTCGGGCAGCGTCGCGGCGTACTTTTCGGGTACGACGAACGGGTGGTGCGACGAGAGGGTGAACAGCGCGGCGAAGAAAGGTTCGGGCATCGCCGTCAGCTCCTCGCCCGTGAATTGCAGGAACTCTTCGTCCCAGATGCCCCAGTAGCCGTCGAAATCCCTTGTTCCGTGCTTCGCCTCGTAGTCCTCGCGGCTTACGAGCCGCTCGACGCCTGCCGAACGGGCATAGGCCCCGAAGCCCATCGAGCCGCGTTCCGAGCCGCAGAAGAAGGCCGTCGCATAGCCTTTGTCCGCCAGCATGGCGGGCAGCTGGCGGCTCTCGCCCAACGATTGGGGCATCAGTACGAACGGCGTGCGGAACGAGGGGATGCTTCCCAGTACCGAAGGCATGGCCTGGATCGAACGCGAGCCGTTAGCGTACATCCGTTTGAATGTCAGTCCATTGCGCATCAGCGAATCGAGGAACGGCGTGAAACCTTTTTCCGGGAGGTCGGCGTAGAGTTCCGGATGGAGGAACGCGGAGTGCTCGGCCGACATGCTCTCCATGATGAAAATCATCACGTTGCGGCCCGTGAGATCGACCGCCGTGCTGTCGGCGGGCCGGTGCACGGGCGTGAAGCGCTGCGGCAATTCCTCCGGGGTGAAATATTTCCTGTATTTGACGCTTCCCGCGTTGCCGATAGTGCGCAGGATGCAGAACGGGTTGCTTAAAATCAGATTGGCTTTGCCGCTGTCCGCCGTGTAGAGCATGGCATTCGACAGCGTGATCGGACGGGTCATGCGGGTCATGCCGCCGCGCATCCCGGCGACGCTCAGCCCCGCCGCGAGGGCGAAGACGACCGTGCCGCCGGCATAGTAGGCCCAGCCGCGTCTCAAAAGGCTCTCCTCGCGCGTCCGGCGGCGGTAACCCCACGCCAGCAACGCCACGAGTCCCGCCCACAGCAGCACGAGATACCAGTTTTCGGCCATGAACTTTCCGGCCAGCTGCAACGAGTTGTCGTTGTCGGCGAAGAAAATTTCGTCGGCCGTGAAACGCTTCTGCGTGTAGCGGAAATAGACCGTGTCGGCGAGATTCGCGGCTGCGATCAGCACGGCGTTGACGATCACGTAATACCAGAACAGCATGCCCCGGTACCAGCGCCGTTCGCGCAGGTGCAGGGGCAGGAGCGACAGCAGGATGAACACGCCGTCGGCATAGACGACCGATACGGTGTCGAATTTCAGCGACCCGGCCACGAGCTGCCCCAGTTCACTCCACACCGGCGGACCGAGCAGGGCGGCGTTGTAGACCCAGAACGCCGCGCGGCAGAGCATCAGCGCCGCGTAGAGCAGTGCGATGCGCCACACGAGCAGCGCCAGCGGCGTATGGAGCAGGCGTTTCATCCTCTATTCGCAGGCTTTCAGCGACATGTCGAGCGACTTGATCTGGTGCGTCAGCGCGCCCACCGAGATGAAGTCGACGCCGCACTCGGCATAGTCGCGCATCGTGTCGAGCGTGATGCCGCCGCTCGATTCGGTTTCGCAGCGTCCGGCGACCTTCTCGACCGCCCGGCGGGTCATTTCGGGGGTGAAGTTGTCGAACATGATGCGGTCGACGCCGCCCGCCGCGAACACCTCGTCGATGTCTTCCAGCGTGCGGACCTCGCACTCGATGGGGATCGTCTTGCCTTTGGCCGCGAGGTATCGGCGCACACCTTCGATCGCGGGGCGGATGCCGCCGGCGAAGTCGATGTGGTTGTCCTTCAGCAGGATCATGTCGAAGAGGCCCATGCGGTGGTTCTCGCCGCCGCCGATCTTCACGGCCATCTTGTCCAGCACGCGCATGCCGGGCGTGGTCTTGCGCGTGTCGAGGACCTTGGTACGAAGTCCCTCCAGCCGCTTGACGTAAACGGTGGTCTGGGTCGCCACGCCGCTCATGCGCTGCATGATGTTCAGCAGGATGCGCTCGGCCTGAAGCAGCGAGCGCAGGCGTCCCGAGACGTAAAAGGCCACGTCGCCGGGCGCGACACGGTCGCCGTCGTGCAGGATCTGTTCGAATTTCATTTCCGGATCGAGGCGTTGCAGAACGAGTTGCGCGATTTCGATCCCGGCGATCGTGCCCTCCTGCTTGCACAGCAGGCGCATGCGTCCGTGTTCGTCGGCCGGGATGCACGAGAGCGACGTGTGGTCGCCGTCGCCGATGTCCTCCCTGATGCAGAGTTCGATCAATTCATCTACGAAAGGTTTGTATTCGGGTTTCATGGTTCGTGGATATTTATTCTTTGATAATCAGTCGTCCTTCGTATATTACCTGAAAAACGCCGGCGCAGGTGAAGCTGACCCGGCAGTCAACGCCGTCGATTGCGCCTGTGAGATTGGTGATTTTATAGCGTTCGACGGGCTGGTAGCTCGATCCTCCGCCTTCATTGTTCTCTTTGAGGGCGGAGGGAATGATCTCCTCCCTGACAAAGTTGAGCGACTTGTCGCCCTTCGGGGTGTAGGTGACCGTTTGGAGCCGCATTTCCACGCCCGGCATGTTGGCCGCGAAGCGCGTTTTGTGCATGTAGAGGGAGAAACTCTCCGGACCGCCTGCGAATTCGAACCAGGCTTCCGGGTCCGTAAACGTTTCGCCTTTGGCGTCGGTCACGGTCGAGGTGCCGTAAAAATGCAGGTTGGCACCTTGCAGGTATCCGTTTTCGATGCCGTCATTGGTTGTGGCGTAACGGACTTTGGGTTCGCCGTCGTCGTTGCAGGCAGCGAAAGCTGCGGCGGCGAAGAGGAGGAAGAGGATTTTTTTCATGTGTTGGTATTGTTAGATGTTTATATTCAGAGTGATGCCGAAGGTGCGGGGGCGTCCGCGCTGGACGAACTCGTTGCCGATCGACTTGAAATAGAAGACGTCGTAACGCGCTCCCCCGAGGTTGCGGCCCCAGATGTCGAGCGAATAGTGCTTGTGCTCGAACCGCACGGAGGCGTCTGCTAACGCATAAAAGGGCTGCGAAAGTGTGTTCTCCTCGTTCCACCAGATGCGCCCCGCGCAGCGGACTCCCGCTTGCAGGACCACGTCGCCGAGCCACTTGACGCCCGTGGGCAGGGTCCATGCCGCCTGGGCCGAGAGGGTGTGCTGCGGGGCGTAAGGGATGCGGTTGTCCTTGAAATCCTCGATGCCGTTGTCGTAACGCACGAAACGGGCGTCGGTGTATCCGTAGGCCGTGTTGATCTCCAGCGACCGCCACGGCGCGAATTGCAGGGCCGCTTCGGCTCCGACGCTGCGCGTGCGGCCCGCGTTGGTCATCATCCGGCCCGTGCTCTGTCCCTCCGGGAAGATCGTGAGCTGTTGGTCGCGGACATCAATGTAAAATACCGCGAAATCGCCCCGCACGGCGCCGTCCATGCACGAGAAGTGGCCGCCCAGTTCGTAGTTCCAGCTGTATTCCGGCTCGTAGGACATCAGGTCCGCTTCGTCGTACTGCGAACCGGCCATCCGCCATTTGAGCTTTTCGCTCAAGATGTCGGAGAACATCTGCGTGTTGAATCCCCCGGCCTTGTAGCCCTTGGCTACCGAAATATAGAGGTTGCGCACTTCGTCGAAAGCGTAGAGCAGCGAGACCTTCGGCAGCACTTCGCAGTAGGTGTGGGCGATGCGGTTCCCCTCGTCGATCGAGATGCGTTTCGGCGCGGGCGCGCCGCCCTCCTTGCTGACGAAATAATCCATGTCGGTCCGGCTGTGGTAGGCCAGCGACGTGTGTTCCACGTCGAAACGGATGCCGGCCGTGAGCCGCCAGCGGCCCAGCCGCAGGTTCGACTCGTGGTAAACGGCGCCTCCGTACACGGGCATACGGAAATCGGAGTAGAGCGGCAGTTCATCCGCGGAGATCGAGTATTCCTCGTTCCAGATCGCGCCCAGATGCTCGTTGGCGTTCTTGACGATCAGCTCCTCGATGCCCGTGCGTTTGAAGTGCACCGGGGCTTCCATCACGCCGTGGCGGTAGAAACCGAAGGCGCCCAGCAGCCAGCCGTAGCGCCGTCCGTCGTGCGAACGGAAAACGATGTCCTCGGTCAGGGCGTGTTCGCGCCGGGCCTGCCGGAGCGTGAACCAGGGTTCGGGCGTGAAGTCCTGGTCGAGCGTCATCTCGTCGTCGGAGTACTGGTACGAGGTGATCGACGAGACGGAATATTTCGCGGCGTCGTAGCGCACCGTGAGTCCGTCGCTGACCGTTGTGCGGCGGTAGGACGACGGGTCGTTATAGCTGATCTGGCCGTTGCGGATGACGGTCTTGCCGTCGCGCACGATGTCCTCGCCGGCGTAGGCGTAGGGATAACCTCCCTGGTCGAGCGCCGAGAACGAGAAGGTGTTGTCGATGCGCACTCCCCGGTTGTTGCGCCACTGCGTTTTCCAGCGTCCTCCGCCCAGACGCTCCCAGTCGCATTTCTCGCCCGTGCAGTCGTTGTCGAAGAAGCCGCCCGTGTGGGTGAAATAGCCCGTCACGGCCATTCCGAGGTCGGGCGAGAGCTTGTAGTAGGACGATGCCCGGAAGCGGTAGGAATCCCCGCTGCCGTATTCGGCCGTCAGCCGCACGCCCTCGTAGGTGAGCGGCGAGAGCGTGTAGACGTTCACCACGCCGCCCATCGTGTTGCGGCCGTAGAGCGTCGACTGGGGCCCGCGCAGGACCTCGATGCGTTCGGCGTCGGCCAGCTCCGTGTCGAAGTTGTCCTTGTTGAGCACCGGGACGTTGTCGATATTCAGCCCGATGACCGGCTGGTCGATGCGCGCGCCGAGGCCCCGCACGTAGATCGACGAGGTCATGCGCGAACCGTAGTCCGGAGCGTGGAAGTTGGGAACCGTTTGCGAGAGGTTTTTCACCGCCCCGATGCGTCCCCGTTCGATGGCGCGGCCGCCGACGATCGACGCCGCGACGGGCTGCGAACGCAGCACGAGGCCCTGTTTGATGGCCGTCACCTGCACCTTGTCCACCACGATCACCGTGTCGGCCGTCTCCGTGTCCGGCGTCGGGCCGTCGCCGCCCGCGGTGCGGGCCGCGGCCGCGGAGGCCAGCAGCAACAGGGGTATGACGAGCGATTTGCGGTGCATGTATCGGTTGCGGTTATCGGGAGTACAAAGTAACGGTTTTATTTCGGTCGGTGCAATCCTAATTTATGAGGAGGCGCGTCACATCCCGTCGGGATCGACGTAGCCCGCCGCCAGGGCGTAGACCACCAGCCCGGCGGTGGTGCGGATGCCGAGCTTCTCCATGATGTTGCGGCGGTGGGAGATCACGGTCGTCAGGCCGATTCCCAGCCGGTCGGCGACCTGCTTGTTGATCAGTCCGCCGGCGATGAGCGTCAGCACTTCGGCCTCGCGCTCCGTGAGCGGCTGCGCGGCCTGCGGCTGGACGGGCAGGGCGTGTTCCGGTCGGCGAACGCTGTGTTGCAGTCGCATGAGCGAGCGCACGAAACGCTCCTCGTCGGTCTGCACGTCGATGCAGTGCACCCCGGCGGGCGTCTGTCCGTTGGCGAGGACGATGGTTCTGTGGCTGCGGGCGCGGAAGAAGGCGTTGTGCGCCGCGAAGAGCTGCGCCGTGACGAAATAATGGATGAACCGCTCCGGATCGGCCTCCGCAAATTCCTGAAAGTTGCCGAACAGTTCCACGTCGGCGGCCGGGGCCGCTTTTTCGAGGATGGAGCGCAGCCCCACGCCTACGAGAACGTTGGCGGTCAGGATGGCTATGACGGGGCGCTGCTGCATCATTCGTGGTGGTAGGGTTCGTTGTTGAGGATGGTGAAGGCCCGGTAGATCTGTTCGGCGAAGATGGCCCGCACGATCTGGTGGGAGAAGGTCATGCGCGAGAGCGACAGCCTGCCGTCGGCGCGTGCGTAAACTTCGTCCGAGAAGCCGTAGGGACCGCCGATGACCAGTACCAGGCGTTTCACGCCGCTGTTCAGCCGCTTTTGCAGCCACAGCGCGAACTCCACCGAACGGTATTCTTCGCCGCGCTCGTCGAGCAGCGTCACGTAGTCGCCGTCGGCAAGCTGGCGCAGGATGGCCTCGCCTTCGGCCGTGCGCTGCTGTCGGACGGTCATGCTTTTGGTGTTGCGCACGTCGGGCAGCGCGGTGACGGCGAACCGGCAATAGTGATTCACGCGCCGGGCATACAGTTCCACCAGCGCGGCGATCTCTTTCGAGTCGGTCTTTCCTATGACGATCAGCTCTATGGTCATTGCGTTCCGCCTGTGCGTCGGTCGGGCACAGTACGGCGCAAAGATAGCCTTTTTATTCGGTTCGGGCAAATCGTTTTTCCCGTCCGGAAACGGCGATGCCGCGCTTCGGGGCGCGGCATCGGGGCTTCGGGGCCGGGGGTGCTATCCGAACAGTTCGTTCAGCACACGGGCAAGACGGTATCCGGCATTGCGGATCTGGCGCTCGATCAGCGGCAAGGCCTCGTTCAGGAAATCCTGTCCCAGCCGCTGGCCGGGCTTCGCCCATTCGAACTGCGCCTCGCACACGACGGCGTTGTCGTGGAGCCAGTCGCGCGGCGTTCCGGCTGCTACGGCCTGCCTTTCGGCCTTCGGAAGGCGGTCCAGCTCATCGGCCCACTCGCTGACCGACCAGATGCGCGTGGTGGTGATGATCTCGTTGTCCCAGACGCTGTGGATGGGGAATTTGTGCGGCTTGTGGTACTTGTCCTCGAACAGCACGTCGTATTTCGTGTCGTGCGTCGTGTACTTGATGTGCGCCGGGCAGTGCATGTCGCCCACCAGATGGATGATGTACTTGAGGTTGACCTCCACGGCCGAATCGGTGAGGCTGCGGTAGTTCTTCAGGTTCTCGATGGCCTGCTCCAGTCCGTAGATGGCGTTGCCGCCCGTCGCGAGCATCGAATCCTCGTAACGCAGTTCGGCGTTCACGGGCACGGTGTGCCAGTTGTTGGTGAACTTATACTCGGGGGTATGGCGGTATTCGTCCATCCACTTGGCGAAGTAGACGATCGAGTGGCCCCCGAGGTACTTCTCGATGCGCTTTTTGGCTTTTTTCGTCAGATTGCGTTCGGCGATCTTGGCGATCGTCTCGTGGCCTTCGCGTCCCCATCCGAAGACGCTCCCCGTGTTGAGCAGGCCGGCGAAGAGCAGCAGTAACAGCAGTTTTTTCATTGGGTTGTCGTATTTACAGGTCCGAATTCCACTCGCCGTCGGTGTCGGAGTAGATCACCGGACGGGACTTTTCGACCGATTTGAGCCACTGGTAGGCCTTGTACATATTGTAACCGTTGCCCGAAGGACCGCCCAGGGAGTAGGCGATGACGCAGGTGAAATTGCGCGAACGGTAGTACATCGCCTTCACGCGTTCGAGGTAGTCGTCGACAAGCCGAGGGTCGTTCGACGGCGTGCCTCCGACGGTGCGGTCGCCGCTCCGCTCCGGGGCGTTGATGTTGGCCCGGTCGATGACGTAAAGGCCCAGAGAGTCGCACAACTCGTAGAACCATGCGGGCTGCGGATAGTCCGGGCAGATGGTGTTCTTTCCCTTGGCCTTCAGGGCTTTCAGCTCCGCGAGCGTCGTCTTGCGGTCGGCGGCGGCGTTGTATCCGGCCTTGACGGGTTTTAGCTCCTTGCCCAGCCGCATGATGCGTCCGTCGACGAGTTCGGTCTTGCCGAAGCCGATCTTCAGGGGCATATACTCCTTGTAGACTCCGTTGCGGCGCGTGAAAAGCATCACCTTGTAGAGGGGCGGCGTTTTGCTTTCGGCCTCCCATTTGTTCTTGTAGGTGTGGTAGATGAACGGCGAGAAGCGCACCGTGTCGGTCGAGCGGCCCGGGATGGTGATTTCGGTCATGTTGAATTCGAGCAGCTTGCCCTGCGGTGAGTAGATGTCGTAGCCGACGGTGACGGGTTCCTCGTAGTTGTATGCGTTCTGCGTCACGATTTTAAGGTCGAGCATTCCGAAGTCGCGCCCCAGCGAGTCGGGCACCAGTCCGATTTCGAAATCGGCGATCGAGCGTTTGTTCTGGTAATAGAGGTAGCTGTTTTCGAAGGACTTGCGGACAACGGGGGCCGCGGCGTCGAGCTGCCGGGCGGGATTGTCGTTGCGCATCAGCAGTTTGAAGTCGTTGGCGCCCTCGCGGATGAAGGGGGTCAGGTCGAACTCCGCGGGCGTCAGCGGGTCGCTGACCTCGGCTACCTGGCGGTCGTTGAGCCAGAGCGAGTAGGCCGAACCGGGATTTTCCACGTGCAGGTAGACCATGCCGTCGGTCCAGGCGAACGGAATCTCGATCTCCTGTTCGAGAACGGCATGAAGAGGACCTTCGGTCGCAATCGTCACCTCGGGTTCGAAAGCCTTCCAGTAGCCTCCGGCTTCGCGGTTGCGGGCCTCGGCGTCGTGGCGCGCGTCGTAGGGGACGACCTCCGTACGGTAGACGCGGCCTCCTCCGGGCGTCATCGGGACCGGATTCCTCTCCTCCATGATCTGGGCCGTCGCAGAGAGCGCGCAGGCTGCCAGCGCAGCCGTCAATATCGTTCGTTTCATTGTTTACGGGGGTGTATAATCACGACAAAGGTACAAAAAAGTTGAATGGGTTCAAAACGGAATTGCATGCGGCCCGGTGAAACATTCCGACGCATGGAAGTGTCGTTACGGCACCAAAGGTACTTTTTTTTTGACAAATCGCAAATAATCGTTAACTTTGTCAATTCGGAAAAAACGACTGGAAACACAGACAAAATCGAGATATGAAAACGCAGAGAATCGTAGAAATCCTGAAATCGGACGCTGTCGATACCGACGTCGTCGTAAAAGGCTGGGTGCGCACCAAGCGCGGTAACAAGAACGTGGCGTTCATCGCCCTGAACGACGGGTCGTGCGTAGGTAATATACAGGTGGTGGTCGATCTGGCCAAAATCTCCGAGGAGCAGCTCAAGCCCGTGACCACGGGCGCCTGTCTCCGCGTCGACGGCCGTCTGGTGGCTTCGCCGGGCGCGGGGCAGGGCGTCGAGGTGCAGGCCGAAAAAATCGAGGTTTACGGTACGGCCGACCCCGAGAGCTATCCCCTGCAGAAGAAGGGGCATTCGCTGGAGTTTCTGCGCGAAATCGCCTACCTGCGTCCGCGCACCAACACGTTCGGTGCGGTGCTCCGCATCCGTCACGCCATGGCTTACGCCATCCACGAATATTTCAACAAACACGGATTCTACTATTTCCACACCCCGATCATCACGGCTTCGGACTGCGAAGGCGCCGGCGCGATGTTCCAGGTGACGACGCTCGATATGAACAACCTGCCCCGGACCGGGGAGGGGGCGGTCGACTACGCGCAGGACTTCTTCGGCAAGGCGTGCAACCTCACGGTGTCGGGCCAGCTCGAAGGCGAGCTGGGCGCACTCTCGCTGGGCCGCATCTACACCTTCGGCCCCACGTTCCGTGCCGAAAACTCGAACACCCCGCGCCATGCGTCGGAGTTCTGGATGATCGAGCCGGAAGCGGCCTTCTTCGAACTGGAGGACAACATGGAACTGGCCGAGGATTTCCTCAAATACCTCATCCGGTATGCGCTGGACAACTGCATGGAAGACCTCGAATTTATGAACAAGATGTGGGACAAGGGGCTGCTGGAGCGTCTGCACTTTGTGCTGGAGCACGATTTCAAGCGTCTCGACTACACCGAAGGCATCGAGATTCTGAAGGCTTCGGGCCGCAAGTTCGAATTCCCCTGCGACTGGGGCTGCGACCTGCAATCCGAGCACGAGCGCTACCTCGTGGAGGAGCACTTCAAGCGTCCGGTCATCCTGATCAACTACCCCAAGGACATCAAGGCCTTCTACATGAAGCAGAACGACGACGGCAAGACGGTGCGCGCCATGGACGTATTGTTCCCGGGAATCGGCGAAATCATCGGCGGTTCGGAGCGAGAGGCCGATTATGGCAAACTTCATGCAAGAGTCGCCGAATTGGGCATGAGCGAGAAGGAACTCTGGTGGTATCTCGATACCCGCCGCTGGGGTTCGGCGCCGCACTCGGGCTTCGGCCTGGGCTTCGACCGCCTGCTGCTTTTCGTGACGGGCATGACCAACATCCGTGACGTGCAGCCGTTCCCGCGGACGCCCCAGCACGCCGACTTTTGACGAAAGCCGTCCGAGTGCGGCGCCTTCCGGCCTTCCCTCGCCGTCCGCGACAGCCACATACTTGAGTGTGCTCCTGCCGCGCCCGACTTCCCGAAACCCGGAATCTGTCCGCCCTGAACGACTTTCGAAAACCCTAAAACCCGATAAATGAAGAGACCAAATTCGGAATGCTGAACAATTCTTAATTTGGACCCAATATGGCTATTAATCAGAAACAGGTACTTTCGCTTCAGCAGAAGCTCTCTCCGCAGCAGATACAGATGATCAAGCTGCTGGAACTGCCCGCCGTGCAGCTCGAACAGCGCATCAAACAGGAGATCGAAGACAATATCGTGCTGGAAGAGGAGGAGCGTTCGGCCGAGGACGAGGAGCAGCCTCCCCAGCAGATCTCCTTCGACGAATACCTCCGGGAGGACGACACGCCGTCGTACAAGAGCCGCATCAATAACTTTTCGAAGGACGACAAGCAGCGTCCGGTCTATCTGACCGAAGGACGGTCGTTGCAGGAATATCTCGTCGAGCAACTGGGCTACCGCAATCTTCCGGAGCGCGACTTGCGGCTGGCGGTCTACCTGATCGGCAGCATCGACGAGGACGGCTACCTGCGCCGCGACCTGGAGTCCGTGGCCGACGACATCGCCTTCACGATGGGGCTTGAAACGACGGCCGAGGAGCTGGAACGCCTGCTCGGAATCATTCACGAACTGGAGCCGGCGGGCATCGGCGCGCGCGACCTGCGCGAATGCCTGCTGTTGCAGATGGCGCAGATGCCGGTCAACACCCGTCCGCGGCGGCTGGCCAGGAAGATTCTGACCAGCTATTTCGACGAGTTCGTCAAGAAGCACTACGAGAAACTGATGGCGCGGCTGCAAATATCCGAGGACGATTTCCGCGACGCGATCGCCGAGATCCGCCACCTGTCGCCCAAGCCCGGCAACCTCTACGCCGAGGGCGGCACGGACACCACGCCCTACATCATTCCGGATTTCATCCTCGACTATCAGGACGGGCGGTTCAACCTCTCGCTGAACTCCTACAACGTTCCCGAGGTGCGCGTCAACCGCCGCTATATGGAGATGATCCGCGAAATGGTGGGTTCGGACGGACGGGTCAGGGAGAAGGACAAGGAGGCCATTCAGTTCGTGAAGAACAAGATCGACTCGGCGAAGTGGTTCATCTCGGCCATCAAGCAGCGGCACGACACGCTGATGCGCACGATGCAGACCATCCTGGACTACCAGCAGGAGTATTTCAAGGACGGCGACAAGTCGAAACTCCGGCCGATGATCCTCAAGGACATCGCCGACCGCACGGGGCTGGACGTGTCGACCATCTCGCGCGTGGTGAACAGCAAGTACGTGCAGACGCAGTTCGGGATCATCCTCCTCAAATCGCTCTTTTCGGAGGCCATGCAGACCGATTCGGGCGAGGAGGTGTCGAGCTACGAGATCAAGAACATCTTGCAGCAGTGCATCGACGAAGAGGACAAGCGGCGTCCGCTGACCGACGAGACGCTGATGGACATCCTCAATTCGAAGGGCTACCGCATCGCCCGGCGCACCGTGGCCAAATACCGTGAGATGCTGGGAATACCGGTGGCAAGGCTTCGGAAACAGATATAGCCCGCTTAAGAAGCGGGATTTAAGGGCGGCAGGCTTTCGGATATCGGATTCGGGTCTGCGCTGCCTGCCTTGAAAAACGTTTTTTAAGCGGGCGGGTCATTGCGAGCGAATGCAATGAGCGTGGCAATCCGATGGATAGTCGGGAGGTTCCGACATGATCCGCAGATCGCCGCGTCGGACTGAAAGTCCTCCTCGCAATGACGCCGTCTGAACGGCGGGCATTAAAGAATTGGAAATGAACTATAAAAAAATCGCTACCGGCATATCCTGGGTCCTGCATCCGTTCCTGCTGCCCGTCTACCTGATGGCGGTGCTGCTGACGATGACCGCCTTTTCGCACTATCCTCCCAATGTGAAGTTCTATTTGCTGTGGGTGGTGGCGCTCTACGCGATCGTCATTCCGCTGCTGTCGCTCGGGGTGCTGCGCTCGCTGGGCCGCATTTCGGACTACCGAATCGACGACCGCAGGGAACGCTTCCTGCCGCTGCTCGTCGGGGCCGTCTGCTACGTGCTGTGCGCCATCACCATCGCGAAGATTCCTTCGGCGATTTTCCTGCGTAAATTCATGGTCGCCGCGGCCTGCTGCGAGGTGCTGTGTCTCGTGGTGTCGTTCTACTGGAAGATCAGCCTTCACCTAACGGGCATGGGGGCCGTCGTGGCGCTGCTCGTGGTGATGAACGTCGTGGGCGTGGGCAACATGCTCGTTCCCCTCATGGTCGCCATCCTCTGCGCCGGGGCGCTCGCGTCGGCGCGCCTCTACCTCGGATGCCACAACGGCTGGCAGGTGCTGGCCGGATTCTGCGGCGGTTTCGCCGTGTCCGTCCTCGCGGTGCTTTTTCTGTAAATCGTCCCGAAAAAATGAAAACCGGCCGGAAACAGTTTCCGGCCGGTTTTTCGTAGTTGTACCGCCTGTTAGACGCAGCCCTGGGCGAGCATGGCGTTGGCGACCTTCATAAAGCCGCCGATGTTGGCGCCCACGACGTAGTTGATGTAACCGTCGGACTGGGTTCCGTAGCGCACGCAAACCGCGTGGATGTTCTGCATGATGGACTTCAGCTTCGCGTCGACCTCCTCGGGCGACCAGGTGAGGCGTATCGAGTTCTGGGTCATTTCGAGTCCCGAGGTGGCGACGCCGCCGGCGTTGGCCGCCTTGCCCGGAGCGTAGAGTAGCTTGTGCTGCTGGAAAATCCGGATGGCGTCGGGCGTCGAGGGCATGTTGGCGCCTTCGGCGACGCACATGCAGCCGTTGTCGACCAGCGCCTGCGCCTCGTCGCCGTTCAGCTCGTTCTGCGTGGCGCACGGCATGGCGATGTCGCACTTCACGCCCCACGGACGTTCGCCGGGGTAGTAGGTTGCCGACGGATATTTTTCCGCGTATTCCTTGATACGGCCGCGGAAGATGTTCTTCAGCTCCATGACGTATTCCAGTTTCTCGGGGCTGATGCCTTCGGGATCGTGGATGTAGCCCGACGAATCGGAGAGCGTCACCACCTTGGCGCCCAGTTCGGTGGCCTTCTGGCAGGCGTACTGGGCGACGTTGCCCGAGCCGGAGATGCAGACGGTCTTCCCTTTGAACGAGTCGTTGCGCGTGGCGAGCATCTCCTGCGCGAAGTAGCAGGTTCCGTAGCCCGTGGCCTCGGGGCGCAGCGGGCTGCCGCCCCAGTCGCGGCCCTTGCCGGTGAGCGTGCCGGTGAATTCGTCGCGCAGACGCTTGTACTGGCCGAACATGAAGCCGATTTCGCGGCCGCCGACGCCGATGTCGCCCGCCGGAACGTCGGTGTCCTGTCCGATGTGACGTTGCAGCTCGGTCATAAACGACTGGCAGAATTTCATCACCTCATTGTCCGACTTGCCTTTCGGGTTGAAGTCCGAACCGCCCTTGCCGCCGCCCATCGGGAGCGTCGTGAGGCTGTTCTTGAAGGTCTGCTCGAAAGCCAGGAACTTGAGGATCGAGAGGTTCACCGAGGGGTGGAAGCGGATACCGCCCTTGTAGGGGCCGATGGCGCTGTTCATCTGGATGCGGTAGCCGCGGTTGATTTCGATTTCGCCTTTGTCGTTGAGCCACGGCACGCGGAAAATAATCACGCGCTCGGGTTCGGCAATGCGTTCCAGCACCTTCATCTTTTGCAGGATCGGGCTGGTCACGATGTGCGGGGCCAGCGATTCGGCCACCTCGCGGACGGCCTGATGGAATTCCGGCTCTCCGGGATTGCGTGCAATCAGCCGGGCCATGAAGTCTTCGACGTACTGTTGGGCTTGTTCGTTCATAAGCGATTCGATTTTGAGGGGGTTTGTATTTGTTTCTCGCCCCTAAAAATAGAACATTTATCGGAGTTTTGCAACTTATTTAAGAATTTCGTAAAATATTTTATTTATCCGCTCCCCGAATTTGCTTACTGTCTGCGAGAAGGTTGGACTTCGGGAATGAAAATCCGTAACGAAAAATGACGGATTTGCAGTAAATCCGTCATCGAAATTTTTTCAAATTTTTTTCGGCTTTTCCCGCCGGGAAGCCCGTATTATTTCGAAAAGGCGAAGCCGACGTAGACGTTCTTGTATTTCGACAGCAGCGTCGTGGCCGTCGAAAAATAGGAGACTTTGCTGCCGAGCGCCGTGACGACCTCGACGAGTCTGGTGACCGGGAAGACCAGCACCAGTTCCTGCCCGCTGATGTAGGCGTGGCCGGGAACCGAACCCAGGTTGAGCTTGCCCTTGGCGAAATGGAGCGTCACGACGTGTGTCGGGGCGTCGTATTCGTAGGTTCCCGAGAGGGTGTGGGAGCCGAGCGTGGCGGTGAAGGCGTCGTCGTCCTTGCCGAAGGTGAACGTTCCGGCGCCGGGGCGGATGCCCGCCTTGGCATAGGCCTTTTCGAGCTGTTTGACGACGGCGGTTTCGAGCGCCGCGCCCCCGACCTCCGAAGCGATGTCGCCTCCTTCGAACTTGACGCCCGGACCCGTGTAGTTCCACGTTCCGGCAAGAGCATATTGGGTCAGCTTGCCGTCGGTGGCTTTGTCGGCGGCCGCCGTGGCGGCTTTTTTCAGGGCCTCTTTCCAGTCCTGCGCCGAGGAGGTCGTGCCGCCGAGCAGGAGCAGGGATGCTGTGAATAACAGGAGTTTCTTCATTGGGTCTATGTTATAACGTGTCGAGTTCGCGCAGCCATGCCGCTGCCGAGGCGTCGGAGGGCATGCGCCAGTCGCCGCGGGGCGAGAGCGTCACCGAGCCGACTTTCGGGCCGTCGGGCATGGCCGAACGTTTGAATTGCTGGGTGAAGAAACGGCGGACGAAGACCGTGAGCCACCGAAGAATCGCGGCGCGGTCGTAACTCCCGTCGAAGGCCTGTTCGGCCAGCAGTAGGATTTTCGCCGGACCGTAACCCGCGCGGAGGAAGTTGTAGAGGAAGAAGTCGTGGAGTTCGTAAGGCCCCACGAGGTCCTCGGTCTTCTGGGCGATTTTGCCGTTGTCGTCGGCCGGGAGCAGTTCGGGGCTGACGGGCGTGTCGATGATGTCGAGCAGCGTGGCGCGCGTCGCGGCGTCCTGTTCCGTCGCGGCGGCCCACTTCACGAGGTGGCGCACCAGCGTCTTGGGAACCGAGGCGTTGACGCCGTACATCGACATCTGGTCGCCGTTGTAGGTCGCCCAGCCCAGCGCCAGTTCCGACAGGTCGCCCGTGCCGATGACCAGTCCGCCCTCCATGTTGGCCACGTCCATCAGGATTTGCGTGCGTTCGCGCGCCTGGGCGTTTTCGTAGGCCGCGCCCCGGCAGCCGGGGTCGAGGCCTATATCCTGAAAATGCTGCGTGCAGGCGTCGCGGATCGGGATTTCGCGGATCGTCACGCCCAGTCCGCGCATCAGCTCCAGCGCATTGTTGTAGGTGCGGTCGGTGGTCCCGAATCCGGGCATCGTGATGCCGATGATGCCCGCGCGGTCGAGGTGCAGGAAATCGAAGGTCCGGGCCGTCACGAGCAGTGCGAGCGTCGAGTCCAGGCCGCCCGAAATCCCGACGACGGCCTTTTCGGAGCGGGTGTGAACCATCCGCTGCGCAAGTCCGTGCGACTGTATCCGGAAAATCTCCTCGCAGCGTTCGCTGCGGTCGGCTTCGTCCTTGGGTACGAACGGCATCGGGTCGATGTCGCGGTCGAGCGCCACGCCGCGAAGCCCCTCGGGAATCTCCATTTCGATCACGGTGTTCTCCGTGGCCCCTTCGTTCGCGCGGAACGAGGTGTTGCGGCGGCGTTCGAACTCCAGCCGCTCGATGTCCACGTCGGCGACGACCAGCTGTTCGTCGGGCGAGAAGCGCGCGGCTTCGCGCAGAATGCAGCCGTTTTCGGCGATGACGGCGTTGCCGGCGAACACGAGGTCGGTGGTCGATTCGCCGAAGCCCGCCGAGCAGTAGACATAGGCCGCAATCGCGCGTCCCGACTGCTGGGCCACCAACTGCCGCAGGTAGGCGTGTTTGCCGACCGATTCGGGCGATGCCGAGAGGTTGAAGATCACCTTCGCGCCGTTGAGCGCCAGCTGCGACGAGGGCGGTGCGGCGGTCCAGAGGTCCTCGCAGATCTCGATGCCGAACTCCGCGCCGTTGACTTCGAACGTGAGGTCGGCGCCGAAGTCGGCCTGCTGCCCCGCGACGGCGATATGCTCGTCGGAAATCCCGGCGCCCGACGCGAACCAGCGGTTTTCGTAGAACTCCCCGTAGTCGGGGATATAGGTTTTGGGAACCACGCCCAGCACTTTGCCTTGCGTGAAGACCACGGCGCAGTTGTAGAGCGTCGACCCGTGGCGCAGGGGAGCGCCTGCGATCAGCGTGAGGGGGAGTTTGCGCGTGGCGCGCACCAGGCGTTCCAGCGCCTCGTCGGCCGCGTCGAGCAGCGTCTGCTGCAACAGGAGGTCGCCGCAGGTGTAGGCCGTGACGCCCAGTTCGGGGAACGCCACGATCTCGACGCCCCGCCGGGCGGCCTCCTCGGCCATCGCCGCCATCCGTTCGGTGTTGTAGTCGCAGTCGGCGACCCGCACGTGCGGAACGGCCGCCGCCACCTTGAGAAAACCGAAATTGTCCATAGACTTCGTGATTTTTAATTGTTCTTCGGGCTATTCAGACCAAAGAACCGCCAGATTCAGGATCACCTGCTGGGCCTTGCGCATCGTCGTGAGCGAACAGTATTCGAACTTGCCGTGGAAATTCATGCCTCCGGTGAAGAGGTTGGGGCACGGCAGGCCCATGAACGAGAGGCGCGCGCCGTCCGTGCCGCCGCGAATGGGCCGCACGAGGGGTTTCACGCCGGCCATCTCCATCGCTTTCAGAGCCTTGTCGATCACCTGCGGGTGCGGCTCGACCATCTTGCGCATGTTGTAGTACTGATCCTTGAGCGTGAGGGTCACGACCTGGTCGCCGTATTTCTTTTTCAGCAGGTCGACTGCGGCCCACATGAAGACCTTTTTCTGCTCGAACTTCTCGGCGTCGTGGTCGCGGATGATGTAACTGACCGAAGCGTTCTCGACCGTGCCGTTCAGCCCTACGCAGTGGTAGAATCCCTCGTAACCCTCGGTGAACTGCGGACGCTGCGAGGCGGGCAGCAACCCCTGAAGTTCGCACGCCACGTCGATGGCATTGATCATTTTGTTCTTGGCGTAGCCCGGATGGACGTTGCGGCCCTGAATCTCGACCTTCGCGCTCGCCGCGTTGAAGTTTTCATACTCCAGTTCGCCCTCCATGCCGCCGTCGACCGTGTAGGCGAAATCGGCGCCGAAGGCCTTCACGTCGAAGAAATCCACGCCGCGGCCCACCTCTTCGTCGGGGGTGAAACCGATGCGGATCTTGCCGTGTTTCACCTCGGGGTGCGCCATGAGGTATTCCGCGGCGGTCATAATCTCCGCAACGCCGGCCTTGTCGTCGGCGCCCAGCAGCGTCGTGCCGTCGGTGTGGATCAGGGTGTGGCCCTTGAAGAAGGCCAGCTCGGGGAAGTCCGCAACCCGCATCGTCAGCTGGCCGTTCAGGGCGATGTCGCTGCCGTCGTACTCGTCGATCACGCGGGGTTTCACCTCCTTGCCGCTCATGTCGGGCGAGGTGTCGACGTGGGCGATGAAGCCGATGACGGGGGCGTTCTCGCACCCTTTCGAGGCGGGGACGGTGCCCATCACGTAGCCGTACTGATCCATCGTGACCTCGGTCATGCCCAGGGCCTCCATCTCGTCGCGCAGGGCCGCCAGGAGGACCTTCTGCTTTTCGGTCGAGGGGAATGTCGTGCTCTCCTCCGACGACTGGGTGTCGTAGGAGACGTATTTCAGAAAACGTTCTTTCAAGTCCATTGTCGTTGCAGATTAAATGTTATTCTTCCTTTTTGGCCCGCAGGGTGTGCCAGGCGAAGTAGCCGATCAAAACGAGGTACATCGCAAGGCCCGTCCATTCGGCGGCGTTTGACGAGGCCCAGCCGGAGAGGAACCAGTCCACGCCGACGAATTTCAGCACGGCGCTCACCACGCCCATCAGTGCGCCGCCGGCGATGAATCCCGAGGCGATCAGCGTGCCGCGGTCGAAGCGGGCTTTGTTCAGACCCTCGTCTTTCGAGCGGCCGGAGACGAACCAGGCCACCAGTCCGCCCACCACCAGCGGGGCGTTCAGCTCCATGGGGATGAACATGCCCAGCGCGAAGGCGAGGGCCGGGACGCCGATCGACGTGAGCACAAGGGCCAGCGCAGCGCCGCAGAAATAGAGCATCCACGGGGTCTGGCCGCCGGTCATCAGGGGCTGGATCACCGCCGCCATGGCGTTGGCCTGCGGAGCCACCAGCGCCCCTTCGCCCACGAATCCGTAGGATTTGTTGAGGATGATCATCACGCCGGCCACGGTTGCCGCAGCAACGAACGTGCCGAGGAATTTCCAGGCCTCCTGCTTTCGGGGCGTCGTGCCGAGCCAGTAGCCGATCTTGAGGTCGGTGATGAAGCCGCCGGCCATCGACAGGGCCGTGCAGACCACGCCGCCGATCACCAGCGCGGCGGTCATGCCCGTCGTGCCGCTCAGCCCCACGCTCACCAGCACCAGCGACGAGAGGATCAGCGTCATCAGCGTCATGCCCGAGACGGGGTTCGTTCCCACGATGGCGATGGCGTTGGCCGCGACGGTCGTGAAGAGGAACGCGATGATGAAGACGATCAGAATGGCCGTGACGGACTGCACCCAGCCGTCGAGCAGCCCGAAGTGGAAGAAGACGAAGACCGAAATGAGCGTGGCGATCAGGATCGTGAGGATGCGCTTTATCGAGATGTCGCGTTGCGTGCGCTCGGGGGCCGCGGCGGCGCTTTTGCCGCCTCCGAACTCCGAGACCGCGAGGCCTACGGCCTGGCGGATGATCTTCGACTGGCGGATGATGCCGATGATGCCCGCCATGGCGATGCCGCCGATGCCGATCGGCTTGCCGATGAAGGCGAAGAGGTTTTCGGCGGTGAAGATCGACTGCGGGTCGGCGACGATGTCGGCGCGCGTGACGCCCAGCAGCGAGAGCATCGCGGCGGAATCGACCGCTTCGGCCAGCGAGCCGACCACCGGGACGATCACGAACCAGACGAGGCACGAGCCGGCGGTGATGATCATGGCGTATTTCAGGCCGATGATATACCCCAGACCCAGCACGGCGGCCGAGGTGTTCAGCCCGAAGACCACTTTGAACTTGTCGGCGGCGACAGCGCCCCATTCGCAGATGCGCGTCGAGACCGATTCGGTCCACAGTCCGAACGTACCGACGACGAAGTCGTACAATCCGCCCACGAGTCCCGCGACGGCCAGCAGTTTGGCCTGCGAGCCGCCCTTCTCGCCCGAAACGAGGACCTCGGTGGTCGCCGTGGCCTCGGGGAAGGGATATTTGCCGTGCATCTCCTTGACGAAGTATTTGCGGAAGGGGATCAGCAGAACGATGCCCAGCAGGCCGCCGAACAGCGACGAGAGGAACACCTGCCAGAAAGCGGCGTCGAGGCCCAGGATGTAGAGCGCCGGGAGGGTGAAGATGGCTCCGGCGACGATCACGCCCGACGAGGCGCCGATCGACTGGATGATGACGTTCTGCCCCAGCATGTTCTTCTTGCCCAGCACCGAGCCCATGCCCACGGCGATGATGGCGATCGGGATGGCCGCTTCGAAGACCTGCCCGACCTTGAGGCCGAGGAAGGCCGCGGCGGCCGAGAAGACGACGGCCATGACGACGCCCATCGTGACCGAGTAGGGCGTCACCTCCTTCGGGTTGGACGAAGCCGGCATCACGGGCGTGTACTCTTCGCCCGGCTTGAGTTCGCGGTAGGCGTTTTCGGGCAGCGAAGTTTGGATTTTTTCGGGTTCCATGTATGATTATGAATTTTGAATTCTGAATTTTGAATTTTGAATTGCAATCGTTCGGTTTTGCCGAACGATTAGCGGTTGTCGCCGCTGCCCGTCAGGTGGTTGCGCTGCATGCGCGAGCGGAGTTTGTCTACGTTCATCTGCGCCACGTCGTCCAGTTCGTAGCCCAGGTCGCGGGCGAGGGTGGCGCAGTACCACATGACGTCGCCGATCTCCTTGACGATTTCGAGTTTCTTCTCGGGGGTGAACTCCTCGTGGGCGTCGCGGATCACTTTTTTGACCTTGTCGGCCACTTCGCCCGCTTCGCCCGTAAGTCCGAGCGTGGGGTAGATGATGCGGCGGTCGTCGGGGTAGATCGCCGTTTCGAGGGCGTGCTGCTGGTATTCGTTGAGAGTCATCGTTTGGGGTTTATGAGTTAAATCGGACAAAAATAACGATTTTTTCGCAAGAATGCACGAAAAGTCCCGGCAACCTGTCTGAAAATCGGGTTGTCGTGACCTCTTTTTATGCCGTATTGCGGACCGTCCGGCGGATCAGAGCGTATTCAGCGTCGCGCGGGCATTGCGCAGGGTCTGCTCCCAACCGTCGAAGGCGACCGACGAACGGAACGGCTCCAGCAGGTCGTGGAGGGTTTGCAGTTTCGCATCGTCGCCGCTGAATTCCGTTTTCAGCAACCGGATTTTCTCCCAGTCCTGGATGCCTTCGACGAGGCGTTCGAAACGGATCGACGAGCGGCCTTCGGGATAGACGAGGTAGGTGTCGCCGGCGGCCCATTTCCGGAACCGCGAGTCGCGGATCGGGTCCTCGACCCACGAGTTGTAGGCCCAGCGCAGGAATCCGTCGTAATCCTCGGCGGCGGCGTACCAGCTCAAATAGGTCGCCTCGGCCGGCGCCGACGAGGTGTAGGTGTTCGGGAATCCCGACGAACAGCAGACGTAGAAGGTGGTCGTCAGCCCCTTGCTGCGGCGCTGGACGATGTCCGTCTGTTCGATCGGGCCGAAGATGCTGGCGCACATGTCCTTGATGTAGGGATACTGTTTGAAGATCTTGTGGTTGTCGGCCAATGCGATGCCCAGTTCGGGCGCGACCTCCTTCAGCAGGGCGGTCGCGGCGGCCATCACCTCGGGCGAACGCTCGTCCATAGCGATGTTGGTGATGCCGAGCCATCCTTTTTCGCGGAGGTGACCGACGAAGGCGGGCAGGAACGGGCCCCACATTTCGCGGAAGGCCGGCGTGCCCGGATCGGCCTTGACGTCGACGAATTCGCCCGTCACGGCATCCTTGTAGTGGAGCATGTTGTTCCACGGCAGCATCGAATAGCAGTTGACGTACTTGCCGACGCCCAGGTCGAGCATGAACCGCACCCAGCGGTCGAAGACCGTGAAGTCATACTCCCACGTGCCGTCGGCCAGGCGCGTCCAGACGATCATATCGGCGTAGGCGTCGTAGCACTGGTTGTTCCAGGGGTCCTTGTTGAGCGTTGCCGTGATGACTTTCTGCCCGGCGTCTGCGAGTTGCCGCATCGTCGGCCGCATCCGTTCGAAATGCTCGTCGCTCCAGACCTCTACCCCTTCGGCGCGGGCCACGGCCGCCGGATGCTGCCACAAGTCGAGGTGGTAGGTCCACTCCGAGGGCGCGGGCAGGGTGCGTTCCGTGACGTTCAGGTGCAGCGTCAGCGTTTCGGCGACGCCTTCGCCCTTTACCGCAACCGGAGCCGTGTAGCGGCCGGGGGTGGCGTCGCGCGGGATATCTACCGTGATCCAGACGGGACGGGTCGACCGGGCGGGCACGTCGCATGAAGCCGCCTCGTCGAGCAGGTCCGCTTCGAGGTGCGCCGGGTTGTTCTCCGGCCGTGCGCCGCAGGGTTGGTCGGTCAGAAAGCGGTCGCTGACGACGTATTTGACGAAGCGTGCGCAGGCGATGCCGGGGAGCTTCGCGCCGTTGTCCGCGACGAAGTCGCCCACGGTGCAGGTCAGGCCGCCGACAGCCGCGGGAGCGGAGATGACAGCCTGGGCCGAGACCTTCTCGCCGCGCCAGCCCGTGAGGGTCGTTTGATCCGTCACGGCTGCTGCGCAGGGTGTCGCGCGGGGATAGCGGACATCCGTCGAGCCAAACGTGACGATCGGTTTTTCGACTCCGTTCCAGGTTTCGGGTTTCTCTCCCTGCGGATCGGCGGGTTCCGTCCAGTCGAAATGCGAGAGAGCATGCTGCGGGGGGATGCCGGTGCAGGAGAGCAGTGCCAGCAGGGGGAGAGTTGCGAGTAGTTTTTTCATGGTCCGTTTATTTTGGGTCGGTTTGTTTCGGTTGTTTTCGGGTGCGGTTCCGGGTGCGGTTCCGGGTGCAGTCTCCGGGTGCAGTCTCCGGGGCGGTTTCCGGGGACGATCAGAGCGCCTCCAGCGCCTGCTCCAGCCCCATGCCGTGCGAACCTTTGACCAGCACGAGGGAGTGCTCCACGGGGGAGACTTTCAGCAGCGAGATCAGGTCGTCGCGCGTGGGGCAGAGCGTGACGTTGGCCGGCTTTTCCGCGAGTCCGTCGTAGGCCTTGGCGAATTCCGGACCTACGAGCAGCAGTTCCGCTTCGGGGTCCTGTGCGGCCATCTCGATGATTGCGGCGTGTTCGCGTTCGGACCAGTCGCCCAGTTCGAGCATGTCGCCCAGAATCAGCACCCGGCGCTGACGCTCTTCGAGCGGCTCGGCGAGAAAATTCCCGACCGAAGCCCGCATGCTCGACGGGTTGGCGTTGTAGCAGTCGGCGACGAGCGTGTTGCGGGACGTTCCGATGCGCTGCGAGCGGTTGTTGTCGGGAACATAGCTGGCGATGGCGTGGCGGATGCGTTCGTCGGGAACGTCGAAATAGTGTCCCACGGCGACGGCGGCCGCGATGTTGAACCGGTTGTAGCTGCCTTCCAGATGGTTTTCGATGCCGTCGGCCAGCGATGCGGAGTAATATTCGGCGGCCAGCGAATCGCGTTCGGCGGCCATGCCCGTCAGGATTTCGTCGTCGGCCGGAACGAAGGCGTGGCCTCCGTTCGCCGCGAGGAAGTCGAACAGTTCGCCCTTGCCGCGGCGAACCCCCTCCGGTCCGCCGAAGCCTTCGAGGTGCGCCAGGCCGATGTTGGTCAGGATGCCGTAGTTCGGCTCGGCGACCGATGCCAGCAGAGCCAGTTCGCCGCAGGCGCTCGCGCCCATCTCCACCACGCCGAACTCCGTGTCGCGGGTCATGGCGAGCAGCGTCAGCGGCACGCCGATGTGGTTGTTGAGGTTGCCGCGGGTGGCGTAGACCTCGAACCGCTCGGCCAGCACGCGGCTGACAAGCTCTTTCGTGGTGGTTTTGCCGTTGCTGCCCGAGATGGCGAGGATCGGGATTCCGAGCGCCCGGCGGTGGCAGCGGGCAAGGTCCTGCAAGGCTTTCAGCGTGTCGTCGACGAGCACGATGCGCTGCCGCTCGTCGGAAGCGGCGACCTGCGGATCGTCGGAGACGGCGTAGGCCGCGCCTTTTTCGAGCGCTTCGGCGACGAAACGGTTGCCGTCGAAGGTATCGCCCCGCAGGGCGAAGAAGATGGAGTCCGGCTCGATCCGGCGCGTGTCGGTCGAGATACGGGGGTGCTGGCTGAAAAGTTCGTATAGTTCGCTCATGGAAGATGTTGGCAAGTATTGTTTTGAGATTATTCGGTCACATGCGATAAGTCCCCTCCGGGGAGGGGATTTGGAGGAGGAGCAGACTCGCAAACACGGCGGAACGCCGTGGATGCGAACGTTGGAATGCACAGTGACGGGCGATGGAAATCATAAGGTCTGGAATGATTTCATCAAGCACATCTGATCCAACGAATCAGATGTGCTTGTCGCCGTTGTGGAACTTGACTTCGTCGATGAATTTTTTGATGTTCTGCTCCTCGGAGCGGGGGCAGACCATCAGCACGTCGTCCGTGTCGACGACGATGTACTCCTTCAGTCCGCTGATCACGGCGATCTTGTCCTTTGGGAGCGAAACGATCGAACTGCGTGTATCGTAGAGGTAACAGCCCTCTTCGGGCACGGCGTTGGCATAGCGGTCCTTGCGCGAATGCTGGTAGACCGAACCCCACGTCCCGACGTCGCTCCAGCCGAACTCGCCGCAGCGGACGTAGACGTTGTCGGCCTTCTCCATGATGCCGTAGTCGATCGAGATGGCGCGGCACTCCGAAAAGGCGATCTCCACGACGTTGCGCTCGGCGTCGGTTCCGATGGCGCGCATCACGCCGCTGAAGAGCGCGTGGTGCTCGGGGAGGTATTTCTCGAAGGCCTCGACGATCGAGCGCACCTTCCACACGAAGATGCCCGAATTCCAGTAAAACTCACCGGATTGCAGGAACACCCGCGCCAGTTCGATGTCGGGCTTCTCGGTGAAGCACTTGACCTTGCTGATGGGCTTGTCGTCCGAGACCTGGATGTAGCCGTAGCCCGTGTCGGGACGCGTGGGTTTGATGCCCACGGTCATCAGCGCGTCGTGCTCCGAGGCGAAGTCGAGACACTCGGCGATGATCGCCCGGAAGTCGTCTTCGTTGAGGATCAGGTGATCCGCCGGGGTGACGATCATTTCGGCATCGGGATTGCGTTTCAGCAGCGTGTAGGCCGCATAGGCCACGCAGGGGGCCGTGTTGCGGCCCACGGGTTCGCAGAGCACCTGTTTTTCGCCGATTTCCGGGATGTGTTCGAGAACCAGGCTCTTGTATTTATCGTTGGTCACCACGAGGAAATTCTCCGCAGGAACCATTTTTGCGAAGCGTTCGTAGGTGTGGCGGATGAAGGATTTGCCCGTCCCGAGAATGTCGAGGAACTGCTTGGGCATCGACTGCCGGCTCTTGGGCCAGAAGCGCGTCCCGATGCCGCCCGCCATGATGACACAATATTTATTGCTTGACATGAGTTATTATATGGAGTTAATTTCGACAAAGATAAAAATATTTTAGTAACTTTGCCGCCTATTGGAAAATTAAATTTTCGCCCCGGCAATGAAAATCAAACTCTTCACGATACCCAATCTGCTGACTCTGTCGAACCTGTTCTGCGGTTCGGCGGCGGTGGTTTCGGCGCTGGTTTGGGGCGACCTGAAGCTGGCCTTCGGCCTGATGGTTCTGGCCGCCGTGTTCGACTTTTTCGACGGCTTCGCAGCGCGTCTGCTCAACCAGAGTTCGCCCATCGGGCTGCAACTCGATTCGCTGGCCGACGACATCTCATTCGGACTGGCCCCGGCGGCGATCATGTATTCGCTCTATCAATGGATGCCCGGCATCTGGCTGCCCGAAGGGTATCCGGGGCTGGTCGTTTTCGTCTTTACGGCCTGCGCCGCGTTGCGGCTGGCGAAATTCAATATCGACGACACGCAGCGCACGGAGTTCTGCGGACTGCCCAGCCCGGCGGCGGCGATGCTCTGCGGTTCGCTGGGGCTGTTGTTCGAGACCAGCGGACTGGAACTTCCGCGCGAGGCGATTTCTGCCATTGCCGTGGTCGTGGGACTGCTGATGATCTCGAATGTGAGGATGTTCGCCCTTAAATTCCACGGCTTCGGCTGGAAAGGGAACGAACTGCGCTACGGATTCATCATCGCGGCCGTCGTGACGGCCGTCCTCCTGCGCGGTTACGCCGTGCCGGCGATCATCGTGCTGTATATCCTCGTTTCGCTGGTGCGGGGGCTTGCCTGCCGGACAAAAGGCTGTGGGAAAGCCGAATAGTTGTATATTTAAAATTTTTTAATTACATTTGCCGCGGATTTCCGCTCTTTGGCTGACATGTCGAGATTTTCGAACCGCATATTGCTGACGCTCCTGCTCGGTCTGTTTTTTGCAGCGCCCGAGGCGGTGCGCTCCCAGGGCTTCGATGCGAAGACCTTGCAGCGCGCGCAGCGCAACGGCCAGACGGGTAACCTCTACGGCAGCAATCCCTACGAGCAGACCGAAGGCGAGGAGGGCGAGAACCAGCAGCCGCAGGACACCACCAAGAAGGAACGGAAAATCCGCAAGCCGCTCGAGTCCTATTTTTTCAATGACTCGATCCGCGCGCTGAACAACTTCAAATGGCACGTGAGCCGCGATTTCAACCGCGTCGAGATCGGGCCTTTGGACACCACGCTGACCGATTACCGGATCGACTATCCGTTCTACCGGGAGGACGTGGGCGACATCGCCCAGGGGGCTTTGGGCCAGACGTCGCTGCCGTTGAACTATTTCCGGCGTCCGCAGTTCTTTGACTTCAGTTTTGCGAGTCCCTACTACGCGTACACCTACAACATGGAGAACGTGCCCTTCTACAACACGAAGAAGCCGATGATCCGGATGAATTACGCGGAGTCGGGGCAGAAGCGTTTCCGTGAGGAGAATTTCGGCATCATGCATGCGCAGAACATCTCTCCGACGACGGGTTTCAACATCGACTACAAGGCGCGGGGCACGCGCGGCCAGTACGTCTGGTCGCGGACCAAGAACCACAACCTTGCGGTGGCCGTCAGCCACACGGGCAGGCGGTATTCGGTCCATGCGGGCTACTACAACAACCACATCGAGCAGCAGGAGAACGGCGGCGTGGTCGGCGAGTGGGCCATTGCGGACACGACGTTCGAGATGCCTTCGGGCGTGCCGATGCGGCTGGCCGACGCCGAGGCCAGGAACCTCTACCGCAACAACGCCTTCTTCGTCACGCAGTCCTACGGCATCCCGCTGCAACGGCTCACGGAGAGCGATTTCTCGATGGCGAACCTCTCGGCGGTGTATATCGGCCATTCGTTCGAGTACAGTTCGTGGAGCAAGGTCTACACCGACAGGAACGAGCCTTATACGAATGAACGGGACCACCGGGACGAGAACGGCGATTTCGTCTCCGCGAAGGGGCATTATTACGATAACTGGTTCATCAACCCTGCGGAGACGCGTGACTCGATCTACGAGCGGAACATTTCGAACCGCTTCTTCGTGCAGGCGCAGCCCTGGGACCGGAACGGAATCGTGGGGACGCTCGACGCCGGCATCGGCATCGACATGCACACCTACTCGCAATTCGAACTGAAAGATTACCTGACGGGGAAGTACACGAAGGTCAACAAGACGAGTTACTTCTTTTACGGCTCCGTCAGCGGAAAGATAAAGAAATATGTCGACTGGGACGGAAACCTCCGTTTCTACCCGTCGGGATACAGAGGCGGAGATCTCTCGATCGGCGCGCACCTCGCGCTGAAAGGCTATCTGCGCGGACACCCCCTGATTCTCGAAGGCCGGTTCTCGATGGACCGCCGCTCGCCGACCTACTGGCAGGAGAATCTGTTCTCTAACCATTATATATGGAACACTCCTTTAAGCAAGGAGAATGAAACTCGGTTCGAGGTCAAGTTTTCGGTTCCCGATTTCGCGTTCGAAGCGGGGGCATGGCAGGGAGTCGTCTCCGACAAGATTTACTATGCGTCGGACAGCAACGTCGCCCAGCACAGCGGCAACGTCAGCCTCACGAGTGTGTATGCTCGCAAAGATTTCCGTTTAGGCGGACTTCATTTGGACAACAGGGTATTGTTGCAGTGGAGCACGGATCAAGATGTTGTACCCGTTCCGCTTTTGAGCGCCTTCCTGTCGTATTACTACGAATTCTGGGTCGTGCGCGATGTGCTGCGCCTGCAGATCGGTCTGGACGGACGCTATAATACCAAGTATTATGCGCCCGGTTACAATCCGGCTCTGTCGGTGTATTACAACCAACGGGAGGTCGAGACGGGGAATTACCCCTATATGGACGCTTTCGTCATGGGAAAGTGGAAGAGAATGCGGATATTCCTGAAATATCAGCATGTGAACAAGGGACTGTTCGGTAACGGAGAATATTTCTCGGCGGCTCGCTATCCGCTCAATCCGGGCATGTTCAAAATCGGTATCTCATGGGGATTCTATGATTGACGTGCTGTTCTGTGCGGTGTAAGCTGCCCGCAAAACAACATTTTATGTTAAAAAAGACCGTATTAACGTTTGCGTTCTTAACCATTCTTACGACATTTTACGGCTTCAACGCCCAGTTCAGCGCACCCGCGACGGACGACGCACTGAACGCACTGGCCGAGATGCACCACTCGCTGCTCCCCGAGGGCAGTTACGTCATTTCGGCCTACGACAATCTGATTCGCAACATCAGCGAAGAGGAGGGCCACGACTGGCGCCTGATGAGCGCCATCGCCTACCACGAATCGCGCTTCACGCCCGACATCACCTCGCGCAGCGGGGCCCGCGGCCTGATGCAGATCATGCCTTCGGTGGCGCGTCAGTTCGACGTCCCCGCGGCCGAGATCACTGATCCGAGGACCAATATCTGGTTGGCCAACAAACTGATGTCGAAGATCATGTCGTCGCTCCGTTTTCCGGAAGGGACACCTGAAAAAGACCGCATGAGCATCATCCTGGCCTCGTATAACAGCGGTATCGGCCATGTGAACGACGCCCGCCGTCTGGCCCGCCTGAACGGAGAGAACCCCAACTCGTGGGAGGTCGTGGCCCGGTACCTTACGCTGAAGGCCGAGCCGGAATTCTACGAGAACGAAGTGGTCAGATGCGGACGATTCACCGGCAGCCGGCAGACGCTGGCCTATGTGAACGACGTGATAGGACGCTACGACAGATACTGCCGCATCGCCGGAAGGTGACGGCGGCAGGATAAATTAAAGGCAGGACCCGCAAGAGCGGTCCTGCCTTTTTTGTGCCTGTGCCCCGCGCAGCGGGGACAGGATGCCCTGCGGTGTGGAATCTACTCGAAGACGAAGATAGTTGGCGGCAGTCCAAATTTTGCAATTTCCCGAATTATCGCTATATTTGAATGATTCGGAGTATTCCGACATATTTTGAGAAAACTGTGGAAAACCATTCGGCGTATTTTCAGCAACTATTCCGCGATCACTATGAACCCTTGTGTGCACGGGCTTTTCAGATGGTCCATGACCGCAAGGCGTCGGAAGACATCGTGCAGGATGTCTTTCTTGCCTTGTGGGAACGGCGGGAGGAGGTGGACTTCGACCGGCCGCTGCTGCCGCTGCTGTTTGTCGCCGTGAAGAATCGTGCCATAGATTTGCTGCGCTCCAAAAAATGGCGGGGGGGGGGAATCCGGACTGGACGAGTTGGATGTCTGTATTCGTACGCTTGTCGCCGACCATATCGAAGAGGAGTTCCAGTTATCGCAGTTGAGCGAGGAGATCGACTGCTGCATTTCGGGACTTTCCGAGCAGTGCCGCCAGGTGTTCCTGTTGAGCCGCACGACAGGCCTGAAAAACCGGGAGATCGCCGAGCGGCTCAACATCAGCGTCAAGACCGTCGAAAAGCATATTGGGGCGGCGCTCTCCCAGCTTCGGCTCCGGCTCAGCCGCAGCGGATTTCTGCGGCTTTTCCTCTGAAAAACAGAAGATGCCCTGCACCGTTTCGGTGCAGGGCATTGTTTTTTCCGCCTCGTTAGCGGAGTGGGAATTCGTGTGTGTGTGCGACGCGTCCGCCGGGACCGACGATTCGGATCGCGATTCGGTCGCCCGTCATGTCGCACCGTATGTAGCTTTGATTGCCGTTGACCACGACCGGGAACCGAACTTCGTCGTTTGCCGGGTGGAAGCCGTAGCGGTGCGTGTGGCCGGAGAACATGATATTGATGCCGGCCTCGTTGAGGATCGGCAGGAACAGATTCCGGAGGTGGTTGCTGCCGTGCCACGTTCCGCCGTCGAGCGGAATATGGAGGAAGACGACGCGTGCCGAGGCGTTGCGGAAGGTTTCGGAGGCCACCGCCCTGCGGAGCCATTCGCACTCTTCGCGGCGATAGGCGTCGTAGTCGGCAAGCCCTCCGTATTCGATGTCCGTGTCAGGCTTGTCTTCGCCGCAGTCGAGCAGCAAGAAACAGACCGATCCGACTTTGCAGAGTTGGTAGTGGCGGCCGTTACGCGTCGGGAAATAGTCGTGCAGACGGTCGGCGAAGACGCCGCGCGTCTCATGGTTGCCGCGGTTGTAGAGTATCGGGGTCTCCGAGGCGTAAAGGTTTACCGAGGCGTCGATGAAATCCCGGAACAACTGCTCCTCATTTTCAATGCTGCTGGACATGTCGCCGTTGAGCATTACGAAGTCGTGTTTGCCGAAATTGATTTCCCGGCACAGTTCGGTCATGTCGTCGGCGCGTCCGTGGATGTCGTTCAGGATGACGAACGAACAGTCGGTTCCCGTTGCCGGGAATGTCCGGAACCGGAACGGCGCGCGTTTGTAGACATTGCTGGCAACGGTCCTGCCGTAGAGGACGTTGTCTCCGTGTTTCCATTCGAGTACCTCCTGCGAGAAGATGCGGTAGCAGTATTTCGTTCCGGGACGCAGGTTGTTCAGCCGCACGGCGTGCAGTGTCTTGTGCGCCTGTTTGCGGCCCGCGACGGTTTCGTAATGGCGGGTATGTTCGGCGGCGTAGAAACTGCGTCCGTCGTCCTCGGTTGCCTCGACCCATGACAAAGCGGGTTTGTTGGTAGTCCACAGGACGGTTACGCCGTCTTCGGTCATGTCGCACAGCCACGGGCCATGCGTGATCTTGAAATCCTGGGCCGGCAGCGTCAGTGCCGCTGCCAGCCCGAGGAGTGTGAATAGCAGTTTTTTCATCTTCCGAACGCTTTATTCCTGATTCTCCGGGAGGTCTTCCTCGGTCTGGAACCGGATGTCGGCCACGACGGGGCGGTGGTCCGAGGCGTCGACGCCGTCGACCTGCTGGTCGCTGCGCGAAACCACTGTGCAGTTCTGTACGCCGAAGTGTCCGATCGGGGCATACAGTATGTAGTCGATCTTGCGGGTGGGATTCTCCGACGGGAAAGTGTATTGGTCGATCGTTCCGACATTGGTCAGGAACGCGGTCATCGTGGCGATGACGTTCGAACTGGGAATGGCGTTGAGGTCGCCCGCAAGGATGAGGTCTCCGTCCAGTTCCGTGTCGCGGATACGGCGGATCTCATTGGCCTGCACCAGGCGGCTCGCATCGCCCGAAAGATGATCGAGGTGCGTCGAGGCGACATAGAGGTCTTTGCCGTCGATCTCGACGCGGATGACGCACAGCGAACGGTCCTCGCCCGGTTGCGAAGCGGCGCAGGGGAGCCGGTAACTGCGGGTCTCTATAATCGGGTGTTTCGACAGCACGGCGTCGCCGTATTCGCCTCCGTCGCGGTCGATGGCTTTCGAGAAGTGCCACTCCATACCGAGTTTGGCTGCCAGGTCGCGGGCCTGGTGTACGTCTTTTCCCGTGCGGTTGGTGAAGACATCCACCTCGTTGAGGGTTACGAAGTCGGGGTCCTGCCGGCGGATTACCTCGGCCAGCGCGTCCAGATCGGCTGCATTGGCGGGGCTTGTGGCGCGTGCGCCGTAAATGTTGTAGGTCATTATGCGGATGATCCTGCCTTTGGGTGGAATGACTGCCTTGTCTCCGTGCTCGTCGTTGTAATTGTCGTCGTTGGTGCATGAAACGACAATCAGGAGCAGCGCCCACAGACATATAGTCTTTTTCATAGTCTTTTGTTTGGTTTAAAAATTTGTTAGTCGGATCAGAATGCCCATACTTCGGCGATGCAGGTCTGGTAGAGGTCGGCCTGCGTGGCGGTGACGAAGATACGGAAATAGCGCCCCGTTGCCTTGTGGTCGAGGTATACCGTGTTCTCGATCCGGTTTTCGACGGTAAAGGTCCCTGCATGGGTCCAGTTTTGGTTGTCGTCGCTCACGTCGATGTTGAAGATACGCGGGTTGCCGCTGCTCTTGGGAACGTCGGAGCCTTCTTTGTCAGACCGTCCGCGGATTGTGAGTCCGTGCAGTTCCTTGGGTGCGCCCATGTCGACGGCGATCCAGTGCGGCGGGCCGGGTTTGGCGTTGCGCCACTGCGTACCCCAATAGGTGTTGTTTTCGCCGTCGATGATCGAAACGGCCAATCCGCGGTTGGGGTAGGTTGATGTCGCTTCAGCCTCCTGCGTCGAGAACCCGGCGATCGACCAGCCGCTCCTGTCGTATCTCGGGAACGGATTTTCGGTGTAGTAGCCGTTGATGCGCAGGTAAGCCGTCTGCAACGATTCGTTGACGGCCAGGTCGGGTGTCACATTCTCGATCCGTACCGGCAGCAGGAAGACGCCCACGCCGTCGAACGCCTGGCTGTTGATGGCGATCCGGATGGGCGAGGAGATGTATTTCCCGTTAGGAATCACGGCTTCGAGGTTCTCGATCGTGTAGCTTCCATCAAGCATCATCGGGTAGTTGCTCTGGTGCTTCTGATTGTAGGTATCCACCAGTTCGGGGGCGACGCGAAATTTGACCGTCACATCGCATCCCGGGTTGCGGATTCCGCTCAAGTTGGCGTAGACCATGAGCGACGTGTCGCGTTCGAGCGGGAATGAGAGTGTGTTCTTGGAGGCGTCGTCGACGGCGTTGACCGTGTAAATACGCGTATAGTTCTCGGGGTTGTCCACGTTCAGGTCGTCCTGAATCGGGTTTTCGCAGGCTGCGAAGAGCGTTCCGCAGCAGAGGACAGCCAGGTATTTCGTAAGTTTCATAGTCGTTATTCGTTTTTACGGTTACCATCCGGGATTCTGGACGATCTGCGGATCGCGGTTGATTTCGGACTGGGGAATGGGGAAAAGGTAGAACTCGGGCCGGAACACGCGGGTTTCGAATACGGTTTTCTCGTAGAACGCCTCGTCGGTGAAGCTGTTGCCTGCGTCGACGTTCATGCCGTAGAAGGGTCCTCCGTCGGTCTGGTCGGCGATCAGCCAGCGGCGGGTGTCGAAATAGCGCAGTTGCTCGAAGCAGAGTTCGATGCGGCGTTCCAGCCGGATCTGCTCGCGCATTTGACTCTGGTTGAGATCGCTTTGGACCGGTCCCAGGCCGCCGCGCTCGCGGATTTTGTTCAGGTAGGTTTCGATGTCCGCATTCCCGGGATCGTATTCGTTGAGCGCCTCGACGTAGTTGAGCAGTATCTCGGCGTAACGCATGATGACGAAGGGACGCTTGATGTAGTTGCCGTTCTTGGGATTGGACGAGGGCGAAACGTTTTTGATGGCGATGTATCCCGAACGCGGGAAGTCCCACGTGCCTTTCTTTCCCGATCCTCCGGTGTAGTAGAGCTGGATGCGGGTTTTCTGATCGCCGATCCAGTAGGCGCCGTTGAAGCAGATGTTGACGTAGAAACGCGGTTCACGATTGACGAACATGTTGCGCGTACCGGCGGGAGCGAATACCCAGCCCGATTTGGGGTCGGAGTAGTTCGCCTTCGAATAGCCGCTCTCCTTGTCCGGGGTAATGGCCGTGCCGTCTTTCATGCGGAAAGCGTCGACCAGTTGCTGGGTCGCCCCCATGCTTTCATAGCCGCTGAACTGCCGGGGTGAAGCCGACCGTTCCCAATGTTTGAGGTAGTTGCTGATGCGGACCATCATCACCTCGCTGTTCCAGTTCTCCAGGAAAACGTTGCGGCAGGACAGGTAAGGGTCGAGCGTTCCGTCGGTGTGGTACTCCTTGTAGAGGTCGAAAATTCCCAGGTCGATGACATCTTTTGCAGCCTGGGCGGCCTTGTTCCACTTTTCGGGGTCTTTTCGGGTCGAAAAAAGGTGTTTGCCGTCCGTGTTGACCACGTTGGCGTAGGCCGGGTTGCCGTTGAACTGGTCGCTGGCGGCCAGCAGCAGTACGCGGCTTTTGAGTCCCATGCACATGGCCAGTGTCGCCCGGCCGTAATCCTTGTCGGCCTGCACGGTGAAGTGCAGCGGCAGGCGGTTGTTGTCGATCATGTCGTCCAGTTCGCCGACGATGTAATCCACGCACTCGTCGTAGGAACTGCGCGGCAGGTTCATCTTCACATCGTCGCGGTCGAGGTCGCCCGGAAGGACTTCGTCGCCCAGCAGTACGCACGGACCGTACTGGCGCAGCAGGCAGTAATAGAACCAGGCACGCAGGAAGCGGGCTTCGTTCTTGTATTGTTCGACGACGATCGGGCCGCGCGTAGGATCGTCGAGCATCTCCTGGTTCGAGCCGATGTGCTGGATGAAGTAGGTTGCCGAGCGGATGCCCCGGTAGTAGTGCGACCAGTACTCGTAGTAGTTCGACGATGCGCTCCAGTTGCCGAGGTTCATCTTGAAGGAGTTGTAATCCTCGCGGTCGTAGGTAACGTCCAGGTCGTCCGAACACGGGTCCCAGGGCACGCCGTTGGTGCGGTGCGACTCGTCGCGGATGTAGCTGTAAACGGTAGCCAGGTATTTCTCGGAGTAGGAGGTGCGCTGGAATACCTGCTCGATGGTGATCCGGTCGTCGGGAACCTGGTCGAAGAAGTCGTCGTTGCAGGCGGTCAGGATGCCGAGGGCGGCCAGTAAAGTGAGTATTGTTTTAAGTTTCATAGCTTGTCGGGGATTTTAGAAGTTGAAATTGATACCCAGGCTGACGGAACCGATGTTGGGATATTTTGCGCCGCGGCCGTCGCCCAGTTCCACGTCCCACAGTTTGAATTTGCTGAATGTAAGCAGATTGACGCCCTGTATGAAGATGCGCGCATTGTTGATGTGGATGCGTTTCATCCAGCGGTCGGGGAGCGTATAGGAGAGTTCGATGTTTTTCAGACGCAGGTAGCTGGTATTTTTGAGCCACCACGTGCTGGCTTCGTAGTTCATGTTCATGTTGCCGATCGAGAGGCGCGGGTAGAAGACATCCTGGCGGGGATTGGCCTCGGTCCAACGGTCGGTGATGTTGCTCTGCAGGTTGCCGCGGCTCGATCCCTGTGCGAAAGGCAGTACGCCTTCGCCGCTGAGGATCGCGTCGACGTGTGCGGCGCCCTGGAACATGGCCGACAGCGAGAGGCCTTTCCAGCCTACGGAGAATCCGAAGCCGTAGACGATTTCGGGGACACTTCCCCAGCCGATGGGCACTTTGTCATATTCGTCGATTTTGCCGTCGCCGTTGATGTCCTTGTAGCGGATGTCGCCCGGGCGCGTGTCGCCGACCTGTACAGGCGCTGCGGCGATCTCCTCCGGACTTTCGAAGAGTCCCAGTGCGATGAGCCCGAACCGCTGGTCGACCTTGTTGCCGATGGTTTTCTGCCAGGGATAGGCCACGGTGCTGTCGTCTTCGAGGACCTTGTTTCGGTTGAACGAGTAGTTACCCATGACGCTCAACGACCAGTCCCGCCACGAATTGGCATAGCTGACCGACATTTCGATACCTTTGTTCTCGACTTTGCCGATGTTGCCGTAGGGGTTGTTGATCATACCGAAATAGGACGGAATGCTTGTGCGGCGCAGGTAAATGCCTTTGCGCGACTCCTTGAAGGCGTCGAATTGCAGGTTGAACTTGTTGTTCAGCAGGCGCATGTCCAGTCCGATGTTGGTTTTGTCGGCGATCTCCCACGTTACGTCGACGGCATATTCGTCGATGGCCGTAGTCCCGTAGGTCTGGTCCATGTTCTTTCCGAACTGGTAACTGGTGTCGTTGGTGTCCTTGACCGTAGCCAGGTAGGCGAAACGGCGTCCGCTGATCTGGCTGTTGCCGACACGACCCCATGTGCCGCGCAGTTTGAGGTACTGGATCACCTCTGTGGCGCCTCTGAAGAAGGGTTCGTTGCTGATTACCCAGCCAAGTCCGACCGACGGAAAGAAGCCGTAACGGTTTTTCGGGGCGAAGTTCTCCGAACCGTTGTATCCGAAGTTGAACTCCCCGAAATAACGGTCGTCGAACGAGTAGGTGAAACGTCCTGCCAGGCCGCGGAAACGGTAGGGCAGCGCCTCTTCGACGTTGGTGGCTTTGGTATTGATTTCGTCGCTCTGGTTAAAGAGCATCATGCCCGATACGGTGTGCCTGCCGAAAGTGTTGCGGTAGTTGACTGCGGCTTCCAGATAGATGGCGCGGTTACCCTTTGCACTGAGGCTGTAGGCCAGGTTCTCGGTTCCCTGGCGGGTTTGCTCGTAGAGCAGGTTGCCGTTGGCGTCGCGTCCTGTGGCGTGGTAGGTGTTCGGGGTTTTGGTGAAACGGTTGCTCGTGTAGTTGTAGGTGTCGAACGAGAACATGCCTGAAACCGAGAGCCCTTTGTAAATCTGCTGCGTGATGCGCAGGTTCGAATAAACCTGGCTGCGCCACTGGTTGGCATAGCCCGTTGCGCCGAGCTGTGCCACCGGGTTTATATCGCCGCCCGAGAAGGCGCCGAGCTTGCCGTCGGGGTAGAGCGGCGCGATATAGGTCGGAGGTGTGAAATAGGCCGATTCGAAGATGCTTGCCTGCGAAGATGCCGGATAGTTGGCGTTGGCCAGGTAGCCCTGGATGCCCAGTTTGATTTCGGTGGTGCGGAACGGGTTGAGCGTGAGGTTCGAGGTGACGTTGTAACGGCGGTAGAAGGTGTTCGAGTTGTAGTCGGCCAGTTTCGTGTCCTTGTACATGCCGTTCTCGTCGTAGTAGGCCAGGCCGATGTAGTAGACCGCCTTGTCGGAACCGCCCTGCACGTTGACGTTGGCCGAGCGGTTGCGGCTGAAGTTACGCAGGATCTGTTTCATCCAGTCTACGTCGGGATAGAGATAGGGGTCTTCCCCGCGGCGGGTCTTATCAATGATCTCCTGGCTGTATAGTTTGCCGCCGCCGCGGGTGAGCGACGCTTCGTTCGACATCTCCATGTAAGTCGCGCCGTCGGCGAAATCGGTGATCTTGGTCGGTTTGGTGAGGCCTTCGGTATAGCGTACGCTGAATTTGGGGCGTCCTTTCAGACCGCTTTTGGTATTGATGATAATGACGCCGTTGGCGCCGCGAACGCCGTAAACAGCAGTTGCAGAGGCGTCCTTCAGGATCGAGAAACTCTCGATGTCTTCGGGGTCGACGTTGGAGAACGAGCGGGGAACGCCGTCGACGAGCGTCAGAGGGGCGCTCATGCTGGCTGTCAGCGTTGAGATGCCGCGGATGTAGATGTTCGCGTCGTCGAAGCCCGGTTCACTGGTTCGCTGTACCGAGACCAGGCCCGATACGCGGCCCGCAAGGCCTTGTGTGAGGTTGGCGACGGGAACTTTCAGTTCCTTGGTCGCTATGGTCTGCTGCGAGCCGATGACGCTGATCTTTTTCTGCACGCCGTAGCCCACCACCTCCACGGCGTCGAGGATGGCGTCGTTTTGCAGCATAACCACGTCGACGATTTCCTGCCCTGCGACCGAAACGTCCTGCGATTTGTAACCTACATAGCTGAATTCCAGTACTTCGTCGGGATAAACGTCGAGCAGGTATTTGCCGTTGATGTCGGTGGCTGTACCGATGTTCGGACGGGCCTTGATGCGGATCGTGACGCCGATGAGCGGATCGTTGTTCTGGTCCCTGACGACGCCTGTGATGCGTGTGATCTTCCGGGGTGTAGCTGCGGCCGCAGTTACGGAGCGTCCGATGACGATCTGCCTTCCCGAGAGTTTCCAGGTGTTGTCGGTTCCGGCGAACAACTGTTTCAGTACAGCCGAAATGGGCTGATTCGTTACTTTCAGGGTGACTTTGCGGTGGATGTCCAAGATGTTGTCGTAGTAAACGAAGATGTAGTCGCTTTGGCGTTCGATCAGTGTGAGGACCTCCTTGATGGGGCGGTTCTGTACGTTGAGCGTGATGGTTTTCGCCGCCTCTGCCGTTTGTGCACTGACGGGCCGGATGAACCCGATTGTTGCCAGCAAAAACAGGAATGTTATCCGGAATAGGTGGAATAATCCCCCATTATCGGCCTTAAAAAGACCGATTTTACCATTTTTGTTGTACATTTGTAAAGATTTGAAGTTTAAAAGGCTATTTTAGATTTTCAATCGCTCCGGATGTCGTTGAGGGACGACATCCGGTCTTTTTTTGGAGGGATACGGGCTGTTACATAGGCAGGTCAGTTTGGGTTGTTGGTAGTCGGGTTATAGTCGATTCGGAAATTCCCGGATCCGGTGATTTGCAGGTTGATGGGGGCTGTTGCGCTCAAGATTTTCAGCACTTCGGCCGGATCGTCTTTGAGTTCGAGTTTGCCCGAGAGCGTCAGCGCTTCGGCTTCGGGCGTACACTCGATCCGACAATTGTAGTAGCGGGAAAGGCGTTCGAGGATGTTCGACAGCGGGTCGTTGTCGAAGGGCAGGTATCCGTGAATCCAACTGATGTAGCTTTCGGCTTCCACTTCGCGGACCTCCAGCGATTCCGAGGTGCCGAGGATGGCTTGTTGGCCGGGAACGATGCGAATTCCGCGGTCGGATCGTCCGGCAGGGGCTACGCTGACGGAGCCGGAGAGCAGGACGACCTCCTGCGTGCGATCGCGGCCGTAGGAGGATATGTAGAATTTGGTTCCCAAAACGCAGACATCCATTTTGCCTGTGTGTACCGAGAAAGGCCGTTCGGCATCGTGCGCCACTTCCATGTAGATTTCGCCTTCGACGTATATTTCGCGCTTCTGCTTTTCGAATACGACGGGGTAGACCAGCCGTGATCCGGCGTTGATCCAGACGCGGGTTCCGTCGGCGAGCGTCAGCGTCGTCTGCTTGCCGTAGGGAACGACCAGCTGGTTGAACGTCGCAGCCTCTTTTTTGGGAATGGTTTTTTCGGCGTTGTTGATCCGGATGGCGGTCGAATCGTAACGGATTGTCGATTTTTGGGTTTCGAGCAGGAGGGTTTTCTGCTCGGACAGCACCAGTTGCACCTCTTTCTGGGTGAATACGGGGGTGTCGGCCTGCCGGATAAACATTTCGATGTCCGGGACGGTCGACGGTTGCAGTCGGTAGTAACCGACAACGGCCAGCATGACGCAGGCTGCCGCTGCGATGCCGATGCCCAGACGGCGCAGTTGCGGCCGCAGGAAAGACCGGGGTCTGGATGCTTCGGCAATCCGGGCCATGACGTTTTCGAGGGCTTGCCCGGTGTTGAACCGGGTTTCCGCAAGGCGGGCGTTTCCCCAGGCTTTGTAAGCCCGGAGAAAGGCGTCGCGGTTGGCTTCGGATGCTTCGAGCCACTCCTGCAGTTCCCGGCGTTCCGTGTCGGTGAGGGGTGTGCCGTCCAGTTGGCGGGTTATCAGATCTTCGATGATATGTTCGGGTCTCTTCATTCTATCTATATCACGGATGAAAGCGCTGAAACCCTACCTCCTCCGGTGTTTTTTTTCGGACCGCCAGGGTAAACAAAAAGCAGAACCGGTGAGGCTCTGCTTTTTGCGGGTTGCGAAAATAGGCATTGTCAATAGACCCACTCGAAATTGTCGACGTAGAGTATGTTCGACTTGCAGCCTGCCATGAAGTCGCCGTAGGCGCTCGTCGAGCAGGAGATCACGATCTGGTACAATCCGGAGGGTTTGGCCTTCGTGTCGTAGAAGTTGAGCGGAAGCTGTACGTCGATCATCTTGCCGCCGGTCGAACTTTGGTCGATGAAAAGCGAGCCGTAGGCGATGATCGGTCCCTCGTCGACCGAAGTGGTCTCTTCCGGATCCCAGGTCCCGGTGGGGGCTTCCGTGCCCGATCCGACTTCGCGGCGGGTGTTCCAGTCCACGATGGCGACCATGATGCGGGCCTTGTCCCGGTCCCCTTCGTGAATCGGGGCGCCGAAATTCTTTTCGATGTCGACGATGCCGATATGTTCTGCATAGTATTGCAGTTTCAGCGCCTTGGGACGGGCTTTCCAGGCGTAAGGCTGGCCGAACGACACGACACCCCGGGTCAAGACGTCCTTCTGGAACAGCCCCGAGAAGAGGTTGCCCGAAGCGAGGACTCCCACGGCGGACGTAGCCTGGAGTTTGGCGCGCGTGCCTCCGTCGAAGGAGGCCTGCGTGCAGAGTCCCCTGGTGAAGGTGTTGTTGCCGCTGCCCCAGAATTCTGCGGTCTTGTTGTTCTGGGTCCAGCAGCTCAGCGAGCTGTCCTCCAGGTCGCCGTTGGGAATCGTGTTGCCCGCGGGGGCCGCATATTCCATCAGCTGGGTCTGCTCGCCCCCGACTGTCAGGCGGAATTCGTAGGTGTGCCCTGCGAAGAGACCCTTGTCCGGCACGAAGTTGTAGACGGCAAGCCCGTGGGGGTTGGTCGACGAGCTCCATTCGGGCGCGAGCGTTGCCGTCAGGATGCCGGCCTCGTAGCTGCTTTCCGCCATTCTCTGCCACTCCGTGGCGCCCTTGATCCGGTATTCCAGCGCGGCGCCGGCCGCATACTCCTCGGCAGAGACGAGAGCGGTGGCCGTGGCCGTATTGTTCCACAGGTCGGTTGCCCGGAGGGCGACCTTCACATTGGTAGGCTCCACGTAAAGCAGCCACCGTTCGGTGATTCCGTGGCAGGTGACGTCTACGAAACGCACCGATTCGAAGCTGCTGCCCGAAAGCTCTTCGAGCGAGGGCGAATAGGTCGTGATGTCGGCGGGGCCGAGTTTGAGTTCCGTGACCTCGATATGTGCCAGATCGGTGTCGCTGGGGACGAGGACCCGGGCGATGCGGTTTTTCTCCTCGATCTCCGTGGCGCCGATCTGCCCCGTCACGCTGAAACGGCGCTCGATGGTCTGTGTGGCGCGGATCGTCCATTCGTAATCCTGGTAGAGCGAAAGCGTGGTGTAGATCGGCGAACGCAGGTCGAACGTGCCGGTCAGCTCCCGGGAGCTGCGGATCTGTTGCAGGACCTCCTCCTTGTCGAGCTGGATGCTGTGGATGACGGCGTCGTAACCCACGGCGTCGATCCGCACGTTGCGGATGTCGGTCGCTTCGTCGAGCGAGAGGGTGACTGTCCGCGACGTGACGTTGTTTTCCGAGACCGAGAAGCCCTGGCCTTCGACGCTCGCGATGCGGAGTTCGACGACCGGATAGGGGATGTCGTTGTGGATGCACGACGCGAGGAGCGCCGCGGCTGCAAGGAGTGCTGTTTTCAGGTATCTGGTCATAATTTATTTCTTTTTCTTGTCCCACAGGTGTACCGTCATGCCGAAGTTGATGGCGGCGACGTTGAGCCTGAAACGCATGTTCGAAGCCTTGCGCGTTCCGATCTTGTTGCCGGCGTCGTCCTTCTGCGTGACGGAGGTGTACTGGATGCCGCCCAGCCCGAACGACAGCGTGGCGCAGACGTTGGGGAAGATATAGACGGCAGCTCCCGGATTAAACGCCAATTTGAGCTGCGTATTGTCGCTGAACGTGGTTTTCATGTTGTCGCTGGCGGTGTCGGGCTGGTAGGAGAGTTTCGACGTTCCGGTCGACAGCGAGAGTTCGAACTCGGCGAACAGTCCGAAACGGCCCTTCGGGTCGAGTCCCGCGTAGGAGCGGTGGAAAATGCCGAACGAGTAGTTGTCGCTGTTGAAATTGACCTTCGGAATGCTGCCCGAGGCGTCGTTGCTTTCGCCCAGGTCGTAGCGTGCGGCATCGAGGTTGCCGTCCATGTGGCGGTAGCCGAAACGCACGCCCAGACAGTTGTTGTCGCGGTAGAAATAGCCGATGAAGGGTTTGACGGTGGCCACCGTGCCGTCGGCGTCGATGCCGTCGAGGATGAGCATGATGTCCGTGTCGTCGCTCGACATCGTGCCGTAGGAGGCCGTCAGACCCATGATCACCTCGCCCTTGTAGGCGAACTTGAGCTTGTTGATTTCGCGGTCGATACGCCGGCGTGTGGGCAGGAACTGTTTTTTGCCGCGGATCGGCGACTGAACTTCCGCGGCCTTGAGTGCCTGCAATTGCTTCTGTCCGTCGGCCGGGACTGCCGCTTCCGAGGCCGGCGCTTCGGCGGCCGGCGCATTTCCGGTTGCCGGGGCTTCTTCTTCGGTGGAGATCGTTCCGGCTGCGGCGGGTGCGATTGCGGCTGCCGGAGCGGCTGTTTCCTTCGGATTCCCGGTTGCGGCGGTTTGCCGCGCCAGCGCGTTGCCGCACGAGATAATTATGATCAGCAGGGTGCAGAGTATGCTTCGTGTCATAGTGTGCCGTTTTTAGAGATAGAAGGCCATGCCGAGGCCGATCGAGAAGATATTGACCTTGAAGTTCATCATGCTCGTGTTGCGTTTGCCCACGGTGACCTGATTGTGAACCTGTTTGGTATGGGTATAGCTGATGCCCATCACGCCCACGTTCACTTCGACGGCCATGTTGTTGGTGGCGAAGGCTACGATGCCCGGCGAAATGCCCAGCGAGAGGGTGTAGCCGGTTTCGTAGGTTCCCTTCACGGGCGAGTCGTTGGCGAAGCGCGCCTGCGTGCCTCCGGCCGCGAGCGACATCTCGTTGAACAGCGCGAAGCGTTTGTTGCGTCCCAGCGGGATGTACTGCCGCCAGATCGCCGCCGCCGAATAGGTCTGCTTGAGCGAGTAGAAATCCCTGGCCACGATGTTCGTGCCCGTCTCCTCGTTGCCGAAATGCAGTTCGGCGTTGTCCAGCTTGAGCAGCGTGCGCGAATAGATGAAGCGTCCTCCGAGGGCCATGTTGTCCCGGAAGGCGTAGGCGATCATCGGGCTGACGCGGAAGGTGTAGCCTTTCGAGTTGATTCCCTCGATGACGAGGAACTGATAGCCTTTGTTGGTATGGGTCGAGTAGGAGGCCGTACCGCCGAAAATCCACTGTCCTTTCGGCACGAACAGGTTGTGCGTGTCGGTAAGTCCGCGCTCCTGGCGCATTTCGTTGATTGTTTTCGGACGCTGGTCGGCTGCCGCCGCAGTTTGGGCGGCGGTTGTTTCCTGTGCGCGCAGCGCCTGCGCCGTGCCCGTGAGGCACAGCGCGAGGGCGAGCGTGCGGATGAATAGCTTGCGCATCTGCTTGCGTTTAGTGATTAGTATACCCATTCGAAATCGTCTACGTACATGACATTGCCCAGACAACCGACCTTGAAGTCGCCGTAGGCGCTCGTCGTACAGGAGATGACGAGTGTATATGCACCCGTAGGTTTGGTCGTTCTGTCGTAATATTCGATCGGAATCTCCACGGTCGTCATCGCGTCGCCTGGTGTGGTTTCGCCGATCAGCAGCGATCCGTAGGCGATGACGGGGCCTTCGGCGGTTTCGGCGGTTTTGGCGGGGTCCCACACGCCTGTCGGCGACCCCATGCCGGCGACAGTCGCGTGACGGCTGTTCCAATCGACGATAACGGCGAAGATACGCGAACGGTCTTGGCCGTCCTGAATGTATTCGTGCTCTTCGGTGACGGTTCCCTTATTGACGGCGCCCACGGTGGCGTGGTATTTGAGCCGCAAGGCCGTCGGACGCGCTGTCCACTGGTAGGGCATTCCGAAACTGGCCGTTCCCGAGAGACTCGCAAAACGGAACGTTGCCGAGAAGAGATTGCCCGCGGCGAGCAGGCCGAACGCCGGCTGCGATTCGAGCTTGGCGCAGTAGCTGCCGCCCATGCCGGGTTTGGTCGACTGCGCACACAGTCTCGAAGTTGCGGCATTGCCGCTGCCCCAGAACGTCGTGGATTCCGACGTGCTTTTGCCGAAACAGGGGAGTGATCCGCTTTCCATATCCCCGTCGGGGATGACCTGCCCGGCAGCGGCCTGAAACTCTGCCGAGGAGACGGTTTCGCCATCGAGCGCCGCCCGCGCCTCGTAGCTGTTGCCGGCGAAGACGCCGGTGCCTGCGACGGGGGTGTGGACGGTCAGGCCCGCGGCATTGACCGATTCCTTCCATTGGGCCGTGAACGTGGCCGTATAAATGCCCTCGCCGGCGTTTACGCCCTCGGCGTCGGACCACTCGCCGTCTTTGACGCGCAGCCCGAAGGTCGCCGTCGTGACGTTCGGATCGAGGACCAGCGCGCGCAGCGTGAGGCTGTTCGTCCAGAGGTCGTAATCCGTCTTTTCAATGGGCAGAAGGCCTTGCAGACGGTATTCCGAGATGGCGGTGGCTTCGGCGCCGGCCGAATCCGTGACGCGGATGCTCACCGGATGGCTGCCGCCCGGACGCCCTGCGAAGAAGGCGTCGGAAAGGGTGACCGTCAGGCTCAAGTCGCTCTCCCTGGTCACCTCGACGCCCTCGGTCGTGCCGTTCAGCGCTTCGTAGCTGTCGTCGCCGATGCCTATCACGACGCTCTTTACGGCGGCCATCGTGGTTATCATGTAACGTTTCGGGGAGGTTGTCCCGGGGATGAAATCCTGCGGCTGGTCCATGTCGAAACCGTCGCTTTCGATGCTCGGCTCGGGGCTGAACGGGAACGTGTCGTCGTAGTCGTCGGTCGAGGTGTCCACCTTGACGACGAAGCATTCGATGAAGCCCGGCAGGTCTTTCGAGAACCGGAAGGAGACGCTGTATTTGCCGCCGGTCTGCACGCCTTCGAATCTGGCCTCCCTGACGATGACGCCGCGGTCGGGGTGCGTGCCCTCGAAGCGGGTCGTGAGCGTGGTCGCACCCTCGGGCATGGTGAAGTAGCCCGTGCCGTCGGCCGTGTAGTTCAGCGCCGGGACGCCGCCCTGCTGAACCTGCCCTTCGTCGAACGCGTCGGCGGCGACTACCCACGCATGGAAATTCTCGCCGAAAGCGGCGGAAACCGTGGCGTCGAATTTCACTTCGGCGACGACGTTCTGCCGTTTGCACTCCACTTCGGCTACGGTCGTCTGTCCGGCTGCCACCGTAAAGGTCTTCTCGCCTTTGTAGAAACGTTTGGTGAACGACGCGGGGACGGCTTCTCCCGCATCGACCTCCACGCGGTATTCGCCCGCGAGCAGCTCCAGCCGTGAGGGGAGCGTCTCTGCGGTGTATTGGCGCAGCAGCTCGCCGCTCGCGCGGTAGATGCGTACGGCAAGGCGTTGCAAGGGGTCGTATTCCCCGTCGGCTTCGGCCCGCGTGGCCGAAACCCGCATTTCGAGCGCACCCGTGTCGCCTGTGTCGGCGCTCCCGGCCGTCTCTTTCGAGCAGGCGGCCGTCAGCGCGGCGCAGAACAGCAGGGCGGCGGTAATGTATTTTTTCATAATTCGTCAGCCTTAATTCGCCGGTACGTAATACTTCAGGGTCTTGGTCGTGCTGAGACCGTTGTTCTCCGTCACCGTGAGTATGAAATTGTTGTTGCCGGGGAAGCCTGTCAGCAATCCGGTGAACATCTTGTCGATCTTGAGCCGAATGGACGGTTTGTCCTTGACTGCGTCCTCGATGGGGAATCCGAGGGCTGAAATCGCCTCCCGGACATCTTCGGCCGGATGCATGGTTCCGTTCGTATCTTCGAAGCCTTCGATATTGCAGAGATCGAACCGGGCCGGGATGCCCATCGTGCCGAGTTCCTTGGCGTCGAGGTTGTCGCAGTCGATGGTCACGTCGAGCGATTTGATGCCTGTTTGCGCCGTGATGTCGATCTCCGTGTCGCGGTCTGCGGACGGCGTTTGCGTTTCGTCGATATTGAAATCTACGCCGACAATCGAAGGGCCTTCGTTGGCCGGATCGACCGTGAGCGTCAGCGACGCCCGGGCCGAAAGCCCTTTGGCGTCGGTTATCTCGAAGGCGAATGCGTGCGTGCCCTCGTATGCGGGATAGAGCAGTTTCATGGCTCCTGCGATGTCGAAACTCTTCGAAGTCGCCCCCTTGAGATCGTCGCCCAGCGGGAAGCCGAGGCCTGCGAGAACCGTGTAGGCGGGGTCCGACGCCCCGATTGTGCAGAGGTCGAATTCCGGACCGCCGATTCCGGACACCATGCCGGTCAGCCGGGAGTTGTCCGACGTGATTTTCACCGCGAACGACCCGATGCCGTTGGACGAGGCGAGATTGAATGCGAACGGCCGGGTGTAGTTGCCCTGGGCGTCGAACATCGAGGCCAGAAGCTGGAAGGGTTTCGTGAGGTCGTAGCCCGGACATTCGAGGGTCGGGGCGACGGGAAGTCCGGGTTCGCCGGGGTTGTCGGGATCGTTGACCGGGATTTCGTCGTCCTCCATGAAGTCGTTGACGTCGATGTCCAGTTTGATGTCTCCCTTGTCCGAGTAGGTGATCACGATCGAGAGCTTGCGCCATTGTCCGGCCTTGACGCCCGAGATGCTCTTGTTGATCCGGACGGGTGCGTCGGGCGTATCGGCGAAAGCCCCTTCGAGGTGCAATTTGAGCGTGTTGGTCTCGCCCTGCGGCATGAAGTAGGCCGCGCGGGTTTCATCCTTCAGGAAGGTCATCGTCGTTTCGCCCAGCGTGACGGTCGACTTGGTGTCGGCGGTGAGCTGGTCGGCGAGGTCTTTCGAACACATCAGCGTCACCTTGATGTTGTTCAGCGTGCAGACGACCTCGTTGATGGGCGTGGTTTGGTTCTTCTCGATGACGAACTCCTGCGAACCGAAATAGACGGGGTGTTCCCATTCGGCTGCCGGCGTCGTGGCGGCCTCTTCCGAACGGACCTCCATCGTGTAGCCGCCCACCGGAAGCTCCAGCCTGCCTGCCTCGCCGATCGAGACCTTCAGATCGCCGTAAGTCTCCTGGAGCGCCAGCTTGCCCGTTGCGTCGCGAATTTCGATGATGAATGTGTCGACGTCGGGCTGCGCCTCGTCGGTGCGCGTCTGGGGCTTCGCCGTCTCGTCTGACGTGTCGTCGGGGCGGGTTTCGGTATCGGTGTCGACCACGACGCGCATGCTCATGTCCGCCAGCGTCAGGTAGCCTTTGGCGTTGGGATCGGGCGGAGTGCCCGGCTCGTTGTTCTTATAGGCGGGATCTTCGTTCACACAGCCGGTCGCGAGCAGCGCCGTCGCTGCCGCAGCCGTCAGAATCTTGGTAAAGGTTTTCATATCTCGGTGTTTTTATTTGCGTTATTCGGTGGCCTCGTCGTTGAGTTCCACGTCGAGTTCCACGGTCTCGGTGTATCCTTCGCCGAGGGTGACGGTCAGCGTCGCGCTGCCGGCCTTCTTGGCGTCGAGCGTGAAGATGTGGCGCGTGGCTGGGCGTGCCGCTTCGAGCGGCTCGGGGGTGAAGGTGTAGAGCGGCCCCTCCGACGTGCCGTCCTGGCTCTGGCCCCGGGCCGTACCCTTCAAGGTGAGCGGCTTTCCGGCCTGCACCCAGACGGCTTCCGCTTCGGCCTCGTCGCAGGGACGGAACGTGAAGATGCCGCCCGCTCCGGTCGTCACGGTGAACTCCGCGTTGTTGTAGTATTTTTTGAACGACTCGGTGGCGCGTACCAGGGTCTGCGAATTGCCGATCGTCGCCGTGATCTGCGCGGTGCTGGTGCGGCGCGCCGCGACCTCCACTTCGGTCGCGCCTGCGTAGTAGGGTTTGTCCGCGCCTTCGGCTTCGGGATCGCCGTAGGTGACCGTGATCGTGTAGCGGCCTTCGGGGAAGGAGTAGGCGGTCTCCTCGGCGTTATACGCCGCGACCGTCGCCCAGCTTTTGTCGAAATTTTCACCCCGGATGCGGAGCGTGAAATCTTTGCCGTCGGGTTTTGCCGCAGCGCGGGTCGCGCCCTGAACCGCGGCCATCGCCGCAGCGGCATCAATCGTGGCGTCGGCCTCGCAGGCGATGCGGATGGTTCCGCAGCCCTCTCCGGCCGGGGTCTCTTTCTTTTCGGAGCATCCTCCGGCCATGACAGCCGCCGATGCAAGCAGGTAAAGCAGTTTTCTCATGGCGGTTATTCGTTGACGATGGATACTTTGATGTTGTCGAGGTAGAGGTAGTGATTGCCGTTGGCGCCGAATATTCCGGTCCAGGACGATACGTTGCCGATACGGTTGACATTCACCTTCCATGAGATTCTGTGGGCGCTGTTAAAGTCGGCCAGGAATGTTTTGGTGTTCCAATTCGAAAGCGGGGTATTCCACGATTTGTCGGTTTCGAGGGCTATGTCTTCCGCTTCGACGGGGTTTTCAAGATTGTCTCCGCCGTTGGGCTGGCCCGAATTGGTCGTGTAGCCGTAATTGAACGTAGGATTGCCGTATGTTCCGCCCTTATTTTTGTTACTGTCCATCATCCAGGAGTCCTGTCCTCCGACGTAATCGAATGAAACCCGGACTCTGACTGTTTTGCCGGATTTGATACCGCTGACGGGCGGCGAGTCGATACGTCCCGGGTAGCGGGCATACGATGAAGCCTTGCCGGCTCCTCCGCCTTCGAACCGGCAGGAGCTTCGGATACATTTCCCGGTTTCCCCGCCCACACGAGCCGCCGTCCATCCGATGGCGCCCTTGTCGGACAGCAGGTGCGCATCCTTGTTTCCGGCGCTGCTGCTGCTTGTTCCCGTTCCGACGTTGCAGTCGTAGTCGAACTGGATGATATTGCTGAAATCCTCCGCCAGCAGGTAGGGGACGCTGAGCGTGATGTCGTTGTTGCCGAATTCGGTGATCTGCGGCATTGTCAGCGTGTTCGATACGACAGCGCTTTCCGATTCGTACTGTACCGTGACGGCTTTTCCCGAGAGGTTGTCGGTCCACGAGGGTTTGAGCACCATCGTGTATTTGCCCTCGGCGTCGGGCGTGAACTGGCAGATGTTCGTGCCGTTGTCGAACAGCGAGCCTTCGGGGGCGGTGAGGGTGATCTTTCCGACCGCCTCGCCCAGCGTCGCCGTACCCTTGTCCGCAGGCAGCGAGAAGTTCAGACGCGTGTAATAGCGGCCGATGGCGGGAATGTGGTAGGCGATCGGGGTGGTGTGGCCTTCGGAGAAGTGTTTGCCGGGGATGTTGCGCGGCTCGGATTCCCCGGCTTCGCAAATCGCGGTGATGGTCACCGGCTGCTCGGCGGTGAGTTCCACCGGTGCGATGACGGCGAAGACCACGTCGCTCGCATCCTTCGGAGTGTCGAAACGCAGCGTCAGCGTGTTGTTGCTGCCGGTGAGCGTCGGCGCGGCATCGGGGTCGGCGGCATCGACCGTCATGCGCCCCGTGACGGGCTGCGGAAATGCCAGCGTGATCTCCGAGACCTTTTCGCCCAGGTCGTTTTTCGGAATGCGTATTTTCAGCACGTGAACTTTGTGGCGGAACTGGAACTGCACCGTCTCGCCGGTGTCGTTCTTCTCCAGAGCCGGGGCCTTGACCGGATCGGCCACCATCACGTCCCAGTCGCCGTTGAAGCCGCCGTCCTGCACGTCAGGGATCAGGTAGGTGGCCTGCGTGCCGTCGCTTTCGGACGGAACGGGCGACACGGCATAATAGGTGTAGGTGTCCGCGGGCATTTGCGGGATGTCTCCCCTGAACTTGGCCGTGTTGTAGTCGGTGTTGTAGTGGTAGAGTTTGAAAGCCTGTTTGCTGAAGACGGTCTCGGATCGGGAGTTGACGGCCCAGAGTGCGATCTGGTCGTCGGAAGCCCATTTGACCGACACTCCGTCTTCGCCGAGCTGGGTGCGGGACCTGTCTTCGGATTCGATGTCGATCTTCGGACCGGAGCCTACCGATACGCTGATTGTTTCGGTCGCGGGCCGGGTGTCCGCATCCGAAGAATCGGAGCATGCCCCGAAGACCAGAGGCAGCGCGAGCCAAATAATCCGGAAATTAATTCGCATAGAATAGATTCTTTTATCTGTAATGTGTACAAAAATAGGTACAGGTTCCCGTTCGCGGAAATAAATTCAACGAACGCCGGATTTTTCATCACGAACAGCCTCCTTTTTATCCTCACGGATGCGCCTTTCCGGCGGTGCGGAGCGCAAAAAACCTCCCTGCCCGCCGGCAGGGAGGTTTTGCTTTCACCGGAGCGCAGTTCCGGTCCGGGTGGCCCTCGTTCGCTGTCGGGTCGGCTATTTTACGTACTTGTCGAGCCAGCCGAAGAATTCGCGGTTCCAGACCAGCGAGTTCTGGGGCTTGAAGACCTGATGCGCCTCGTTTTCGAACGCCACGAGCCGCGCCGGAATGCCCAGCGTGCGGGCCGCCGTGAAGGCTTCGAGCGACTGGGTGTAGGGGATGCGGAAATCCTTCTCGCCGGTGATGATCAGGATCGGCGTGTCCCATTTCGAGACGAACTTGTGCGGCGAGTTGGCGTAGGAACGCTGCGCCGTGGCATTCGCCGTGTCCCAGTAGGGGCCTCCGTAGTCGTTGTTGACGAAGAACAGCTCCTCGGTTTCGCCGTACATCGAGTCGAAATCGAAGATGCCGCAGTGGGAGATGAAGGCTTTGAAACGCTTCTCGTGGCATCCGGCGAGGAAATAGACCGAATAGCCGCCGTACGACGCCCCGACGCAGCCCATGCGCTCCCGGTCGGCCCACGGTTCGCGGGCCACGTCGTCGATGGCCGAGAGGTAGTCGCGGATGTTCTGGCCCGAGTAGTCGCCCGAAATCTGGTCGAGCCACTCCTGTCCGAACGAGGGCAGGCCGCGGCGGTTCGGCGCGACGACGATATATCCCTGTGCGGCCATCAGCTGAAAATTCCAGCGGTAGCTCCAGAACTGCGATACGACGCTCTGCGGGCCGCCCTGGCAGTAGAGCAGCACCGGATATTTTTGCGACGGGTCGAAATCGGGCGGCAGGATCACCCACGTCAGCATCTGCTTGCCGTCGGTGGTCTTGACCCAGCGTTTCTGCACCTCGCCCATCCTGATATTGTCGTAGACCGATTTGTTGATGGCCGAGATTTGCGCCAAAGAGCCGTCCTCCGGATTTATCTCGAAGAACTCCGTGGCCATCGAGATCGTGCACATCTCGGCGGCGATCCGCTCCCCGGCCATCGTGAAGGCGTTGATGTCGTGGTCGCCGCGGGTGATGACCTCCACCTCGCCGACCGACGGCGCGACGCGGCAGATCTGGTGCGTCGCCTCGATCGGGGCGATGAAATAGATCAGGTCGTTGCCGCTCCAGACGACGTTCTGGGCGTTGTAGTCGAAGTCGGCGGTGAGGTCCTGCATTTCGGCGGTGTGGCAGTCGTAGACGAACAGGCGGGCCTTGTCCGACTCGTTGCCTGCGCGGCGCTGCGAGAGGAAGGCGATCTTCGAATCATCGGGCGACCAGACGGGATATTTGTCGTAGCCGACCATGGCCGCCTGATCGTTGACGGGTTTGCCGGTATTGAAGTTGGTGGGCTTGCAGATGTTTTGCGTCGCGCCGCTTTCGAGGTCGTAGACGAAGATGTCCGAATCGGTCGACACGGCGTAGGCGGTGCCCGTCAGCGGTTTGCAGGTGTAGGCCAGCATCGTCCCGGCGTTGTTCCAGGCGATCTCGGCCATGTCGAAATAGGGCGCCAGCGGGGCGTCCCACTGCGCGTCGGGCATGATGTCCCTGCCGCCCGTCACGACTCCCTTGCCCAGCTCGCCGACGAAGATGTGGCGGTATTCGCCCTCGTCCCAGTAGTCCCAGTGGCGGGCCATCAGGTCGTCGTAGATGCGGGCTTTCGATTTGTCCATGTCCTTGTAGATGTCCGACGAACGGCGGTCGGCCGTCCGCACGGTCTGCACCCACCAGATGTGCTTTCCGTCGGGGCTTACGCCGAAGCCCTCCACGTCGGGAACGCCCTCGCCGTCGCCGCTGCCCGTGATCTGCGTCGCGTCGCCGCCCGAGGCGTTCATCCGCCACACCTGCATCGAACCGCCGCGGTCCGAGAGGAAATAGATGTGCCGTCCGTCGGCGCTCCACTTCGGCGAGAGGCTGTTCGACGTGAAGTCCGTCAGGCATGTCACGGCCTTCGAGTCCATGTCCTCGACCCGGATCGTCGTCACGCCGCGGTTCTCGGCCATGTTGTAGTCGGTCTGCTGGTAGAGGAGCGTCCGGCCGTCGGGCGAGAGCGACGAGCCGCCCGCGCGGCTCATCTTCCACATCACCTCGGGGGTGAGGCGTCCGGCGGCGATCTCTTCGGCCGTCAGCGCATTGTCGATCTTCAGAGGCTCGGGACGCTTGTCGCATCCGCCGAGGCCCATAGCTGCAATAGCCGTCATCAGGAGAATTTTTTTCATTTTTTGAGGTTTCTTACGTATATTTGTTCACAAATTTCCGATGAAAAGATGAACCGTACCGTTTATTTCGCCGACAGGGCCGTGGCGTTCACGGCCGAAGCTCCCGGCGGGGCGTGGTACGCCGTTGCGGCCGAAGCCTGCGGCGGCATATCACGGGCCAAGATACTCAATTTTCTCGAATCGCACAACTCCGTGGCCGTCGTTTCGGACGATCCCGACAGGGCTTTCGCGGCCTTTGCTGCGGAGTTCACGCCGGTCGAGGCGGCGGGCGGCGTGGTGGTGAACGACTGCGGCGAGTGGCTGATGATCCACCGCAACGGCCGCTGGGACCTGCCCAAAGGGCATCTGGAGTGCGGGGAGCGCATCGAGGAGTGCGCTGCGCGTGAGGTCGAAGAGGAGACGGGCGTGGCGGCTCGGGTCGTGCGGCCGCTGTGCGAGACGCTGCACGCCTACTATTTTCCGAAAACTGCGCGCTGGGAACTGAAACGGACCCACTGGTACGAACTGCATGCGTCCGGGTGCGCCGGTCTGACGCCCCAGACCGAGGAGGGGATCGACTCCGCGGTGTGGTGTGCGCCCCGCGAGGTGGCAGACAATCTGCGCGACGCTTTCCCGACGATCCGCTGCGTGGCGGCGGCTATGGGCCGAAATTAGGCGTTTGCGGCCTGCTCTGTGAGCTGTCGGCGCGCGGCCTCCCGGTATTTGCGCGAAATCTCGATGGTCATTCCGCCGATCTCCACGTGTGCCGGGCAGCAGCGGTCGATGCGCGCCGTGTTGACGATGAACGAGCGGTGGATGCGCAGGAAACGGCTGTCCAACTGTGTCTCCCATTGCGAAATGCGGGTTTTGGTGCGGTAGGCGAGGCCCCCGGCGGTGTGAATCCACACTTCGCTGTCGTTCGATTCGACGTAGCTGATTTCCGCGGGGTCGAGCGTGATTTTGCGGCGGTCGGAGACGAAACTGATCGAACGGGCGTAGGGACAGCGGCGTTCGAGGTGTTTTTCGAGAGCTATTTCCGGAGCGATGAGGGCCGTCAGGACCAGCAGGATGAAGGGCGGGTTGAGCAGCAGCCCCGGCATTCCGCCTTCGTCGGCGCCGAGCACCACCGCATGGCCCAGCATCAGCGAGAGGTATTCGATGCCGAGGATCGCCAGCGCAAGGTAGACGGTGTCGAGGATTCCCTGCCGTCGGTTTTCGAACGACAGCTGCGGCACGAAGTAACGCGCCGTGAGCATTCCGGGCAGGAACAGCACTCCGAGCAGGAGGGCGTCGGCGAAGAGATACCCCAACCCCACGAGGACAAAGGCGATGACGAGCGTGGCCGTGAGCCACCAGACGACGGGCAGAAACTGTTTCATGCGGAATTTCCGTTTTTACAAATATAGGTAAAATCAGTCTCCGGTGTCCCCGCCCGGTCCCGCAAAAAACGCTCCCGGGGCCGATCGGCGGGATTCGACGGCGTAAGAACGGGATTCGACGGGCGGTTTTTTTGTGGTTTCGGCCTGCGGCAGCCTATCTTTGCCATACGGGAATGGTCCCGCGATGACTTAAAACTTTTGCGTTATGTTCGATTTGTTTCTTCAGGGCGGGACATGGATCATGTCGATCCTGACCGTGGAATTGATTTGTCTGTTGTTTGCCGCGTGGAAAGCCCCGGCATGGGTCAGAGAGATCGGCCTGCTGGTGTTGGTGACCGACCTGATCTGGCAGTTGAAAGGGATGTTCAATGCCGCTGAAGTCGTGCAGCAGGTAGGCGACGTTCCTTTGACGCTGGTTGCCGGCGGCTTGAAGGTATCATTCATATCGCTGATTTACGCCCTGCTGATCTATGCCGCCTCGCTGGTGATCCGCATGTTGCAGAAGCCGCGGATATAGCCCGGTTAGGAACCGGGGCGTATGGGCGGAAGATGGCAGCCGGGCTTCCGGTCCGGTTCTGCGCCCTTTCCGGTTTCTGAACGGATCGCGCCCGGTTATAAAACGGGCGCGATTTAACCGTTGCCGAGCAGTTTCTGCTGCGTGTCGTACGCCTCGGCGATCAGTTCGGGCGGGTAGTCGTACAGCTCCAGAATGCGGATGGCGTTGCGCGTGGTGAGGGGACCGGTGTGCAGGCAGTAGTCGAATACCAGCCGCCCGTCGGCCACCTCTTCACGGAAGTGGTGCAGTTCGTAGCCGTCGCCGCGCAGCAGTTCGGCCAGTTCGATGTCGTGCGTGGCGGCCAGCACGATGTGCGGCCCGCGGTTGAGGCGCGCCAGCACGGCTTTCCCGGCCGCGATACGTTCGGTGGTGTTCGTGCCCTTGAACAGTTCGTCGAGCACGAAGAGGCACGCCGCGGGCCGGTCCGCGTCTTCGAGCAGCCGCTTGACGGTGAGCACCTCCTGCAAATAGTAGCTCGTCCCTTCGGTGATGTCGTCCGAAATGCGGATCGACGAGTGGAGCCGCATGTAGGGCGCCGTGAACCGCTCCGCAAAACAGGTGCAGAGGGTCTCGCCCAACAGGGCGTTGAGCATCACCGTCCGGATGAAGGTGGTTTTGCCCGACATGTTCGACCCGGTGAGCAGCAGCCCCGTGCCGTCGAGCGTCAGGGTGTTCGCTGTGCAGCCCTCGATCAAAGGATGCACGACCTGCACGGCTTCGAGGTATTTGCCGTCGGTGAACGTCGGGCGGCAGGTCTTCGCGGCGCGGCGCAGGCGCATGACCGAGATGGCCGCGTCGGTCCGGCCGATGAAGCGGAACACGTCGTGGATGGCGTCGCGGTGAGTCGCGATGCTGCCGGTGAAGCGGTGGAAAAGAATCACCTCGATGTTGAACGCGATCTTCACCAGCTCGAATGCCAGCCATCCGACGGCCGCCAGTTCGTTGCCTCCGTCGCCCTGCGTGCCGACGATGCGGCTGCGGTGCTCGACCTCGGCGACCCGGCGGATCGGCCGTGCGGCTTCGTCCGAGCCGGGAACCCCCTCTGCCGCAAGGTGCCGCGCGGTTTTCAGGGCCGTGGAAAGCTGCTTTACGGCCGATGTGTAGAGGGAGATGTTGATTTTGTTGCTGTAATGAATATACATGTTGACCGCGTAGATCGCCATGAAGAGCAGCAACAGCGCCGGATAAAACGGCGCGAGAAGCAGCGCGGCCGCGGCCGCAGCGGTCAGCGCGTAGATCAGTCCGATGCGGCGGACCCGGACCGGGGTGTCGAAGATCAGCCGGCAGAGGTCGTAGGCGTCGTCGCCCGCGAGGCGTGCAAGGTGTCCGGCGCACCGTTGCGTCAGTTCGTCGTCGTTTTCGAAAGCACCGACCCGGCGGTCGAAATCCGCGGCGTCCTCCTCGCCCCGCAGCGTCCGCAGCCGGGCGTAGAGGTATTGCTGGCCGACACGTGAGGTCGTGCGGTCGATCTTTTCGAACACGGCGTTCAGGTCGAGGTCGGCCGTCGTCTCGGCGTCGACGATCTGAAAGACTCCCTCTTCGGCCGGGCAGTTGTAGAAATAACTGCCGATCGGATCGAAGTCATATGCCGCAGACTCCCCTCCGGGACCTCCGGAAGGCTTGAACAGCGAAGCGATGTAGTCGGTCGGTCTCATATCTGCGGTTGTCTTCTGAAAATTTTTACGCTGCGGAAGCGGCGGTCGGGGTCGGAGGCCGTGTCGTCCTGCGATTGCTTTTTTAAGCAGGCGTCCTACGCTGCGAGTGCAATGGTCGGGATCGGAGGCCTGTCGGCCTGGGGTCGCCCCTGAAGCAGGCGTCCTACGCCTGCGCCTGCATCGCGCGGGCGATGCCTTCGGCGATCTGGTCGATGGCGCCCTGGAGCTTGCCGCCGATCATCATCTTCATCATCATGTTCAGCTCGATGTGCAGCACCAGCCGCATGCGGGTGTCGGTGTCGGAGACTTTGTGGAGCTGAATCCAGAAGGCGAAATCCATCGGGATTCCCCCGTCGTCGCCCACGATCTTGACGTGGCGCGGTTCGATGCGCTCCTCCATGCGGAGACGGACGGTGAAGCCTTTGGCCTTGAACGAACAGGTCTCCTCGGTGGCCTGCCACTCCTCGACGCGGTCGGCGACGGCCGGGGTGAGGTTGTCGAAGCGGCTGATGACGGCGTAAATCTGTTCGGCGGGACGTAAAATCCGGTGTTGTTTCGAAATGTATTCCTGCATATTGCGCGTTGAAAATTATAAGTTGAAAGTTTTGCGGGTCCGGATCATTCCGCCGGCTGCGGGGCGGCCCAGAAACGGTCGGCGTCGGAGGTCCGGACGGTGGATTCATCCAGCGAGAATCCCTCGAACCCCGGGGGCAGCAGGGCGATGGCGCGGCCTTCGTATCCGACCTCCTTGTCGTATCCGGTCTGCTCCCAACAAGTGAACCAGTAGAGGTTCTTGGCCCAGTAGGAGAGGTAATTCTCCGGGTCGCGTGTTCCGAGAAGCCGGTGTACGGTCATCGGCTCTCCGGCGACGGTACGCTGCCGCATCTCTTCGAGTGAGAGCGCTTCGCCTTCGGGCGAGGCGACGTAGGATTGCATGTCCGAGTCTATCATCGCCCATTTCTCGCATTCGGGCAGCCAAACGAGGTTGACCACGTGGCAGTCCCGATCGAGCGAGTCGGCCGGAAGGCACGTCACGAAGCGGTTGACGATCCCTTGCGAGAGCAGCAGCTCGTGGAGCAGGATCGAGTGCAGGCGGCAGTTGAAAGCCGGTTCTACGGTACGGGTATACTCCCACAGTCCGATTGCGTTGCGCGTTTCGGGCTGGACTTTCTGATTGGCGTGGGGAATGTTCCGGGCGACGAACTGCGCCAGCGCGCGGGCGTTGTCCCAGGTCGTCGCGGCGGGATTCACGAGGGTGTCGAGCCGGAAGTATTCGCGGATTTCACGGGCGCGGACGGTGTCCTGTTTATAGGTGAAGCGATACTGCACGGTGTCGGCGGCGTAAGGGCCTGCGGCGCGGAGCAGCTCCACGCGCTGCTGTTTTTCGAGACCGGTCAGATAGTCAATGGCCTGTTCGCGGAAGACGAAACGGGCCAGCAGAAAGATTGCCAGCAGCAGGCCGATGAGCGAAAGCAGAGCGATACCTGCGATTTTGAAGAGTTTTTTCATGGGCGGCGATTATGTCCGCTGCAAAGATAGGGATTTTTCCGGTGGCGGCAAACGAACGGGACGAACCTTTGCGGGGTTCGTCCCGGGATGCGGTTGCGAAGCGGCAGGGGCCTTGCGGAAACGGGGGCGGGGCCTTGGAAAAACGGGCCGGCGATATGGGGGCTGCGCGCGGACAGCTCCCGACGGCGTGATCCGGGGTTGGCGGTCTTTGAATCCGGCCGGTTCTGAATCCGGCTTTTCAAGCCGGCGGTCAGTCGATCTCGAAGGTGCGTGCCGTGTCGCTGTCTACGGTGATGCGCACCGTCATCGTGTTGTCGGGCAGCAGCTGTTCGATCTTCTCGGGCCACTCCACCAGACACAGGTCTCCCGAGTAGAAATACTCCTCGTAACCGAAGTCGAAGGCTTCCCGCAGGTCGTTGATGCGGTAGAAATCGAAGTGGTGGATGCGTCGGTTGCCCTCGCCCTTGTATTGGTTGACGATGGCGAACGTGGGGCTGGTCACGGTGTCGGCGGCCCCGAGTTCTGCGGCGATTTCACGGATGAGCGTGGTTTTGCCCGCGCCCATCTCGCCGCGGAAGGCGACCACCGTACGGCGGCCCAGCGAGCCGATGATCGCCCCGGCGACCTGCGGAAGCTCGTCCTGCGAGGTGATGTGAATGGTTTTCATCTATTGTTTTGGCTTTAGAACGATATACGGTACGATCATCTCCTCCATCGAAATTCCGCCGTGCTGGAACGTGTTGCGGTAGTAGCGGATGTGGCGGTTCGCGTCGTTGTTGTAGACGAGGAAATCGGTGTTGTAGGCGAAGATGTAGCTCGACGTGAGGTTGCTCGACGGCAGCTGCACGTCCTCGGGTTTCAGGATTTCGTAGACTTCGCGGGAGTTGTACGCGAGGTTGCGGCCCGTCTTGTAGCGCAGGTTGGCCGAGGTCTCGCGGTCGCCGGTCACCTTCACCGGGTTGTCCACGCGGATCGTGCCGTGGTCCGAGGTGATGACGACGGTGTGTCCCCGCTCGGAGAGGAGCTTGAGGATGGTGTAAAGGTCCGAGTGCTCGAACCACGAGCGCGTCAGCGAGCGGAACGCCGCGTCGTCCTCCGTGAGTTCGCGGATGATGTCGGTCTCGGTACGTGCGTGCGAAAGGATGTCGAGGAAGTTGTAGACGATGACCGAGAAATCGGCGTCGTAGACCTTCTGGATGTTGTCCACCAGCTTGCGCCCCTGCTCCGGGCGCACCAGCTTGTCGAACGAGAACTTCCAGTTCTTGCCGTTCTGGCTCATCAGCCGCTTCAGAAACTCCTCCTCGTACTGGTTCTTGCCGCCCTCCTCGTTGTCGTTGAGCCACTTGTTGGGCATCAGGCGGTCGATGGCCAGCGGCATAAGCCCCGCGAAGACGGCGTTGCGGGCGTACTGCGTGGCGGTGGGGAGGATGGCGCAGTAAAAGTCGTCCTGCGCCACGTCGTACCAGCCCCGCAGCAGCGACGAAATCGACCGCCACTGGTCGTAGCGGAAGTTGTCGATCAGCAGCAGCGTGGTCTTGGGGTTCTCGTCGACGACGGGGAAGATGTTGGTGCGCATGAGCGTGTGCGACATCACGGGGGTGTCGTCCGAGCGCTTGTTGATCCAGTTGTAGTAGTTGCGGCGCACGAACTTGCAGAACTCCTGATTGGCCTCGCTTTTCTGGTAGGTCAGCACCTCCTTGATGCTCTGGTCGGTGGATTCCGCCAGTTCGACCTCCCATGCGGTGAGCTTGCGGTAGAGCGCGCACCAGTCCTGGAACGTGTCGGCCATCTGGAGCGAGGACGAGATGCGGCCGAACTCCGAACGGTAGTCGGCGGTGGTCTGCTCGGTCACCAGCTGTTGCTGGTGCACGTTCTTCTTGATCGAGAGCAGCACCTGGTTGGGGTTGACGGGCTTGATGAGGTAGTCGGCGATCTTCGACCCCACGGCCTTGTCCATGATGTTCTCCTCCTCGCTCTTGGTGACCATGATCACGGGCGTCGTGGGGCGCACCTCCTTGATCTTGGGAAGGGTTTCGAGTCCCGTCATGCCGGGCATCATTTCGTCGAGGATGATCAGGTCGTAGGCTCCTTCGGAAGCCATGTCGATCGCGTCGTATCCGTTGTTGCAGGTGTCCACTTCATAGCCCTTCTGCTGGAGGAACAGCACGTGGGGTTTCAGCAGTTCGACTTCGTCGTCGACCCAGAGTATTTTGACCATACCGTTATCGGATTTAGAATTTGCAAAATTAATGTTTTTATCATCAAACGCAAAAACCCCGCGGTTTATTGGCCCGGCTGCCGATTAAATGCTACCTTTACTCCGAAAAAAACAAAATAACGGTCATTGTGCTTAAAACAGAAAAATCCCGTATCGACGCGGTGGATGCTTTGCGCGGCTTTGCCGTGATGGCGATCCTGCTCGTACACAGCCTCGAACATTTTATCTTTCCGGTTTATCCGGCTTCGTCGCCTGCGTGGCTCGCGGCCCTCGACGAAGGTGTCTTTGCGGTCGTGTTCGCGCTTTTCGCAGGCAAGGCCTATGCGATCTTCGCGCTGCTTTTCGGCTTCACCTTCCATCTGCAATACGCCTCCCGGCAGAGCCGCGGCGAAGACTTCGGAGGCCGCTTTCTCTGGCGGCTGCTGTTGCTGGTGGGGTTCGCCACGCTCAACGCCGCCTTTTTTCCCGCGGGGGATGTGCTGCTGCTGTTCAGCCTCGTGGGCGTGGTGCTGTTCGCCGTCCGGCGTCTGAACGACCGGACCGTGCTGGCGCTGGCCCTGCTGTTTCTCGTGCAGCCCGTCGAATGGTACCATTGCTTCCGTGCGCTGGCCGACCCGGGTTTCGCTCCGCCCGATCTGGGCGTCGGAGCCATGTACGGCGAGGTTGCGGCCTATACGAAAGCCGGGGATTTCTGGCAGTTCGTCGCCGGGAACGTCACGCTCGGGCAGAAGGCGAGTCTGCTGTGGGCCGTCAATGCCGGACGGTACAGCCAGACGGCGGGCCTTTTCCTGCTGGGTCTGCTGCTCGGCCGTCGAGGGCTTTTCTCGGATTCGGCGGACAATGCGCGCTTCTGGGTGCGGACGCTGATCGTCGGGGCCGTTGCCTTCGTGCCGCTCCAGGCCCTGCACGGGCTTTTCGGCGAAGCGACGGCGGCCCGCATGGCTGCGACCGTGCTCGACATGTGGCAGAAACTTGCCTTCACGGCGGTGCTTGCGGCTTCGTTCGTGCTGCTCTACCGCACGGCCCGTTTCCGCCGGGTGACCGACGGCCTGCGCTTCTACGGGCGGATGAGCCTTACCAATTATATCGCGCAGTCCGTCGTCGGCGCCCTGATCTTTTTCCCGTTCGGACTCGGTCTCGCCTCCCGGTGCGGATATGCGCTGAGCCTGGTGATCGGCGTTGCGGTCTTCGTTTTGCAGGCGGCTTTTTGCCGTTGGTGGCTGCGCGGCCACCGGCAGGGACCGCTGGAAAGTCTCTGGCACCGTCTGACGTGGCTGGGCGCGAAGTGATGCGTAACGTATTGTTTCGCAGCTTTTTGCCGATTGTCGGGGCGGAAGAGGCGCAGTGCGGAATAAATAACTGATATAGAATATTTTAATTTTGGCCCGGGTTTTGCCCGATATTTGTTATCGTGTTGTGAACGTGCAGACTACACTGCCGCGGGAAAAAAGTGAAAAAAAATTGCCGATTATTGGCGGATATGTAAATAAAGCGTATATTTGCACTCCGAATCATTTTGGATGAACTTAATTTTAAATACTATATAAACATGACAAAGGCAGATATCGTAAGCGAAATCGCTAAAAGCACCGGCGTTGAGAAGGTGCAGGTGCAGGCTATCGTCGAGGCTTTCATGGAGAGCATCAAGACGTCGCTCACCCAAAAAAATAACGTGTATCTCCGTGGTTTCGGCAGCTTCATCGTGAAGAAGCGCGCCAAGAAGGTTGCCCGCAACATCTCGAAGAACACGACGATCACCATTCCCGAACACAACATCCCCGCTTTCAAGCCCGCAAAGAGCTTCGCAGCGAAGGTGAAATAACGGATAATAAGAACCTCTTAAAATTTAAGGACTATGCCAAACGGAAAGAAGCATAAGCGTCACAAGATGGCTACCCACAAGCGGAAAAAACGTCTTCGTAAGAACCGTCACAAGAAAAAGTAGGGTAGCACCTTTGTGCTAACGATAGATAAAGCTAAAGGGGCCAAGGGGTTCTTTTAGCTTTACCTATTTTCGGGTTTCCGATTTTTCGGGCGGTTTTTCCGCCTTTTTCGCGGGTTTTCCGGACGCCGGGCCCCGCGTTCTGCCGGACGTTTCCGGCATCCATTTTTCCCTTTGGAGTTCGCCGCCACTTCACAGCAAAACGCGGCTTCAGTACTAATTTCAGCCATACCGCGCCCGGTTTCCCGGAGCGCGACACACGATAGATGAACAGAGAATTAATCGTAAACGTAACCCCGACCGAGATATCAATCGCCATGTGCGAGGACAAGGTGCTCGTCGAACTGAACAAGGAGCAGTGCCAGACGGGCTTCGCCGTGGGGGACATCTACCTCGGGAAGGTGCGCAAGATCATGCCGGGACTGAACGCGGCATTCGTCAACATCGGACACGAAAAGGACGCCTTTATCCACTACCTCGACCTGGGGCCGCAGTTCCCCTCGCTGCAGAAGCTCGTCGCCTCGCAGCAGCCCGGAAAACGCGGGTTCCGCGTCGAGAGCATGAAACTCGAACCGCCCGTCGAGAAGACCGGGAAGATCGGCGAATACCTCCAGGTGGGGCAGCAGATCATGGTCCAGGTGGCCAAGGAGGCCATTTCGACCAAAGGTCCGCGCCTGACGGCCGACATTTCGCTGGCCGGCCGCAACGTGGTGCTGGTTCCCTTCACCTCGAAGGTTTTCCTTTCGCAGAAAATCCGCTCGGCGGACGAGAAGAAGCGTCTCAAGCGCATTGCCGCGGCGGTGCTGCCGAAGAATTTCGGCGTCATCATCCGCACGGCGGCCATGGAGGCCAAGGACGAGGACATCGAGCACGACATCCAGACCCAGATCGACCGCTGGCGCAAGACCTGCGCGGCGATCAAGAAGAACGCGGCGTCGGCCCCGGCGCAGCTGATGAGCGAGATGAACCGCGCCAACACGATCATCCGCGACTCGCTGAACGGCTCCTTCTCGCAGATCGCCGTCGACGACGAGGCGATGTACAACGAAATCCGCGGCTACATCCGCCAGATCGAACCCGAGAAGGAGAAGATCGTCAAACTCTACAAGGGCAACGTGCCCATTTTCGACAACTTCGACATCTCGAAGCAGATCAAGTCGCTCTTCGCCAAGTACGTGTCGCTCAAACGCGGCGCCTACCTCATCATCGAGCGCACGGAGGCCATGAACGTCATCGACGTCAATTCGGGCAACCGCACCAAGGCCGAGGACAACCAGGAGCAGACCGCCATGGACGTGAACCTCGCCGCGGCGAAGGAGATCGCCCGCCAGCTGCGGCTGCGTGATTTGGGCGGTATCGTCATCATCGACTTCATCGACCTGCACAAGGCGCAGAACAAGCAGGCGTTGTTCGACGAGATGGTGAAGCTGATGGCCACCGACAAGGCCAAGCACACGGTGCTGCCGCTCACGAAATTCGGCCTGATGCAGATCACCCGCCAGCGGGTGCGTCCCGTGGCCGTCGAGAGCGTTTCGGACGTCTGCCCGACGTGCAACGGTTCGGGCAAGATCGAACCTACGGTGCTGCTGGACAAGAAGATCGAGAACCAGATTTCGTTCCTCACGCAGGACCGCGGACACAAATTCATCAAGCTGGTCGTCAGTCCTTACGTGGCGGCGTTCCTCCGAAAGGGCCTTTGGTCGCTGCGCCGCCGCTGGGAGTGGAAGTACAAGGTGCGCCTTGAGATCGCCGAGGACCAGAGCATCGGGATCGTCGAGATCCACTACCATGACAAAAAGGATAACGACCTTATAACCAAATAAGGCATGGCAACCGCCCGCGAGCAGCTGGCGCAGTTCGCCGCCGGGTCGAAAGCCCTCGGCAGACTGTGCCGCGAATATAAAAACAGGAGTGCTACCGTCCACCTCGAAGAGCTGGTCGGCGGCGCTCTTTCGTTTTATGCCGCGGCGGCCGTGGCCGAATCCGGGGGCGTGCATGTCTTTGTCGCCGAGGACCGTGACGCCGCAGCCTACCTTCTGAACGACTTCTACAACCTGCTGGACGAACGGCAGGTTTACTTCTTTCCCTCGTCGTGGAAGCGTTCGGCGGCCTATGGCGCCGAGGATGCGCAGGGCGTGGTGCAGCGCACGGCGACGATGCACGCCGTGCGGAATTTCACGGGGAAGGGCTACCTGGTGGTCTGCACCTGCCCCGAGGCGCTGGCCGAGCGGGTCGCCGACGCCGAAGCCCTGCAACGGGAGACGATCACCGTGAGGGTCGGCGACCGGATTTCGATCGAGGTGCTGGAGCAGGCGCTCGTCGATGCTTCGTTTACGCGCGTGGATTTCGTCTACGAACCCGGCCAGTACTCGGTGCGCGGCGGTATCGTCGACGTCTTCTCCTATTCGGAGAGCAAACCCTACCGACTGGATTTCTTCGGCGACGAGGTCGACTCGATCCGGCGGTTCAACATTTCGAGCCAGCTGTCGTCGGACAGGCTGGAGCGCGTGGAGATCATCCCCGACCTGAACGCCGGGACGCCCGCCGCGGCGAAGGTCTCCTTCGCGCGGTTTGCGGGCGCGGAGGCTTCCTGGTGGTTCTACGACGCCGATTTCGTGTTGCGGAGGGTCAACGACATCCGCCGCAGGACGCTCTCGGACATGGAGCATCCCGATGAGATCGACTCGCTGCTGACGAGCCGCAACTCGCTCGTGGCCGACCTTTCCGGAAGCCGGATTTTCCTGCTGCGCGACAATCTTCCCGAGCGGCCCGCGGCCGCAACGGTGAAGTTCGCGACGTCGCCCCAGCCGAAATTCAATAAAAATTTCGAGATGCTGGCCGACGACATGATCCGGGGTGCGCTGCGGGGTTACGATACCTATATACTTTCGGAGAACAAGGCGCAGGTCGAGCGTCTCGAAAATATTTTCCACCAGATCGGCCGCGGACAGGCCGTCGTGCGGTCGCTGTCGACGACCCTGCACGAGGGGTTCGTGGACAACGACCTGAAACTGTGCCTCTACACCGACCACCAGATTTTCGACCGCTACCAGCGTTACCGCATCAACGGCGAGATCCGGCGCGACGAGCAGATGACCGTCGCCGAGCTGAACCAGCTGCGCCCGGGCGACTACGTGGTGCATATCGACCACGGCGTGGGCCGTTTCGACGGGCTGGTGAAGATCGCCGCGGGCGATGGACGCATGCAGGAGGCGATCAAGCTGGTCTACAAGGACGGCGACGTGCTGTTCGTCAACGTGCACTCGCTCCACCGCATTTCGCGCTACAAGTCGGGCGACGGCGAGCCGCCGAAGGTCTACAAACTGGGCAACGGCGCCTGGCAGAAGCTGAAGAACGCCACCAAGAAAGCCGTCAAGGACATTTCGCGCGAACTGATCGCCCTCTACGCCAAACGCAAGGCCTCGAAGGGCTACGCCTTCTCGCACGACAGCTATTTGCAGCACGAGCTGGAGGCGTCGTTCCGCTGGGAGGACACTCCCGACCAGCAGTCGGCCACGGCGGCCATCAAGAAGGACATGGAGTCGGATCAGCCGATGGACCGGCTGGTGTGCGGCGACGTGGGCTTCGGAAAGACCGAGGTGGCGATCCGCGCGGCGTTCAAGGCCGCTGTCGACGGCAAGCAGGTCGCCGTGCTGGTTCCGACGACGATCCTCGCCTTGCAGCACTACCGCTCGTTCACTGAGCGTCTGCGCGATTTCCCGGTGAGGGTGGAGTACATCAACCGCACCAAATCCACGAAGGAGGTCAGCCAGATCCGCGAGGACCTCGCCTCGGGGAAGATCGACATTCTGATCGGCACGCACAAGATGCTGGGCAAGCAGATCGTGTTCCGCGACCTGGGGCTGCTGATCATCGACGAGGAGCAGAAATTCGGCGTCGCCGCCAAGGAAAAGCTCACCGAGATGAGCGTTTCGGTCGATACGCTGACGCTCACCGCCACACCGATTCCGCGCACGCTGCAATTCTCGCTGATGGGTTCGCGGGACTTGTCCGTCATTTCGACCCCGCCGCCCAACCGCCAGCCGATCCTCACCGAGTCGCACGTATTCTCGGAGGAGATCATCCGCGATGCCGTCGAGGCGGAACTCGCCCGCGGCGGCCAGGTCTATTTCGTCCACAACCGCGTCGAGGACCTGCTGGCCCTCCAGGGGCTGATCACGCGCCTCTGCCCGAAGGCCCGTGTGGCCGTCGGGCACGGCAAGATGCCGGCCGAGCAGCTGGAGAAACTCATCATGGACTTCATCTACGGGGAATTCGACGTGCTGGTGTCGACGACCATCGTCGAGAACGGCATCGACATTCCCAACGCCAATACGATCATCGTCGACAATGCCCAGAACTTCGGTTTGAGCGACCTGCACCAGCTGCGCGGTCGCGTGGGGCGTTCGAACCAGAAGGGCTACTGCTACCTGCTTTCGCCGCCCGACGAACTGCTGTCGTCCGACGCGCGGCGGCGTCTGCGGGCCATCGAGGAGTTTTCCGACCTGGGTTCGGGGTTCAACATCGCCATGCAGGACCTCGACATTCGCGGCGCGGGCAACCTGCTGGGCGCCGAGCAGAGCGGGTTCATCGCCGACATCGGTTTCGAGACCTACCAGAAGATTATGAACGAGGCGGTGGCCGAACTGCGTGCCGAGGGGCTTCATGTCCCGGGCCTGAGCGACGGGGAGCAGGAGGTCGTGGAGCAGATGCGTTTCATCGACGACGCGCACATCGACATCGAGGTCGAGGCCGCGCTGCCCGACGCCTACGTTTCGCAGCAGGCCGAACGCCTGAAACTCTACCGCGAACTCGACTCGACGAAGGACGAGGAGGCTTTGCAGGCCTTCGAGAGCCGTCTTGCGGACCGTTTCGGTCCCCTGCCGCGCGCCGCGAAGGAGCTGTTGAACGTCGTGCGCCTGCGCTGGGAGGCCATTCGTCTGGGCATGGAGCGCGTGAAGGTCAAGAACGGGCTGATGATCGTGCATTTCGTGGGCGAGGAGAACTCGCCTTTCTACAAGAGCGAGGCCTTTATGACCCTGTTGCAGCGGGTTACGCAGCGGCCCGACCGATTTGTGCTCAAACAGCACAATAATCGGTTGGCGATGACCGTTAGGAATGTCAAAGACGTGGAAGACGCATACAAAACGCTGCAGCAGCTTTGAATCTGATCGTAGACATAGGCAACACCCTTGTCAAGTTGGCCGTTTTTGACGGCGGACGGATCGTCGCCCAGCGCTGCGTGGAGCGGCTGCATCCGTCGATGCTCGGCGAGTTGCTGGAGGGCCGCAGGGCCGCGAAGGCCGTCGTCGCTTCGACGCGCGGCGAAGCGGACGACGTGGTCGAAACGGTCAGGCCCTATGCGGATTACCTGCTGGAATTCACCTCGCAGACCCCCGTGCCGGTTGCCAACGCTTACCATACGCCCGAGACGCTGGGCCGCGACCGGCTGGCCGCCGCCGTGGGCGCCACGGTGCTTTACCCGGGGCGCAACGTGCTGATCGTCGATTTCGGCACGGCCGTCACGATCGACCTGGTGACGGCCGACAACACGTTCCGCGGCGGGTGCATTTCGCCGGGGATGAAAACCCGTTTTCGGGCGCTCCACGACTACACGGCCTGCCTGCCGCTGTGCGGTCCGACCGAAAGCGGGGAGTTGCAGGGGCTCACCACCGAAGAGGCCATCCGCCTGGGGGTGATGAACTCGCTGACCTTCGAAATTGAGGGCTATATGGCCCGGATGGAGAAAAAAATCGACGATTTATGCGTAATTTTTACCGGCGGGGACGCGAAATACTTTGCGAAAAGAATTAAAAACACGATATTTGCAAATTGTAATCTGGTCTTTTGCGGATTGGATCGAATTTTAGAGTACAATGCAAGTGAAGAACACCTTGATTAAGCTGGTTGTCGCGGCTGCAGCGATGTTTCCTTTTGCCGTTTCGGCCCAGACAAGCAGTATTAACGCATTCTCGCCCTATACGATGTACGGCATCGGCGAACAGAATACCCCCGGTACGCTGCAGATGCGCTCGATGGGCGGTGCGGGTGTGGCCATGCGTTCGGTGAGTACGGTCAACCTGCTCAACCCCGCGGCTTACAGCGCGGCTCCGCAGAAGACTTTCCTTTTCAACTTCGGGTTGGAGGGGCAGAACTACTACAACGCCCAGACGGTCGGAGGCGTCGGGAAACGGACGGCCTACAACACGTTCAACTTTCACGACATCGCTTTCCAGATGCCGGTGGCGAAGCGGCTGGGACTCGGTTTCAGCCTCACGCCTTACAGTTCGGTGGGTTACAGGACCAAGTATTATCACGAATACGATCCCGAAGACCCCATTTACGCCAACGTCGGCAATATTCAGTACAACTACCAGGGCGAGGGCGACGTGACGGAGGTCAAGGTCGGCCTGGGCTGGGAGCCGTTCAAGAATTTTTCGGTGGGTATCGCCGCACAGTATTACTGGGGCGACATCGACCGTACGTTCGTGATGACCCCGACCGCCATTACGGGCGAGGGAACCTTCACCTCGACGGTGGGGCAGGACAATTACAGCATTTCGAGCATCAAGGGGCAGGTCGGCGTGCAGTGGAACGCGATTCTGAACGCGAAGCGCATCCTGACCTTCGGCGCGACGTACGACTTCGGCGGCGACCTGAACCCGGAGGTGACGAAAAAACTCTATATCGGCGACCTGTACAACACGGTCGTCAAGGGCGATACGACGCACCTGAAGCTGGTGCTGCCCCGGCAGCTGGCCGTGGGGGCCTATTACCAGACCGGCAGGTGGGCCGTCGGCGTGGATTATGTGTTCCAGAACTGGGGCGGTCGCAACTCGGGCTACGAGATGACGGGAACCAGCGGCAGCGGGGAGAACAAGACGGAATACAAGGTGGCCTACACCAATACGAGCACGATCAAGATGGGTGTGGAATACACCCCGAACCGTTACGATGCGCGTCACTTCCTCAAACGCTGGTCCTACCGTGCGGGTTTCCGCTACGGGGCCTACAACCAGACGTTCAACGGGGACAAGCTCGCGCAGTACGCCGTGACGGCGGGCATCGGCATTCCGGTGAGGCGCGGTGCCTTCTCGGCCATCGACATCGGTGTCGAGTACGGTCGCCGCGGTTACAACATCGCCGACCGCCTGGGGCTGGTCCGGCAGCAGTATTTCAAGTTTGCGATCGGCTTCACGCTCTTCGCGGGACAGATGGAGAACGGCGAATATTGGTTCATGCGCTCCAAGTTCGATTGATGTGACAGGCAAGCAAAAATAAAAGATAGAAACACAAAAATTAATCTGACCGATGAAAAACGTTAAATTCCTGCTTTCTGCTGCGTGTGCGCTTTTTGCAGTCGCAGCGATGGCACAGCAAGATTTCAGTGATCCGAAGTACGCGGTCTGGGGTGACACTCCTCAGGAGCGGGAGCAGAACATTCTGAACAGCAACTTCCTCAAGGAGTCGCTCGACAACAAGGATTACAACGCTGCCGCGCATTACCTCAAGGAGCTGCTCGACAAATGTCCGAAGGCTTCGCAGAATACCTTTGTGCGCGGCATCACGCTTTATAAGAACAAGATCGCGCGCGCCAAGAGCATCGCCGAGAAAAACACCTACACCGACTCGCTGATGATCGTTTACGACCTGCGCAACGAGTATTTCGGCGACCATCCCAAGTACGGCACGCCCTATATCCTCGACCGCAAGGCCCGTGAGTATCTGATGTACAAACCCGCCGACCGCAAGGGTATCCGCGAAGCGTTCCGCGCAGCCATCGAGGCCGGCGGCGACAACACCGATCCCGAGACCGTCGTGGCCTATTTCTCGAACCTCTGCGACGATTACAGGAATACCGACGAGGTGATGCCCGACGAGATCATCGCCGAGTACGACCGTCTGACGCCATTCTTCGAGAAGAACCCCGCTGCCGCCGAGTACAAGAGCCAGTTCGACGCTGCGTTCGGATTGAGCGGCGCCGCAAGCTGCGAGAATCTCGAAAGACTCTTCAAGGGCAAGCTGGCCGCCGCTCCCGACGACGAGGCGCTGCTTTCGCAGGCCGTGGCTCTGATGTCGCGCGCTAAGTGCGACGGTGATTTCTACTTCTCGATCGCCGAGAAATACTATCAGGTGAAGCCTTCGTCGGAGACGGCCATGTTCCTGGCCCAGGCTTTCCAGAACAAGAAGGACTATGTAAAGGCGAAGACCTACCTGAACGAGGCGCTGGATGTCGAGAAAGACCCCGCCGAGCGTCAGAAACTGCTCGTGCGCATCGCGCTGGTGGGCCTCGTGTCCAACGACATTCCGGGCGCTGCCGCCGCTGCGCGCCAGGCCCGCGACCTGGATCCCGAGGACGGCGTTCCGTACTTCATCCTGGCGCAGTGCTATGCTTCGTCGGCAGGTTCGTGCGGCGGTTTCGCCGGTCTGGCGACCTATTGGGCCGCTTACGATACGATGGCCAAGGCGGTCGAGCTGCTCCCGGCCGATTCGGAGTACATGGAGCACGCCAAGAGTTCCCTCGGCAAGTTCCGTTCGGTTTTCCCCAGCTCGGAGGAGTGCTTCTTCAACGAGTTGCAGGAGGGTGCGCGCTATACGGTGACCTGCGGAACGGCCGCCGGTATCACCACCACCGTCCGTGCCCGCTAAAAAACACGCTCCCGACAGGCTTCGATGGGAAAACGCATGACAAGAACGATCAGGGTAGCACTCTCCGTGACGGGGAGTGCTATCTTGCTATTCTCGTGTGCGGACAAGGATGCGGGCCGCGCGTCGGCTTCCGAGGAGACGATGATGACCGAATACAGCGAGGACCTTTCGGTCGTGATGTCGCAGAACGGCCGCCGGTCGTACCATTTCGTCACGCCGCTGCTCGAAGGTTATTCGCTGGCCCGCGAACCTTACCGCGAATTCCGCAAGGGCGTGAAGATCACTACCTACCAGAACGATTCGCTGACCACGGTGGACGCCGTGCTGACGGCCAACTACGCCATCTATTACGAGAACCGCGAACTGTGGGAGGCCAAGGGCAACGTCGTCGTCGAGAAATCCGACGGCAAGACCCTCTACACCCAGCAGTTGTTCTGGAATGCGCGGACCAAGAAAATCTATTCGAACGTCGATTCGAAGATCGTGCAGAACAACGGCCGCGATGTCTTCATCGGCGAAGGTTTCGAATCGGACGAGGAGTTCAAGGACTGGCGTTTTCGCCGCATGAAGGGCCGTATGGAGGTCGAGATGAAGCAGAGCGCCGACTCTGCGGCCACGGATTCCACGTCCGTGCGCCCGGTTCCGAAACCCTCCGACAGCCGGCCCTCCGACAGTCGGTCCGCCGTCCGGACGTCCGAATCCGGGAGGGCCGCTCCGGCCCGGGAGATTCCCGCCGGACCGGCTGAAAGGCAGGTCGGAAGACCCGAGGCGGAAGTTGAGCGCCGGCCGCTGAAAATGCTGGACGGCTCCCGGGAGGAGCAGGTTTCCGTCGAACCCAAACTCAAAAACTGAAAGCGATGCTCACCACCGTCGTCCTGATTGTCGTAATGCTGTTGCTGTCGGCTTTTTTCTCGGGGATGGAGATTGCCTTTACGAGCAAGAACCGTCTCAAGCTGGAGATCGACCGCAAGCAGAACCGCATGTTCGACCAGATTGCCGAGGTTTTCGCCCGCCATCCGGGGCAGTATATCACCACGATCCTCGTGGGCAACAACATCGCACTGGTCGTCTATTCGCTGGCGATGTCGCTGCTTCTGCGCAGCATCTATGCCTCGCTGGGGTGGGAGCAGCTCGCCCGGAGCGGCTCGGTCGCCGTGGACACCGCCGTTTCGACGGTCATCATCATCTTCTTCGCCGAGTTTCTCCCCAAGTCGATTTTCAGGAACAATCCCAATTTCTATTACCGCGCGCTGGCGCCGGTGATCTATTTTTTCTACATCGTACTCTATCCGGTGGCGCGTTTCACGACGCTGCTTTCCCACGGCATTCTGCACCTTCTGGGCCGCCGCGTCGAGGAGCGGAACATCACTCCGAGTTTCGACCGCGAGGACCTTGCGGCGCTGCTCGACACGAACAGCCCGGAGCAGCATTCGGAACCGGACAACGAGCTGAAACTCTTCCAGAACGCGCTGGATTTCGCCGACCTGCGCGTCAGGGACTGCATGGTTCCGCGTGTGGACGTCGAGGCCGTGGACATCGACGACACCTCGATCGAACAGCTCACGGCGCGTTTCGTCGACTCGAAATATTCGCGTATCTTCGTCTGGCGCAAGTCGATCGACAACATCGTGGGCTACGTCAATTCGAAAAGCCTTTTCACGCGGCCCCGGCAGATCGCCGACGTGATGATGGAGGTCAATTTCGTGCCCGAGACCATGCCTTTGCAGCTGATGCTGGAGAATTTTATCAAGCACCGTTCGAACATCGCCGTTGTGATCGACGAATTCGGCGGCACGGCGGGCGTCATTTCGCTCGAAGACGTGCTGGAGCAGATTTTCGGCGAGATCGAGGACGAGCACGACATTCCGGACCTCACCGAAAAGCAGGTCGGCCCCGACGAGTATGTTCTCTCGTGCCGCCTGGAGGTGAAATACCTGAATGAAAAATACAACCTCGGCATCGAGGAGAGCAAGGAATACGACACGCTGGCCGGTTTCATCATCTTCAATTACGAGGGTATTCCCACCGCCGGGGAGACGGTTTTCATCGGCGGCCTGCAATTGCGGATTCTCCGTACGACGCGTTCGCGCATCGAACTGGCGCGGGTGAAGAAATTGTAGCGTGGGCCGGATTCCGCCGCCTTTCCGGTAAATTCCCGTCCCGGCGGGGATTAGGGGGGGCGAAGCGTGCGTATATTTTTACTTTTATTCTGTTCTTTTTACAATTAATTTTACTACCTTTGGCTGATAATTCGAAACAATACGAATAATTAACAATTTATATGGCAAGTTTAAACACTTTACGAACCAAGTTCGGCATCGTGCTTTCGATCATCATCGCACTGGCCCTCTTGGCATTCATCCTCTCTCTGAAGACTGAAATGGGCTTCTCGGGCAACGACCCGCGTGTCGGTGTGATCGACGGCGAGAAGATCAACTATTCGGAGTACTACGACCAGTACGAGACGATCAAGTCGCAGAACAACATGCCGGAGAGCGACGAGCAGCAGTCGGCCATGCTGGCCAATGCCGCCTGGCAGGCGCTGATCGCCAAGCACGTGCTGACGCCCGGTTTCGACCGGATGGGACTTCGCGTCACCGAGCCGGAGCGTCTGGCGATGGTCAGCGGACAGCATCCTTCGCAGGCTTTCTACAATGCTTTCGCCGATCCCCGCACGGGCGAGTACAGCGTGGCTGCCATCAGCCAGTTCCTCGCGCAGGCCGAGACCAACCCCGAGGCGGCCAATGCCTGGGCGCAGCTCAACGAGCAGGCCCGTCTGGAGCGCGAGGTGCAGAAGTACTTCGGACTGGTGAAGGGCGGCGTTTACGTCAATTCGCTGGAGGTCGCCCGCGGTGTCGAGGCCGCCAACAAGTCTTTCTCGGGCAAGTGGGCCGGCAAGAAGTTCTCGGCCGTTCCCGATTCGCTCGTCAAGGTGTCGTCGGGTGATGTGAAGGCTTACTACAACAGCCATAAGAACCAGTTCAAGCAGACCCCGTCGCGTACGATTTCGTATGTCGTATTCGAGGTCTCCCCCACGGACGACGACCTGCTGGCGCTTGAGAAGAGCGTGACGGAGGTGGGCCGGGAGTTCGCCGCCGCCGAGGAGGTGAAGACCTTCGTCCGCGCCAACCGCAACGGCAAGATCGCCGACAGCTACGTTTCCGCCGCACAGCTCTCCGACGAGGAGGCCAAGGCGCTGATGGCGGGCGAGATGTACGGTCCCGTGCTGAAGAACAACGAGTGGACGATGTCCCGCGCGCTCGATTCGAAGATGGTTCCCGACTCGGTGGGCGTACGTCATATCGTGCTGCCCTATGCGCAGGAGGCGCTTGCCGACAGCCTGCTGACGGTGCTGAAGAAGGGGGGCGATTTCGCGCAGACCGCTGCCCGTTATTCGGTTTACGACGCTACGGCCGCCAACGGCGGTGAAGTGGGAGTGCTGCCTTTCTCGGCCTTCACGGGCGAGTTCGCCGCCGCTTTGGCCAATGCCAGACAGGGCGACATCGTGAAGATCGCTTCGGGCGACGCCATCCAGCTGATGCAGGTATACCGTGCCGACAAACCTTCGAAACACGTGCAGGTGGCTACGATCACCTATCCCGTGGAGGCTTCGGCCGCCACGCGCCGCGACGTGCACAACCAGGCCGGTTCGTTCATGGTCAACGCCAAGGGTTCGGCCGCCGCATTCGCAGATGCCGCTTCGACGGCTGCCGTGACGCCCCGCGTGGCTGCGATTGCCCAGGGCGACCGTACGATCCGCGGCCTTGAGGATTCGCGCGAGGTGGCCCGCTGGGCCTACGGAGCGAAGGAGGGCGACCTTTCGGCGATCTTCAATGTAGGCAAGGACTACGTGATTGCCACGCTGACCGAGATCGACGACAATGAGTACGCACCGCTGAATAAGGTTTCGGCCCAGATCCGTTCGCAGCTTCTTCGCGACAAAAAATACGATTATATCGTCAAGAGCCTTTCGGGTTCGACCCTCGCCGAACAGGCTGCAAGTCTCGGCTCGGAGGTGGAGGACTTCTCCGATGTGACTTTCGGTTCGTTCTACGTGAACGGCGTGGGCATGGAGCCTCGTCTGGTGGGCGCCATCGCATCGGCCGAGAAGGGTGCCCTGTCGGCTCCCGTGAAGGGACTTTCGGGCGTCTATGTCTTCGAGGTCGGGGATGTCAAGACCGACGACAAGCAGACCGCCGAAGGCGAGAAAGTTCGCGCCCAGGCCATGGCCGAGGGCATGGCCCAGCAGTTCGCCATCCCGGCTATCCAGCAGATGGCCAAGATTCAGGACCTGCGCGGCAAGTACTTCTAAACGATTGATTTTACGGTGCATCTTTGCACTTGCTCCTGCAGGGCGCGAATGGGACGTACTTCGGTACACCCATCCGCGCTCTGCTTCGTTTAAGCACAAACCGGCAGCTCTCACCGCAAAGATTGAAAATTAGCGGAGAATTCTCTGCGCAGTCCGGCTTTTTTCGTATCTTTAGAGGCGTAACGGCTCTTTTAACAGCCGGAGGCCCTGTCAAACCAGGTGCAATCCGGTTTCGGAGCCGTCCGGTCATTCATTCTCTTCGTAATAGGATAAATAAATATTCGCCATGAACAACTTCATCTATCACAATCCGACCAAACTGGTTTTCGGCAAGGGCCAGATCGCCCGTCTGCCGAAGCTCATTCCCGCCGGAAAACGCATCATGCTGACCTTCGGCGGCGGAAGCGTCAAGCGTAACGGCGTCTACGATCAGGTCGTCGCCGCACTCGAAGGCCGCGACCTGGTCGAGTTCTGGGGCATCGAGGCGAATCCGTCGGTCGAGACCCTGCGCGAAGCCATTGCGCTGGGCAAAGAGCGGAAGGTGGACTTCCTGCTGGCTGTCGGCGGCGGGTCGGTCATCGACGGTACGAAACTCATCGCTGCGGGCCTTCTCTACGACGGCGATGCATGGGACATCGTGCTCAAGGGGCAGGCCGGCAAGACCGTGCCGCTGGCTACGGTCCTCACCATGTCGGCCACGGGTTCCGAGATGAACTCCGGGGCGGTCATTTCGCGCTACGAGACCAAGGAAAAATATGCTTTCTACGGCGATTATCCGGTCTTCTCGATCCTCGATCCCGAGACGCTCTATTCGCTGCCGAAGCGTCAGGTAGCCTGCGGACTTGCGGATACTTTCGTGCATGTGCTGGAGCAGTATATGACTACGCCCCATCAGTCGCGGCTGATGGACCGCTGGGCCGAAGGCATCCTGCATACGGTGGTCGAAATCGCTCCCAAAGCGCTGGCGGACGAGCGCGATTACGACACGATGTCGGAATACATGCTTTCGGCGACGCTGGCCCTGAACGACATGATCCGTATGGGCGTGACGCAGGACTGGGCGACGCACATGATCGGCCACGAGCTGACGGCGCTGCACGGCTTGACGCACGGTGCGACGCTGGCCATTGTCATCAACGGTACGCTGCGCGTGCTGCGCGGGCAGAAACGCGGCAAACTGCTGCAATACGGCGAGCGTATCTGGGGCATTGCCGGCGGTTCGGAGGAGGAGCGCATCGACCGCACGATTGCGGCCAACGAGGCGTTCTTCCGTTCGCTGGGCCTCTCGACACGCCTTTCGGAGGAGGGTATCGGCGAAGAGACCATCGCCGAGATCGAACGCCGCTTCACGGCTGCGGGCGATCGGTTCGGCGAGGCGCAGAACGTCGACGGCGCCATGGCCCGCCGGATTCTGGAGGCCTGCCTGTGATCCCATTGCCGGCTGCCGAAAGAACAATCCCCGCAACCGAGGTTGCGGGGATTGTTTGTCATGGAACGCGGGTTTATTCGTCCACCCCGAATGTCGAAACGTTGAGACTGCCCAGCGCATCGACCGTGATGCCGTATTCTCCGGTCTCGACGCCTTTCAGGATGATGAGGTAGGAGCTGCTTCCGAACCGGCGCGAGGTGAAGGGCTGCCGTTCCAGCGTGTTGCGCTGCTGGTCGCCGAAGGTTCCGACCGACGCGTATTCGGCGATCCGCATCTTCTTCTTGACCTTGAACCGGAAGACGCTGATCACCGACATCGGGTCGATCAGGTTGTCCGGAACGCGGATGATAAAGGCGATGCCGTCGCTCTTCCGGAGCCGGACGGGGGACTGCGCGCCTTTCAGCGTCATTTCGTCGATGTGGTTCTTTCCGATGCCGAACAGTTTCTGCCCGGTGGACGAACGGTGGCGGGGAGCCAGGCTCTCCTGAACGAGCTGCTCGGTTCTGTTGTCGGGCCGGATAGCCAATGCCTGGCCGATGAATTCAGGTTCGGGGAATGTCAGGGTGCTGTCGGTCCGGGTTACGGAGGGTTCCGGTGCGGCGGCTGCCTCCGGAGTCTGCGCCTGCGACCGGATGCAGGCACAGCAGGCAAGCAACAGAATGAGGGTTTTCTTCATGCGAATGGAACGTTGGAATGAATGAATTTGTGTATTTCAGTCGTAAAGATAATGCAAAAACTCCCGTTCCGGTCTTTGGCGGGTGAAAAAAGTCCCTCCCGAAGTGCTCCGGAACAAAAAACGCCCCGGTCTTGCGACCGCGGCGTTTCTCTTGTCGGAGCCGGGAATTTACTCGGCGAGCAGGATTTCGAGGATCTTGATGGCTGCCGTGGCGATCGGCGTACCGGGGCCGAAGATGGCGGCGGCGCCGTCGCGGTAGAGTTCATCGTAGTCCTGCGCGGGGATCACGCCGCCGACGATGACGATGATGTCCTCGCGGCCCAGCTTCTTCAGCTCGGCGATGATCTGCGGCACGAGCGTCAGATGGCCGGCGGCCAGCGACGATACGCCGACTACGTGCACGTCGTTTTCGACGGCCTGCTTGGCGGCCTCCTCCGGAGTCTGGAACAGCGGACCCATGTCGACGTCGAAGCCGATGTCGGCATAACCCGTAGCGACCACCTTGGCGCCGCGGTCGTGTCCGTCCTGGCCGAGCTTGGCGATCATCACGCGCGGCTGACGGCCCTCTTTCTTGGCGAATTCGGCGCACAGCTCCTTGGCGCGCTCGAAGGATTTGTCGTTTTTCACTTCTGAAGAGTAAACACCTGAAATGGAACGGATAACAGCTTTGTAGCGGCCTACGACCACTTCGCAGGCATCGGAGATTTCGCCCAGCGAGGCGCGGACCTTGGCGGCCTCGACGGCCAGTTCGAGCAGGTTGCCCTGCTTGGTCTTCACGCACTCGGTGATGGCGGCCAGCGCCTTCTTCACGGCAGCTTCGTCGCGGTTGGCGCGCAGCTCCTTGAGTCGCTTGATCTGGCTCTCGCGCACGGCCGTGTTGTCCACGGCAAGAATGTCGATCGGGGCCTCCTTCTCCAGACGGTATTCGTTGATGCCGATGATCTTCTCCTCGCCGGAGTCGATGCGGGCCTGCTTGCGGGCCGAAGCCTCCTCGATGCGCATCTTCGGAATGCCGGTCTCGATGGCCTTGGCCATACCGCCCAGCTTCTCGACCTCCTCGATGCGCTCCCAGGCTTTATGGGCGATCTCGTTGGTCAGCGTCTCGATGTAGTAGGAACCTGCCCACGGGTCGACCTCGCGGCAGATGTTGGTCTCCTCCTGAATGTAGATCTGCGTGTTACGCGCAATACGCGCCGAGAAGTCGGTCGGCAGGGCGATCGCCTCGTCCAAGGCGTTGGTGTGCAGCGACTGGGTGTGTCCCAGCGCGGCGCCCATGGCCTCGATGGCCGTGCGGGCCACGTTGTTGAACGGGTCCTGCTCGGTGAGCGACCAGCCCGAGGTCTGCGAGTGGGTGCGCAGCGCCAGCGACTTGGGGTTCTTGGGGTTGAACTGTTTAACGATCTTGGCCCACAGCATACGCGCGGCGCGCATCTTGGCGATCTCCATGAAGTGGTTCATGCCGATGGCCCAGAAGAACGACAGACGCGGTGCGAAGGCGTCGATCGACATGCCTGCGTTGACGCCGGCGCGCAGGTACTCCAGACCGTCGGCCAGCGTGTAGGCCAGCTCGATGTCGTTCGTGGCGCCCGCCTCCTGCATGTGGTAACCCGAAATCGAGATTGAGTTGAACTTGGGCATGTTCTTCGAGGTGTACTCGAAGATGTCGGCGATGATCCGCATCGAGAACTCGGGCGGATATATATAGGTGTTGCGCACCATGAACTCCTTGAGGATGTCGTTCTGGATCGTACCGGCCAGCTGGTCGAGCGTGCAGCCCTGCTCCAGGCCCGTCACGATGTAGAAGGCGAGGATCGGCAGCACGGCGCCGTTCATGGTCATCGACACCGACATTCGGTCGAGCGGAATGCCGTTGAAGAGCACCTTCATGTCCTCCACCGAGCAGATCGACACGCCGGCCTTGCCCACGTCGCCCACCACGCGCGGGTGATCGGCGTCGTAACCGCGGTGCGTTGCCAGGTCGAAGGCCACCGACAGACCTTTCTGTCCGGCGGCGAGGTTGCGGCGGTAGAATGCGTTGGACTCCTCGGCGGTCGAGAATCCGGCGTACTGACGGATGGTCCACGGACGCATCACGTACATCGTCGAGTAGGGGCCGCGCAGGAACGGGGCGATGCCTGCCGCGTAGTTCAGGTGCTCCATGCCTTCGAGGTCTTCGGCCGTATAGGCGCCCTTGACGGGGATGCGCTCGGCCGTCAGCCACGGCTCCACCTGTCCGCAGCCTTTCGAGGCGCAGCAGCTCTTCTGCCCGCCTGCTTCGTATGTCAGTTCTGAAAATTTAGCTCTCATGATCAGATGCCCATTTCTTTAAGATAAAACTTCAGAGTCTCCAGGACGTTCGACTTCACCGAGATGAAGTTCGTGATGCCTTGGGCCTCCAGTTCGGGTGCGCATGCGGGAGCGCCTGCGACTACGAGAATGGCTTTGCCGGCGAGCAGCTCCTTCACCTTCGGTGCGGCCTCTGCGTAATCGTCGTCCGAAGCGCAGACCACCACGATCTCGGCTTTCGATTCGAGTGCGGCCTTCACGCCCTCCTCGATCGACTTGAAGAAGGTGTTGTCCTGCACGCGGATTCCGGCGCAGGCGAAGAAGTTGCACGAGAACTGGGCGCGGGCGCGGGCCATCGCCAGGTTGCCGCAGGTGAGCATGAACGCCTTGGGCTGTTTGCCCGAGCGGTCCACGTGCAGGCGCATCGCCTCGAAGGCCATGGCGCCGCGGTAGGGCGTGAGGACGTTGCCTTCGGCAGCGGGACGGGTGACGGCTTCGGCGGTGATCTCCTTCGGGGCCACCTCCGTGAAGTTGGGGAACTGGTTGGCGCCGAGCAGCGTCTGGCGGCGCGTTGCGATGGCCTTGTCCTTGGCGGCGGCCGAAGCCTCCACGCGCTCCTTGATGAAGCCGGCCTTGTAGGCCTCGGCGTAGCCGCCCTTCTCCTCGATTTCGAGGAAGAGCTTCCAGGCCTCGGCGGCGATCGACTGCGTGAGGTTCTCCACGTAGTACGAGCCGCCTGCGGGGTCTACCACCTGGTCGAAGTGCGATTCGTGCTTCAGGAGCAGTTCGACGTTGCGGGCGATGCGCTTCGAGAACTCCGTGGGGCTTTCGAACGCGGCGTCGAACGGCGTCACCTCCAGCGAATGTACGCCGGCGATGGTGGCCGACATGGCCTCCGTCGTGCCGCGGAGCATATTGACATAGGGATCGTAAACGGTCTGGTTCCAGTCTGCCGTGCGGGCGTGGATGTGCATTTTGCAGGCGCAGTTCTTCGAGGGGTTGTAACCCTTGACGATGTTGGCCCACAGCATGCGCGCCGCGCGGAACTTGGCGATTTCGAGGAAGTAGTTCGAGGTGACCGAGAACGAGAAGCGCAGCTTGCGGGCCGCCAGCTCGGCGTCCACGCCGGCGTCGGTCAGGCGCGCGATGTAATCGTTACCGGCCGAGAGGGCGAACGCCAGCTCCTCGACGATGGTCGATCCGGCGTTCGAGAAGATGCCGGCCGAGACGGTCACGATACGGATGTGCTTGTACTCGCGGGTCTTTTCGATCAGCGAGGCGATCTTCGCGAAGCACTTTTCGCCGTTGGGCGAGCAGAAGTCGCCTTTCTGCGACAGTCCCTTGACCAGCGGGTCGATCGAGAAGGCCACGTGCGCCTCGGAGGCAGTGCCTTCCTTTTCGAGCTTGGCGATCACCAGTTCGGCGATGCTGCCCGTCTGCGCGCCGCAGAAGACCATTTCGATGGCCGGGATCGAGATTCCGGCGAGCAGCTGATCGAGTTCTTCGGCCGTGAAGCCCTCCTTCGCGATTGAGAAGCCCAATGAATCGACGCCCGAGTTGAGGAGTTTCAGCGCCTCGGCGTTGGCCTCCCTGGGACATTTTACCTCGACGGTCTGATGCACGCGCCAGCGATTGTGGCTGCGCGTACCTCTGACGTACGGGAACTCGCCTGCCTGCGAGCCCAGAAAACGGATGCCTTCGAGGTTTTCGGCGCGGTAGTAGGGGCGGACGTTGAATCCTTCTCCCGTACGCCACACCAGCTTGCGCTCGTAATCGGCTCCTTTCAGGTCGGCTGTAATCACCTCTTCCCACTTTTCGGTCGGGACCGGCGGGAACTCGGTGAACAGCTTTTCACGTTTGGTATTTGCCATGACTATTTAGAGATTAGTATGTGTGTAGTTTCGTTCTGTTTCAAAATTGCACGTAAAGTTACAAATTAATTACCGAATTGTAACAAGAAATTGTTACGAAAATAACAGTGCGGCGGAATTTTTCCGGATTTCGCCGCCCGCCGCATTTCCGGACGGCCCGGCGCGGATGCTGTCTCCGGTGTGGTTGAATGGTTGAAAAATGGTCTTTATTTCTGCTTATTTTTGGGAAAACGGGAAAATGCATTTTGGGGATTTTTCGTGAAAAATGAGGCTGTTTTTCGGGAAATGACTGAAAATTTCGGGTGTGTGTGGCGAAAAATGGTTGTTTTTTCGGGAAAATGATGAAAAAAACAGCTGTTTTTTGAAAAAACGGTGATTTTGTAAAAACAACGTAACGGAATAATTCGTACATTTGTAGCCGGAACGAAAGATGTACCGCAGCGGGGGAGCGGCCCCGGGTTAGTTAGGTCGGCAGGTCCTGCCGGGAGGCAGTTGTCCGGTTGAATTTCAGGTTAGGTTTTAGTTTGCAATTATCGGGTCCTTCCCCGCGCGGTTTTTTCTACGAACACTAAACCCTTAATCAGTCAGGTATATGTCATCATTACTCAGATTCAAGATGGTCGATGCGGCCATAAATCACACGGCCGTCGAGGTGAAAGTTCCCGAGGGACGCTCGTCGGACTACTTCGGAAAGAAGGTATTTGGACGTGCGGCTATGCGGAAGTATCTCGACAAGCGCACCTATGCGGCCCTGCTCGACACGATGGAAAAACGCACGCCGCTTACGCGCGAAGTTGCCGACAGCATCGCGGCGGGTATGCGCCAGTGGGCGCTGGAGCACGGTGCGGACCACTATACCCACTGGTTTCAACCCCTGACGGGCGGTACGGCCGAGAAACACGACGCCTTTGCCGAGCCGGACGGTCAGGGCGGCGTGCTGGAGGAGTTCTCCGGCAAGCTGCTCGTGCAGCAGGAGCCCGACGCCTCGTCGTTCCCCAACGGCGGCATCCGCAATACGTTCGAGGCCCGCGGCTACTCGGCCTGGGACCCCACGTCGCCCGCCTTCATCGTCGACACGACGCTCTGTATCCCTACCGTCTTCATCGCCTATACGGGCGAGGCGCTCGACTACAAAGTGCCCCTGCTGCGCTCGCTGACGGCCATCGACAAGGCCGCCACGGAGGTGTGCCGCTATTTCGACAAGAATGTCGAGAAGGTCTTTTCCTACCTGGGCTGGGAGCAGGAATATTTCCTCGTGGACGAGAGCCTCTGGGCCGTGCGTCCCGACCTGATGCTCACGGGGCGTACGCTCATGGGACACGAGTCGGCCAAGAACCAGCAGTTGGAAGACCACTATTTCGGGGCGATTCCGACGCGTGTGATGGCCTTTATGAAGGACCTCGAATACGAGTGCCTGAAGTTGGGAATTCCGGTCAAGACGCGCCACAACGAGGTGGCTCCCAGTCAGTTCGAGCTGGCTCCGGTTTACGAGGAGGCCAACCTGGCCAACGACCACAACCAGTTGCTGATGACCATTATGGACAAGATCGCCCGCCGTCACCAGTTCCGCGTGCTGCTGCACGAAAAACCCTTCAAGGGGATCAACGGATCGGGCAAGCACAACAACTGGTCGCTGGGAACCGATACGGGCGTGAACCTGCTCGGTCCGGGCAAGACCGCTTCGGAGAACCTCCAGTTCATCACTTTCCTGGTGAACGCCATTTCGGCGGTTTACAAGCACAACGGCCTGCTGAAGGCGTCGATTATGAGCGCGACGAACGCTCACCGGCTGGGCGCCAACGAGGCGCCTCCCGCCATCATTTCGACCTTCCTCGGAACGCAGGTGTCGGCCGTGCTGGACAAGCTGGCCGCATCGAAGGGCGACGATGCCATCCGTTTCGACGCCAAGAACGTCTTCAAGATGAGCGGCATTTCGCACATCCCGACGCTGCTGCTGGACAACACCGACCGCAACCGCACCTCGCCGTTCGCCTTCACGGGCAACCGCTTCGAGTTCCGCGCCGTGGGTTCGTCGGACAACTGCGCCGAGGCGATGATCGTGCTCAACTCGGCGATGGCATACGAACTGACCGAGTTCAAGAAGGCCGTGGACGCCAAGATCGAGGCCGGGGCCAAGAAGGAGAGGGCCATTTACGAGGTGCTCAAGCAGATGATCAAGGCCTGCAAGGCCATCCGGTTCGACGGCAACGGCTATTCGGACGAGTGGAAGGCCGAGGCGAAGCGGCGCGGTCTGGACTGCGAGACGTCGACGCCGCTGATCTTCGACCGCTACCTGGACAGGGAGAGCCTGAAGATGTTCGGCGATATGGGGGTTTTCACCAAGGTCGAACTCGAAGCCCGCACCGAGGTGAAGTGGGAGACCTATACCAAGAAAATCCAGATCGAAGGCCGCGTGCTGGGCGACCTGGCGATGAACCACATCGTGCCGATCGCTTCGAAATACGAGGCGCAGTTGCTCGACAAGGTCTATAAGATGCATCAGATCGGAGGGCTGAACGCCTCGTCGGACATTCTGCTTATCAAGAAGATTCAGGACCATACGGCCTCGATCCAGAAACTCACCGGCGAGATGATCGACGCCCGCAAGGTTGCCAACCGGATCGAGGACCCGCGTGAAAAGGCCATTGCCTACCACGATACCGTGGCTGTCTGCTTCGACGAGATCCGCCGCCATATCGACAAGCTGGAAGAGATCGTCGACGATCAGATCTGGCCGCTGCCGAAGTATCGCGAACTGTTGTTCCTGCGCTGATCGGGCTGATTACGGCATAGAAAAACCGGGAACATTCCTTTCGGAGTGTTCCCGGTTCTGGTTTCATATCTTGCGGAAATTATTCGTCGTCGCGGTACATGTGTTCCACGTAAATGGCGTGCTGCATCGCCTCGCGCTTCGCGATCGAAGGCTTGGTGAAGTACTGGCGGCGGCGAAGCTCCTTCAGGACGCCCGTGCGCTCGTATTTACGTTTGAACTTTTTCAGGGCGCGCTCGATGTTTTCGCCCTCTTTTACCGGCATGATAATCATAATATTCTTTGTTTTTTGTTGTTTTGAATCTGTTTGTTCGTTCTGAAAACTGCGGGGTGCGCATCCTCGATGCATCTTCCCCAAAAACGGTCGTTTTATTCGTCGGCAGGTCCGCTGTCCGACCCGAATTGCAGATAAGGAGCCAGCCGTGCTGCCTCCTCGCGGGTCAATATGTTCTGTTCCACCAATTCTCCAGCGGTACTCCAACCTCCTTTCAACTGTCTTGCTTTCAGCAATTTTCGTAATGCCTGCGGTGCTATGTAGGGGTGTTTCCCCAGCACTTTCGGACTTGCAAAGTTAATATCAATTTTCCGAATTTTGCAACTATCGCAGTAAATTTGTTTCAAAATTTTTTCATAATTGCGTTCCCGCACTCCCGGAACCTCTGCGAGTTGCTCCGCGCGGACGAATCCGCCGAGCCGTTCGCGGTAGTGCATGATCGCCACGACGGTCCTGGGACCGATGCCCACAACCGAGCGCAGCGTCGCCGAATCGGCCGTGTTCAGCTCCACGGGCTGTTCGATCGGCCGCGCCTTCCGTTCCGGGAAGATGACGTAGGGTTCCAGCGCCGCGGCCACCGAGTCGCTCACGACGTAGCATTCGCGCAGGTCCTCCATGTCGTAGATGCCGCTCAAATCCCGCCAGCGGATGAACGCCTCGGCCTGACGCTTCGACAAGGCCCCGATGGCGCGCAGGTAGCGGGCGCTCACGGTGTCGATGCGGAACGGCCCGGGTGCGAGCGGTTCGGGGAGAATGCGCCCCGTGCGGTATTTTTCGGGTGCGATGGCGTATTTGCGGCCGATGCGCACCCAGGGTTCGAGCCGCCGGTAGAGCGAGTCGCTGATGCCGTAGCAGAGCGTCAGGTCCTCGGGTATGCGGAACACTTTGCCCGCGGCGCGGTATTTCAGCAGGCTCACCGCTTCGTGCTTCGTAAGCCCGAGTCGCCGCAGGTCGTCGAGCGAGGCCGTGTTGGGGTCGAAATGCGACATCACGACGCTGTCCGCGGGCAACGCCTCCTCCATCTCGGCCTCGGCGCGGCGGGCCGCTTCGGGGTCGGCTGCCGGGCGTACGAGCATCAGGGCTATGATCAGCAGCCCGGCCAACGGCAGGAATACCGCAATGGCGCGTATTTCGCGGTCGGAAAAAAGTTTAGCCATTGTTCTGTTTATGCGGTCATATGCTTTATCGTTTCAACTGCCGGGAGCATGCGTCGTCTCCCTTCCGGAGGGAGGCCGGGGCGGGGCCATGCTTGTAGATGGCTCCGCAGGCGGCAATGACGGCGGTCGAAAGCGATTTGTACGTCGAAGTGTGTATTCGTTTTGTCTATTTTCCGATCTCCTCCAATGCCCGCTTCACCGAACCCCAGCGCAGCAGCAGTTTGCGGGCCTCGGTTTCGTCAAGCCCCGACGCTTCGGCGACCATCCGCGTTCCGCGGGCCACGAGCTTGTCGTTGGTCAGCTGCATGTTGACCATGCGGTTGCCCTCGACACGCCCCAGGCGGATCATCACGGCTGTCGATAACATGTTGAGCATCAATTTCTGGGCCGTTCCGGCCTTCATGCGCGTCGATCCGGTCACGAACTCCGGTCCTACGACCGCTTCGAGCGCATACTCCGCTTCGGCAGCTACGGGCGACGCGGGGTTGCAGGTGATCGAGCCGGTCAGCAGTCCGTGGCGCCGCGCCGCGCGCAGTCCGCCGATCACGTAGGGCGTCGTTCCCGATGCCGCGATGCCGATCAGCACATCGCCGGCTGTGGGGTGGTAGGGCGCCATGTCGCGCCAGGCTCCTTCGGTGTCGTCTTCGGCGTGCTCCACGGCCCGCCGCAAAGCGCCGTCGCCTCCGGCGATCAGCCCGATCACCCGGTCGAACGGCACGCCGTAGGTCGGGGGCAGCTCCGAGGCGTCGGTGACCCCCAGCCGGCCGCTCGTCCCGGCGCCGATGTAAAACATCCGGCCTCCGCGCTGCATGCGCCCGACGATGCGTTCGACGAGTAGCTCCATGACGGGGATGGTCTGCCGCACGGCTTCGTGCACACGGGCGTCCTCGCGGTTGATGCCCGTCAGGATGTCGTGCACCGACATCCGTTGCAGGTCGTCGTAGGCCGAATCCTGTTCGGTGATTCTATCTTCCATAGTGGTATTTCAAAAGCCCTTCGGCGGGCGATTCTACAATGGTTTCCACGCGGCGGCCCTCCGCTTCCAGCGCCTCGCGCAGCAACGCCTCGAAGTGGGCCGCCACGCCGCCCAGCAGCGATACGGGGAGTTCCGCCGGATAACGGCTCAGGTTGCGGGACGCAAAGTCGCGGAACGACCGGAGTACCAGCTCCCGGATCTCCGGGCGGTCGATATGCGCGCGTATGAAAGGTGCGAACGAGGCCAGAAAGCGGTTGGCGTAAGGCTCGCGGTAGACGCGGCGGATGATCTCCTCGTAATTCAGCCCGTGCGCCGCGAGAAACTCCTCTTTCAGCGGAATGTGCCCCTTGAAGATGCCGTTCACCAGGTTGCGCCCCAGCACGGCCCCGCTGCCCTCGTCGCCCAGCACATAGCCCAGCGGTGGGACGTTTTTCAGGATTTCGCCGTCGCGGCACAGGCAGGAGTTCGATCCCGTGCCGAGGATGCAGGCGATGCCCTCCCCGCGGCCCCAGAGCGCCCGCACCGCGCCCAGCAGGTCCGATTCGACCGTAATGTCCGTCGTTCCGAAGTGCGCTTCCAACTCCCGGCGCAGCTTCTCGCTCGCTTCCGGGAAGGTCTCGCCGCACCCCGCGCCGTAGAATCTCACGCTCGTCACGCCGTCGCATGGCGGCAGTTCCGCGAGGGCTTCGCGTATCTGTTCGGCCGAGTGCTGCACGGCGTTGATCCCCTGCGTGCGCACGTTTGTCGTCCGTGCGCCGTCGCTGGCGATCCACGTGCATTTGGTCGATCCGCTGTCGGCTATAAGTACCATAATTCAAAGATACGGATTAATCTTCAAATTCCGGAAAAAAGTCATAACTAAATTTTTTAGTTTAAAAACTATGTAAAATAGTTGCATGTGAATTTTTTTTAGTTACCTTTGTTCCCGGGTGCATGAAAAAGGACCGATGAAGCGATGGGCGGCTGTTCCGGAGGGAGCATTGCCGGCCGGGCGTGTCCGGGAAGTCGTGGGACGAATCCGGCGTCGGTCGGACGCCTTCGGCAGGATCGTCGGCCGCGAGGGCGCCGTTCGCCGCATCGGGACCGGACCGGGCGTTTTGCTGCGCCGCCGTATGCTGGAATGCCTCCGTTTCAACTGAAAACGATACCTGATAAAGCTTGTTTGAGTGAAATATGAAAGAGAATCCTGAAAAACTGACACGCAGGGAAGAGGAGCTGATGCGCTGCTTCTGGGAGCACGGTCCGCTGTTCGTACGCGAACTGGTGGCCCTTTCGCCCGATCCCAAACCCCATTTCAACACCCTTTCGACGATGGTCCGCGCGCTCGAAGCCAAAGGCTATGTCGCCCACAACTCCTTCGGCAGCACCTACCAATACTATCCGGTGGTGAGCGAGGAGGAGTTTTCGCGCTCGACGCTCGGCAGCGTGATCAGCCGCTATTTCGAGAATTCCTACCTCGGGGCGGTCTCGGCACTGGTCGAGGAGGAGAAGATCTCGCTCGGCGAACTGCGCAGCCTGATCGACCGCATCGAAAATCAAAACCGATAGCGCCATGTACGACCTGATGATTTACAGCCTGAAAGTCGGCGTCTGCCTGGCTGTCTTCTACCTCTTTTTCAAATTGCTGTTGAGCCGTGAGACCTTCCACCGCTTCAACCGGATCGTGGTTCTGGGGGCGATGTTCCTCTCGTTCGTGCTGCCGCTGTGCGTGATCACGGTTTACCGCGAAATCCCCGTCCTGCCGGAAATCCCGGACGGGGAGGCTGTTGCGACGGCCTTCGCCGAACCGCTTTCCGAACCTTTTCCGTGGGAGATGCTCGCCGGGGCGGCATTCCTGCTCGGGGCGGCCGCCACGCTGCTGTGGACGCTTTGTTCGCTCATCGGAGTCCTGCGTCTGATCCGCGGCGGACGTCGCGAACGGCTGGAGGACGGGGCTGTGCTGGTGCGCACGGAACGGCCCGTGACGCCTTTCAGCTGGGGACGCTATATCGTGATGTCCGAGAGGGACCTGGCGGAAAACGGCGGGGCGATTCTGCTTCACGAACGGGCGCACCTGCGGCTGCGTCATTCGCTCGATTTGATCGTGACCGACGTTGCGGGCTGCCTGCAATGGTTCAACCCCGCGATGTGGCTGCTGCGCCGCGAACTGCGGGCCATCCACGAATACGAAGCCGACGAGGCGGTGCTCGACAGCGGCGTCGACGCCCGGAGTTACCAGATGTTGTTAATAAAGAAAGCTGCCGGCGGGAGGTGGTACTCGATTGCCAACAGCTTTAATCACAGTAAACTTAAAAACCGTATTACCATGATGTTGCGTAAAAAATCGTCGCGGTGGGCCGGGGCCAGGGCGCTCCTGCTCCTGCCGCTCACGGCCGTCGCCCTGGGGGCTTTCGCCGAAACCGCTTATGTCTTTCCGGAAGACAAAGGTAAAAAAGAAACCAGTACGATTTACATTCGGGGGTCGAAATCTTTTTCCGATGGGCAACAACCGCTGATTCTGGTCGACGGCCGGGAGGTGAAGTCGATGGACAGCCTCGCTGCCGACCGGATCGAGGCGATCACCGTGCTCAAGGATTCCGTTTCGATGGCTGTGTACGGCGAAAAGGCCGCCGACGGCGTGATTCTTGTAACGCTCAAAAAGACCGGAGAACCGGGCGATGGGGCGCAGGTCCCGGGACTGAAAGGCAAAGTCGTGACGGTCACCCGGGCGGACAGCGCCGGGACGAACGAGTCGACAACCGTGCGGGTGATCGGTCACGGTACGAGGCCGAAAGACGGAACGGTTGTGGTGAATACGGCCGGAATCGCGAAATCGTATCGGTTCAAGGTCGAGAACGGCTCGTCGGTCGAGTCGAATCCTGTATTTATCGTCGACGGCGTACAAGTGTCTGAAATCGAATCGCTCGACCCGGATCAGATTGAAAGCATGTCGGTGATCAAAGGCACGAATCTCCCCGGGGAGTTTGCCGACAAGGGGTATGAGGGCGTGATAACGATTACGACCAAACAGGCGGCTGCCGCGCAAAGAGCCGCCGCGAAGTCGGCCCGGGAGGGTATCGAAGCCGGGAGAGCCGGGATCGAAGCCGCCCGCGAAGGGTTGAAACTGGCCCGCAAGTATATGAGTTCCGATGACTGGAAGCAGGCCCAGAAAGCGCTCGACAAGGCCCAGAAGGAGCTTGAAGCGGCCCGCAAGGAGACTTCGGCACAGCTTTCCGAAATGCAGAAAGCGGTGGGAACGTCGCTTAAACTTTCGGCGGACGCCGGGCATGCCGATAAGGTGACGATCCAAGGAACGCCGGAGAGTTCGATGTCGGTTTATAAGGGAAGGGTGACGCTGAAAGGCGGATTTCCCGACGGCATGCTGATCCGTATCAACGGCAGGGAGGCCTCGAAAGAGGATGTTGAACGGCTGGAATCCGGGAAGATCAAGCGCATGGAGGTCTACAAGGGCGACGAGGCCGTGAAGCGTTACGGCGAGAAGGGGCGCAACGGCGTGGTCGAGATCCGCGCCCGCAGGTAAAGGCTTAAAGGAAAAACCATAAGCAGATAAAAAGTTCACGAAGGCGGGGGATTCCACGGAATCCTCCGCTTTTTTGTGCGTGCCTATTTGAATTCGACGATCTCGGGCCGCGTCGGTCGGTAGCGGTACTGCTCCATGCGTGTCGGGTTCGAAAGGCGGAAATATTCGCTCTCGACCAGTCCGCGTTTGCCGAAGGCCACGCCCAGCCGGATCTGGATCGTGTTGAACACCAGCCGTTCGTTTCGCAGCCGCACGCCCAGTCCGAACGAGGTGAAGAAGTCGTTTTTGAAGATATTGGGCGAATAGCCGATCAGCCCGAAGTCGGCGAACCCGAAGACGGCGATGCGGAATCCCAGCGGCTGGTAGGGGGTGAATACCACCGTCTCGGTGTTGAGGATCATGCGGTTGGTTCCGATGATGTACTCCTTGAGGGCTTGCAGGCCGTCGGTGCGCGTGAAGCGGATGCTCTCGTCGCTGCCCGTCGCACGGTTCCAGCCCTGCGTGTAGTTGAAGGCGAGGAACTGGCGGATGCGGCTGCGCTTGAACAGGAAAAGGTTGGAGAACCACCGCAGGTCGACATCTACGGCGCTGCGCTGCCACATGCCGTTTTCGAGGTCTATGTAGCTTCCGAGCGTGAAGCCGCCCATGATGTAGCCCAGTCCGCGGAATCCACCCGTTTCGTAGCTCGCGCCGAGGTAGAGGGCGTCGTTGAATTCGCCCCACGAATAGCCCGTCGTCACTTCGGCCTTGTAGCCCGTCGCGAGATACTCGCGCGTACCGAATCCGTAGATCATGTTGGCCGTGTAGAATTTTTCGCGGTAGAGACCCCCGCCGACCAGCAGGGCGTCCTGGTCGTGCAGCGCGGGGTTGTAGTCCGGGGCTACGAGGGGCCTGCGGCTCACGCGCCGGTAGTTGTAGCGTCCCGAGAGATAAACGCTCGATTTGATCCCGCGCAGGTAGTGCGAGTAGCCGCCCCAGACGTCGAGGTTGCGCTCCTTCACCAGCAGCGACGTGTCCTGTTCGATCATGTAGCGCTTGGCTTTGATGTCGCTGTATGTAAGGCCTATCTCGTAGTCCGTCGGTTTGAGGAACTCTTTGCGCAGCCCCATGTTGAGCGTCGAGTTGTAGAAGTCGCGCCCTCCGCCGATCTCGGCGGTGTAGAAGGTCCCGAGCAGGTTGGGGATTTCGTATTCGACCATGTTGCCGCCGTAGGAGAAGTCCTTGCGGCTGAAGTTGGTCATAAATTTGAGTTTGTTGCCCGATCCGAAGATGTTGGCGTCGGAAAGCCCCACCATCGTCCGGCCCTCGGAATGCCATCCTCCGTCGACGGAGATGGTCCAGCTGTCGCGCGTGGTGATCAGGAGGTTCACGCGTGTCGAGTCCACCGCGTCGGGGAGCACCGTGACGTCGATGTCCGAGATGTAGTCGCGCGAGCGGATCAGCTGCTTGTTGCGCACGATGAGCTGCGGGTCGAGCTTGTCGCCCGAGCGGAACAGCAGGTCGCGCCGGACGACGCGGTCGCGGGTGAGCATGTGGGTTTTGTTGGCCATGCGTTCGAGCCGGTTGCCGCCGGGGTCGAAAACCTGCTGGCGTTCGATGGTGATGTCGCCGATGGTTTTCCCGGCGTAGGGTTCCAGCAGGCGGCTCTCGTCGGTGACGCGGCCGCTCATCGTGGTGTCGAGCACGGGTTTTACGAAGAGCATTCGGTAAAGCATGCGCGGCACGGCGCGCCGGCTGGTTTTCGACTGGATGCTGTCGTAGAGGCGCTGGTTGCGCGCCGATGCATCGGGATTCGCCACGCGGGCGCTGTCGGGCGTGAACCGGTCGGGGGCGTGCGTGCCGGGTCCTGCGGCACGGACCGAGAGGACCGTTGCCGCCCCAATCAGGATCAGGGAAAATATGCAGAACCGGGCGAACATTGTGTCAAAGATAACGGATTTTTTCGGCAAAAAGTGCGACACAGGGGCCTAAATTGAGGATTCGATACCCATATCCCGATTATTCCGTCTCGGCGGCGGGTGCAGCTCCCCGCATGGCTTATAATCGGTGTTTTCCATCCCTCTCTTTTCTTTGCCGCGACGCCCTCCCCCGGAGAAGACGAAAAAGACGGCCCGAAGGTCGTCTTTTTCCATTTTCCGTTCAGCGTGGAATGGGGGTCATCCCTTCCCCGCCTTATCTGCGGCCCTCTTTGGCCTCGATGCATTCCGTGGCGTGGGGCACTTTCATCAGCCGCTCCTTGGGAATGAGCTTTCCGGTCGTTTTGCAGATGCCGTACGTCTTGTTCTCGATGCGTACGAGCGCCATTTCGAGGTTGCGGATAAATTTCATCTGATGGGCAGCCAAACGACCGCTTTCCTCTTTGGAAAGAGTTGCAGCGCCCTCCTCCAGCACCTTGAACGTCGGCGATGTGTCTTCCGTATCGTTGTCGGCGGTATGGGTGATCGTGGCGCGCAGCAGCTCGTAGTCCGCACGCGCGTTCTCAAGCTTTTTCAGGATAAGCTGCCGGAACTCTTCGAGTTCGGCGTCGCTGTATCTGGTTCTTTCGTCTGCCATAATAATCTCCTCTCTTTTAAGGTTTACTGTAAAATTAAGCAATAATTCCGATATTACCAAATTTTACCGGAATATATCAAGGGGCTATATCCGCGTCACGGCGATGCGCAGCGGTTCGTCGTCCACGTCGGTTTCGACGACCGTTTCGCCTGCCGGTTCCGCTGCCGGACGGACCTCCACGGCGAGGGTCTGCGAAGCGATGTAACCGGCGAATCGGGCGATTGCGTCGGCCACCAGGGGCTTCTGTTCGATCTCTGCGCGGATCTTGTCCGTGACCTCGAATCCGGAGTCCTTGCGGATATTCTGGATGCGGTTTATCAACTCGCGTGCCACACCTTCGGCTTTCAGCTCCTCGGTGACGGTAATGTCGAGCGCCACGGTGAGTTTTCCCTCCGAGGCAACGAGCCATCCGGGCATGTCTTCCGAGGTGATCTCGAAGTCGGCGGGCGTCACGGTGATCCGCTCCGCTCCGAGGTCGAGCACCGTTTCCGGCGCGGCCTCCACCTCGGCGATACGTTCCTGCGAGAACTCCGCGACGAGGGCGGCGATCTGCTTCATCCACTTGCCGTAACGCGGCCCGAGGGTCTTGAAGTTGGGCTTGATGCGTTTGGTAATCAGCCCCGTGGTCTTTTCGATCAGCTCGATCTCCTTCACGTTGACCTCGTTCATAATGAGGTTCTTCACGGCCGAAATATGCTCCGCCGTCGCGGGGTCGAGCACCGGGATCAGGATTTTGGTCAGCGGCTGGCGCACCTTGATCGACACTTTGCGGCGCAGGGCCAGCACCATCGACGAGACCTTCTGCGCCAGCGACATCATCTCTTCGAGGCGGGCGTCGATCAGCCGTTCGTCGGCCGTCGGGAACGCCGCGAGATGCACCGATTCGTCCTTGTGGCGGCCGCTCACGGCGTTGAGGTCCGTGAAGATGCGGTCGGAGATGAACGGTGCGAACGGCGCTGCGAGCATCGTGACGGTCTCAAGACAGGTGTACAGCGTCTGATAGGCCGCCAGTTTGTCTTCCGACATGCCGCCTCCCCAGAACCGCTTGCGGTTGAGGCGCACGTACCAGTTCGAGAGGTTTTCGCCCACGAACTCCTGAATGGCGCGGGCCGCCGGAGTGGGGTCGTAGTCTTCGAGAGATTCGGTAACGTTCTTCACCAGCGTATTCAGGAGCGAGATGATCCAGCGGTCGATTTCGGGACGCTTCTCCATCGGAACCTCCTCTTCACGGCCCGTGAAGCCGTCCACGTTGGCGTAGAGGGCGAAGAACGAGTAGGTGTTGTAGAGCGTTCCGAAGAATTTGCGGCGCACTTCGTCGACGCCGTCCCTGTCGAACTTGAGGTTGTCCCACGGCTGCGAGTTGGAGATCATGTACCAGCGCGTCGCGTCGGCTCCGTAGGTGTCGAGCACCTCGAATGGATCGACGGCGTTGCCCAGGCGTTTCGACATCTTGTTGCCGTTCTTGTCCAGCACCAGACCGTTCGAAATGATATTCTTGAAAGCCACCGAGTCGAAGAGCATCGAGGCGATGGCGTGCAGCGTGAAGAACCAGCCGCGCGTCTGGTCGACACCCTCGGCGATGAAGTCGGCGGGGTAGACCTGGCCGAAGCCCTCCTTGTTCTCGAACGGGTAGTGCACCTGCGCATAGGGCATGGCGCCCGAGTCGAACCATACGTCGATCAGGTCCGATTCGCGCCTCATCGGCTCGCCCTTCGACGAGACCAGCACGATCGAATCGACATAGGGGCGGTGCAGGTCGATGTTCTCGGTCGAGTAGTTCTCCTTCGACATGTCGCCGACCCTGAAATTCCTGTACGGGTTTTCCTGCATGACGCCCGCCGCTATCGAACGCTCTATTTCGGCCATCAGCTCTTCGACCGAACCGATGCACTTCACCTCGGAGTAGTCCTCCGTGGCCCATACGGGCAGCGGGGTTCCCCAGAAGCGCGAACGCGAGAGGTTCCAGTCCACCAGTCCTTCGAGCCACTTGCCGAAGCGGCCCGTTCCGGTCGATTCGGGTTTCCAGCGGATCGTTTTGTTCAGTTCGATCATCCGCTCGCGCAGCGCCGTGGTGCGGATGAACCACGAGTCGAGCGGGTAGTAGAGCACGGGTTTGTCCGTGCGCCAGCAGTGGGGGTAGGAGTGGGTGTGCTTCTCGATCTTGAAGGCCTTGTTTTCGGCTTTCAGCATCACCGCGATGTCGATGTCCAGCGTCGGGTCGGTCTCGCTCAGCCGCTCGTCGTAGGCGTTCTTCACGTAGCGGCCCGCATACTCCCCGTATTTCGCGGCGTCGACGTGCGTCTTCACGAACTCCGGGTCGAGCTCTTCGATCAAAAAGAATTTGCCCTGCCTGTCGACCATCGGCTGGTTCTTGCCCGCGCGGTCGACCATGAAGAGCGGCGGGATGCCGGCGGCCTTGGCCACACGGTCGTCGTCGGCGCCGAACGTCGGGGCGATGTGCACGATGCCCGTACCGTCCGAGGTGGTCACGTAGTCGCCGACGATCACGCGGAAGGCGTCGCCTTCCGGCTTCACCCACGGGATCAGCTGCTCGTAGCGGATGCCTTCCAGCTCGGGACCTTTCCAGCTCCCCTCCATGATCTCGTATGTGCCTTCCATCTTCTTGGTGAAGTAGGAACCCAGTAGCTCTTTGGCCAGAATGACCGTCTGCGGCCGGTCGGTGTAGGGGTTGCGGCACTTGACCTTCACGTATTCGATCGCAGGGCCTACGGCCAGCGCCGTGTTCGAAGGCAGCGTCCACGGCGTGGTGGTCCAGGCCAGGAAATAGAGTTCACCTTCGATTCCTTCGAAGAGTTTCTCGCTCTTCGCGTCGCGGATCACGCGGAACTGCGACGTGCAGGTCGTGTCCTTCACGTCGCGGTAGCAGCCGGGCTGGTTCAGTTCGTGGGTCGAGAGACCCGTTCCGGCGGCGGGCGAGTAGGGCTGGATGGTGTAGCCCTTGTAGAGCAGCCCCTTGTCGAAGAGCTGCTTCAGGAGCCACCACAGCGTCTCGATGTATTTGTTGTCGTAGGTGATGTACGGGTCGTCCATGTTGACCCAGTAGCCCATCTTGCGCGTGAGGTCCTCCCACTTGCCCGTGAACTCCATCACCGCCTCGCGGCACGTGCGGTTGTACTCCTCGATGGAGATCTTCTTGCCGATGTCTTCCTTGGTGATGCCGAGCTTCTTCTCGACGCCCAGTTCCACGGGCAGTCCGTGAGTGTCCCATCCGGCCTTGCGGTGCACGAGGTAGCCCTGCTGCGTCTTGTAGCGGCAGAATACGTCCTTGATCGTGCGGGCCATGACGTGGTGGATGCCGGGCATGCCGTTTGCCGAGGGGGGACCCTCGTAGAATACGAACGTGGGATGGCCCTCGCGGGTCGTGATGCTTTTGTGGAACGTGTCGCGTGCGTCCCATTCGCCGAGCACGTCGGCGGCTATGCCTGCCAGGTCGAGGCCTTTATACTCCTTGAACTTCATATCGGTAGAAATTTCTTCGCTAATTTTCTGACAATTGGCAAAGATATAAAAAAGATTTGAAAAACGGGTCTGAAGCGTTCGATTTATGGATGTCCGTTCCGGGAAGCGGGGTCTGCGGGGGCCTTCCCTTCGTCGGGGCTGTCCGCGTCCGGCTTCGGGGCGATGACCGTCCCGGTCGTTTCCCGTCCGGTTCTGCGCCCGGGACGGACGCGGGTTTTGGGGATTACTCCCCCGCGGGAATGTCGATCCGGAAACAGGAGCCTTCGCCCGCCACGGAGTCGACGCCGACCGAGCCGCCCAGCTGTTCGGCGATCGACTTGCAGATCGACAGCCCGAGCCCGGTCCCCTGGGTGAAGGTGTCGAGTTTGACGAAACGTTCGAAGATGCGTTCCCGGTCTTCGGGCGCGATGCCGATGCCCGTGTCGCGGACGTAGAAACGGATGTGGCCGGGAATCCGGCGGAATCCGATCGTTACCGATCCTTTTTCGGTAAATTTCAGTGCATTGCGCGTAAAGTTGTTCAGCACCTGGGCAAGCCCCTTCCTGTACTCCGTGACGGGGAATTCCGGCAGCCCTTCCTCGACGCGCAGTTCCACGCCCGGCCGGCGCTGGAGGCGGAGCGAGTCGGCGACCTCCCGGCATAAGTCCCGGGCGTCGAACTGCGTGCGCTCGATGTCCGTGCGTCCCGACTCGATGCGCGCCAGATCCAGCACGTCGGAGATGATTTGCAGCAGCAGGGTGTTGTTGCGCAGGATGATGTCGGTGTACTCCCGGCGGGTTTCGTGCCTGCTTTCGTCTGCCAGCAGCTCCGAGAATCCGACGATGGCGTTCAGCGGGGTGCGGATTTCGTGGCTCATGTTGGCCAGGAACGCCGACTTGAGTTTGTTGGACTCCTCGGCGCGCTTCTTCGCTTCGCGCAGCTCCTCCTCCTCGGTGCGTTTGAGTTCGCTGATGTCGTAGTTGACGCACGCCAGGTCGATCACGCCCTCCTCCGGACGGTAGTCGCGGCAGAGCAGGTGGATTTTGATCCAGCGCATCGGCTCCTGATCGCTCACGATGCGCACTTCGTTGACGAAAGTCCGGATTTCTCCGGTTTTGAGGCGTTCGAACTCCTCCTCAAGGTGTTGCCGGTCGTCGGGATGGACCTGCCGCCAGTGGCCGAGAATCTGTGAGGCGGGCGTGTTTTCCGCTTCGCCGTAATTTTTGGCCCAGGGACCCTTGGTGTAACCCTCTCCCGTAAGGGGGTTGTAGCTGACGCAGCCCACGTGCGCGAAGTCCGAAACCAGGTTGAAGAGATGCTCGAAATCGTCCAGCTGTTCGCGGCTGCGCGTGGCGTCGGTGATGTCTTCGAGCAGGATGACCAGTTCGTCGTCGTCGCCCGGCGTGTTGTAGATCAGGCAGCGGCAGGTGCGTTTGCCGTCCGGGCTTTTCCCGGTCTGCTCCCAGAAGGAGCAGGAGGGGATGTGCTCGAATGTGGGGATGTGTTTCAGGGGATCTATTCCCACCTCGCGGGCCGTCTTTCCGGCATGGCCCTGCGTGTGGATGCCCAGTATCCTGCCGGCCTGCTGGTTGATGTACGAAAGCAGGTAGTCGACCGCTTCGCCCGATTTGTCGCGCAGGATGTTGACGCGCAGGTAGCCGATCGGCAGGTGTTCGATCAGTTGTGCGAGGTGGCTGTAATTGCGTTGCGTCGCCTTGTAACTCTGATTGATGGAGGCTAGTTCGGCATTTTCGGGAGTGCCTTCCGTAACGCGGCGGACGGTTCCGAAAACCGAGCGGACGCCCGTCAGCGGATCGTTGGCGGCAGCCACGGCTCTGACTTGCAGGCATCTGTCGCCGTTGGCCGTGACGAACGTTTCGTCGAGCGAGTCGGAGACCTTGAGGGCGGCGCAGCGGGTGTAAATGCGCGCCCGGTGCTCCTCGCCGGGCAGCAGGTAGACCTCCTCGAACGAAATGCGGGTGCGATCTGCGCCGAAAAGGTCCGCCGCCAGCCGCGAACAGGTCATTTCGCGCTGTCCGAAGTCGAGCTGCCACCATCCGACGCCGGAGGCGTCGAGTGATTTTTGCAGCAGGTCGGGGGCGGCTTGTTCGGAGTGCATGGCAGAAATACCCTTTTTTCGATGTTTCTGCAAAAATAGAAAATTTCGGGAGAAAACGAATTTTGTCCGGATGATTTTTTGCGCGGCGGCGCTATTCGGTTTCGTCCTGCCGCGTCAGCGTGCGGATCACGCGCGCCGGGTTTCCCACGGCCACCGAGTCGGCCGGGATGTCGCGCGTCACGACGGCTCCGGCGCCGATGACCGAACGGTCGCCGATGGCGACGCCCGGGCAGACGATCACCCCTCCGCCCAACCAGCAGTCGTCGCCGACGGTGATCGGACGGCCCGCTTCGAGTCCAGTGCGGCGCTGTGCCGCGTCGAACGGATGCAGGGCGGTGAGCAGCTGCACTTTGGGCCCTATGAGCGTGTGGCGGCCGATGCGGATCGGCGCCAGGTCGAGGAACACGCAGTCGAAATTGACGAACGACCCTTCGCCGATTGAGATGTTGAGTCCGTAATCGCAGCGGAACGGTTCGCGGATGAATCCTTCGCAGCCGGGGCACAGCTCGCGCAGTGCGGCGCGGTAGGCGTCGTCGTGGCCGCAGAGTTCGACGTTGAGGCGGTGCATCAGGCGCGTGGCGTTGTCCCGGATGGCGGTGAGTTCCGCATCCCGGGGGTCGAACCACCCGCCGGCGAGCATCTTTTCCCGCTCGGTCATTTTAGTCGAAGGATTGCATTTCGATCAGCTTGGCGTAGATGCCGTTGCGTTCCATCAGCTCGTTGTGCGTGCCCTGTTCGGCGATGCGGCCGTGGTCGACGACAACGATCAGGTCGGCGTTGTGGATGGTCGACAGGCGGTGGGCGATGACCACCGACGTACGGCCTTTGAGCAGGTTGTTGAGGGCGTCCTGCACGAGTTTTTCGCTCTCGGTGTCGAGTGCCGAGGTGGCCTCGTCGAGGATCAGGATGTCGGGGTTCTTGAGCACCGCGCGGGCGATCGAGAGCCGCTGGCGCTGGCCGCCGGAGAGTTTCACGCCCCGGTCGCCGATGTTGGTCCCGTAACCGTCGGTGCATTCGCGGATGAAGCAGTCGGCGTTGGCGACCTTCGCCGCCTCGACCACCTCTTCGTGCGTGGCGCCGCGCTTGCCCATGCCGATGTTGTTTTCGATGGTGTCGTTGAAAAGCACGGTGTCCTGCGCCACGACGCTCATATGGGCGCGCACGCTCTCCTGCGTGTAGTCGCGCAGCGAGATGCCGTCGATGAGTATTTCGCCCGCCGAGGGGTCGTAGAAGCGGGGCAGCAACTCGCTCAATGTCGACTTGCCGCCTCCCGAGGGACCGACCAGAGCCACGGTCTGCCCGCGGCGTATCTCGAACGAAATGCCGTCGATCACTTCGCGCTCCCCGTCGTAGGTGAAGTGCACGTCGCGGAATTCGATTTTCTCTTTCAGCCCCGTGAGTTCCCGGGCGCCGGGTTTGTCCTGTATTTCGGGTTTCGTGTCGATGATCGAGAAGATGCGCTCTCCGGCGGCGATTCCCTGGTTGATGTTGGCGAACTGGTCGATGAAGGTGCGCACGGGGCGCGTGATCTGCGAGAAGATGGCGATGAAGGCGATGAATCCGCCGGGGTCGAGCACGCCTTTGGCCACGAGCGAACCGCCGAAGACGAGGATCACGCCCACGGCCGTGATGCCGAGGAACTCGCTCATCGGCGAGGCCAGCTGCTGCCGGCGGGCCATCGAGAGGGTCAGGCGCGCCAGGTCGGCGCTGATGGCGTAGTATTTCTGCTTGATATATTCCGTGGCGTTATAGCTCTTGATGACCTTGATGCCCGAGAGCGACTCGTCGAGCGTCGAGACCATCTCGCCCATGCGCTGCTGGTTGGTGCGGGCCGGGTGGCGGAGTTTCTTCACGATGCTGCCGATCAGCAGGGCCACCACCGGGAGGAACAGCACCGAGAAGATGGCCAGCTCCCACGAAATGGCCACCATCATCACGATGTAGCCGATGATCAGAAACGGTTCGCGGAACGACACCTGGAGGGTGTTGGTGATGCAGAACTGCACCACGCCCACGTCGGAGGTGATTTTCGAAATGATGTCGCCCTTGCGCTGGTCCGAGAAATAGCCCACGTTCATGTCCATCACGCGCGAGAACATTTCGTTGCGCATGCGTTGCAGGGTCCGCGTGCGCATGTTCTCCATGGTCCATGCGCCGAGGTAGCGGAACAGGTTGCTCATCAGGCTGATGCAGATGGCTACAATGGCCAGCAGCATCAGTACGTTCTGGCGGTCGTATTGTTCGAAGATGTGCGAATAGGCGAAGTTGAAAAGTGTTGCGAGGTAGTCCTGATTGAGTTCCAGGGGAGGCAGCTTTTCGACGTATTCGAAGGAGTAGTTCGCGTCGAACATGGTGTTCAGGATCGGGATGATCAGCATGAACGTCAGCGAGTTGAACAACGCGTAGAAAAGCGAGTAGAAGAAGTAGGGGATCGCGTATTTCTTGATCGGCCGGGCAAAACCCAACAGCCGCATGTATGTTTTGAACATTCGGAGCGTATGTTTGTTGGTTACGCAATTAGCGGCGTAAAGATAGGAATAATAACCCGAAAAGCGAAAAATGTACGATAATTCGATGGATTATGGTGGACTTTGTGCCGAAAAAACGGTGCGGCGGCCTTCCTTTTTACCGCTCTGCGGGATCGTAGCCCGTGTCTTCGAGCCAGTGCGCCTTGTCGTTGGCCGCCGCCACGGCCAAACAGTCGCAGCGGTTGTTCTCGACTGTTTCGGCGTGGCCCTTGACCCAGACGAAACGGACGTTGTGGCGGTTGTACACGCGCAGGAAACGCATCCAGAGATCGGGGTTTTTCTTGCCCGCGAATCCCTTGCGGACCCAGCCGAAGACCCAGCCTTTCGAAACGGCGTCGACGACGTATTTCGAATCGGAGTAGATGACCACGTCCGAACCCTCGAACTTGAGCGTTTCGAGCGCCACGCACACGGCCATCAGCTCCATGCGGTTGTTGGTCGTGAGGCGGAATCCCTGCGACAGCTCCTTGCGGTGGTGTCCCGAGAGAAGCACTGCGCCGTAGCCGCCCGGCCCGGGGTTTCCGAGGGCCGAGCCGTCGGTGTAGATGGTGATCGGAGACAAAATATTCGTAGATTAGAGATCAAACATAGAGTTTATGACGGGATGTTCCGGTCCGGTTTTCCGGGGCTTGCGCCTGCCGTCCCGCCGCCGGCCGTTTCGCGGTTCATTCGGCGGCCGTTCCGCCCAGTTCCTTGTCCAGAATCTTTTTCGCCTGGTAAAAGGCATTCGTGTAATTGCGTGCCAGTATGGTGCCGTCCGGATCGATCAGAACGAAGAACGGCCAGCCTTCGATGGCATACGTTTCCATGATCTGCCGGTTTTCCGGATGACCGGTTTCCAGTTCCGCTTCGATCCATCCGTGTTCCAGCATGCCGGCCAGCACGGGGCGCATGTCGTCCACACCCGGCGACGGCGTTTTTTTGCCTGCGGGCAGACTTTCGTATACGCTCCGGATATCGGCGATGGATTCGGTCAGACCCACCACCTGCAACCCTTTGTCCTTGTACTTTTCGAACAGATCGCTCACCTGCCGGTCGATATGGATCGAGCCGGGACACAATCCCCAATGGTAGAGCAGCAGGTATCGGCCTTTGAAATCAGCCTTGGCGACAGTACGGTCTTCGGTCGTTGCCAGTGTGAAATCCGGCGCCGGTTTTCCTTCGGCGAGTTGTTCCATTCTTGCCATGCAGTCTGCGTACATCTGGCCGAAATAGCTCGTTTTCAACCCTTCGGACAATGTCTTGTAAAACTTGTGCGCCTCCTTGGCTGGGGTGTACGACAACTTGGGTATCCTGTCGATCAACAGGTACAGGCTTCCGTGCGGATTGGCCGCTTCCAGATAACGTCCCCGGACCCGGCCGAGCGAATCATCGACCGCCAGCAGGCTCGACAGCATGGGCTCGTCGTAAATTCCTCCGCCGAGACGGCAATAATAGATCGCATCCGTCGAGCCGGTCATGCCGATCCTATCGCCGGGCCTGACGATGACGGGTTTGCCTCCGCGATCCCCGGCTGCGGCTCTTCCGGCTTTCGGGCGGTAGGTCATCAGGTAGTACTGGTCGTGTTCCGACTTCCCCCGATAGCGGAATGCGCCCGGTTTGCGGACCACGACGTCGAATCCCGGGCCGTACTTCCATGAAGGCAGGAGAATACGCTCGAAACGGAGGGTGTCTCCGGCTTGCAGTCCCTCAATCCTTCCCTCCAGTCTGAATCCCCGGGCATAGGCACAGGCTGCCGTCATGGTCAGGGCGCAGCATGACAGGAGGAGTTTGTATCGTAGGGCCATGATAGCTGTTTTAATGCTTATTTGCCGGATTCGAGCGCCGCCAACTGTTCGCGGATCGCCGTGATCTTGGCTTCGGCGTCGGCCTGCTTGGCGCGCTCGTTGGCCACCACCTTCTCGGGCGCCGAGGCGACGAACCGCTCGTTCGAGAGCTTCTTCATCACCGAGGCGAGGAATCCCTCGTAGTAGGCCAGATCGTCCGCGAGTTTTTTGCGCTCGGCCTCGGCGTCGATCTTTCCGGCCATCGGCACGAAGTACTGCGTCGTCTTGACGATGAACGCCGCGGCCGCCGGGTCCTTCTCCGCCACGGTCTCGATGGCCGTGAGGTTGGCCATCTTCATCACGACGGGGGCGAACTCCGCGGGATAGTTCTCATCGGCGATGACCCGGAGCGTCAGCGCCTCTTTCTGCGGCAGGCTCTTCTGGTTGCGGATGTTGCGCACCGAGGTGATGATCTCCTTCGCCAGTTCGAAGCGCGCCAGCATCGCGGCGTCTTCGGCCGCAGGCTCGGGCATCTGCGCCACGCAGATCGAAGCGCCTTCGGCGCGGGGCGCGAGGTCCTGCCAGATCTCTTCCGTGACGAACGGCATGAAGGGGTGCAGCACGCGCATCAGGGCGTCGAAATAGCCCTTCGTCGCCTCCATCGTCGGGGCGTCGATGGGCTGTCCGTAGGCGGGCTTCGCCATCTCGAGGTACAAGCCGCTGAAATCGTCCCAGAAGAGGCGGTAAGCCTCCTTGAAGGCCTCCGAGATGCGGTATGACTTGAAATCCTCGGCGATCTGGCGCAGCGAGCGGCCCAACGCCTGCCCGAACCACGCCACGGCCAGACGGTTGTTCTCGCTTTGCGCCGCTGCGGCGTCCACCGCCCAGCCGTTCAGGAGGCGGTAGGCGTTCCAGATTTTGTTGCCGAAGTTGCGGCCCTGCTCGCACAGCGCCTCGTCGAACATCACGTCGTTGCCGGCCGACGACGAAATGAGCATGGCCATACGCACGCCGTCGGCGCCGTATTGGGCAATCAGGTCCAGCGGATCGGGCGAGTTGCCCAGCTGCTTGGACATCTTGCGGCCGATCTTGTCGCGCACGATGCCCGTGAAGTAGACGTTCGAGAAGGGCTTTTCGCCGCGGTATTCGTAGCCGGCCATGATCATGCGGGCCACCCAGAAGAAGATGATGTCGGGACCGGTCACCAGATCGTTGGTGGGGTAGTAGTAGCCGATCTCCCTGTTGTCCGGGAAGCGGATGCCGTCGAATACCGAGATGGGCCACAGCCACGACGAGAACCACGTGTCGAGCACATCCTCGTCCTGCCGCAGGTCCGTCAGCTGCAACGAGGCGTCGCCGGCCTTCTCGCGGGCCTTTTCCAACGCCTCTTCGGCCGTCAGGGCCACCACGAAGCCGCCTTTGGGAAGATAGTACGCCGGAATGCGCTGGCCCCACCACAGCTGGCGCGAGATGCACCAGTCCTTGATGTTCTCCATCCAGTGGCGGTAGGTGTTCTTGTATTTCTCGGGCACGAAACGGATCGCATCCTCCATCACGGCCTTCGTCGCCGGTTCGGCCAGCTCCTGCATCGAGAGGAACCACTGCATCGAGAGTTTCGGCTCGATGGCCACGCCCGTGCGCTCCGAATAGCCCACGTTGTTGGTGTAATCTTCGGTCTTTTCCAAAAGGCCCGCCGCGTCGAGGTCCTTTTCGATCTGCCGGCGCACGTCGAAGCGGTCCTGACCCACGTACATGCCCACCTTGTCGTTGATCGTGCCGTCGTCGTTGAAGATGTCGATGGTCTCCAGCCCGTATTTCTCGCCCAGCATGTAGTCGTTCACGTCGTGGGCCGGAGTCACCTTCAGGGCGCCCGTTCCGAACTCGATGTCGACGTATTCGTCGCGGATCACCGGGATCGACCGTCCCACCAGCGGCACGACGACGCGGGCGTCGGCGGGCAGGGACTTGTAACGCTCGTCATTGGGGTTGACGCACAGCGCCGTATCGCCCAGAATGGTCTCGGGGCGCGTCGTGGCGACGATGATCGCCCGGTCGGTTCCCTCGACCTTGTAGCGCAGGTAGTAGAGCTTGCCGTGCGACTCCTTGAAGACCACCTCCTCGTCCGAGAGGGCCGTCTGCGCCGCGGGGTCCCAGTTGACCATCCTTACGCCGCGGTAGATCTTGCCTTTCTCGTAGAGGTCGCAGAAGACGCGCAGAACGCTCTCCGTGCGGGCTTCGTCCATCGTGAAGCACGTGCGGTCCCAGTCGCACGAGGCGCCCAGCTTGCGCAGCTGTTTGAGAATCACGCCGCCGTATTTCTCCTTCCATTCCCAGGCGTGGCGGAGGAACTCCTCGCGCGTGAGCGACGACTTTTCGATGCCCTTTTCGCGCAGCATCGCTACCACCTTGGCTTCGGTGGCGATCGACGCGTGGTCCATGCCCGGCACCCAGCAGGCGTTCTTTCCCGACATGCGGGCGCGGCGCACCAGCACGTCCTGCAACGTGTTGTTGAGCATGTGCCCCATGTGGAGCATGCCCGTCACGTTGGGGGGAGGGATGACGATCGTGTAGGGTTCCCGCTGGTCGGGTTCCGAGTGGAAAATATGCTGTTCGATCCAGTAGTCGTACCATTTGGATTCGATCTGCTGCGGTGCGTATTTGTCTGCGATTTGCATGGCGCGTTGAATTTTACTTTGTTTTCAGGGATGCAAAGTTATTAACATTCTGTCAAAGATAAAATAAAATTTCTAAAAAATCGTTATATTTGCACCATTATATATCTGTATATCCTATGAGCAAAAAAGATAAGATCAAAACCATCGAAGTAGACGACGTGAATCTCGTCCCCGAGCTGCTCGACGGCAATCACCGCGTGATCCCCATCGTGACCGGCGGCGACGAGCCTGTGGAGGAGGTCGAAGTGCCCGAAATCATACCCATTCTCACGCTGCGTTCGTCGGTGCTTTTCCCCGGCGCCATCACGCCCATCACGGTGGGCCGCGACAAGAGCATCAACCTCGTGCGCGCCGTGAATGCCGAAGGCGGTATTCTGGGCGCCGTGTTGCAGCGCGAAAGCGACGTCGAGGACCCCGCGCCGGACGACATGTACAAGGTCGGCACGGCCGCGCGGATCATCAAGATCCTCGAAATGCCCAACGGCAACCTCACGGTGATCCTGAACGGCCTGGAGAAGGTCGAGATCACGGAGTACATCACCACCGAACCTTATTTCAAGGCCCGGGTGACGGCCCTGCGCGATTCGACTCCCGATGTGAAGAGCATCGAGTTCGAGGCTCTCGTGGACTCGATCCGCGACGTGGCGCTGAACATCATCAACGTGTCGCCGTCGATGCCCAAGGAGGCGGCTTTCGCCATCAAGAACATCGACTCGAAGCGCGGTATCATCAACTTCATCTGCTCCAACATGGAGCTGACGGACGAAGACCGCCAGTCGCTGCTGGAGGCCCCCGGCCTGCTGGCCCGCGCCCGCAAGCTGCTCGAAATCCTGATCCGCGAGCAGCAGCTGGCCGAGCTGAAGAACCAGATTCAGGAGCGCGTCAAGCAGGAGATCGACAAGCAGCAGCGCGACTACTACCTCCAGCAGCAGATGCGTACGATCCAGGACGAACTGGGCGACGGCGCCGATGCCGACATCGAGAAGATGCGCGAGGAGGCCAAGAAGAAGAACTGGCCCGCGGAGGTGGGCGAAACCTTCGAGAAGGAGTTGCAGAAGGTCGAGCGGCTGAATCCCGCCGTGGCCGAATATTCGGTGCAGATGACCTACCTGCAGCTGCTGCTGGAACTGCCGTGGAACGACGTGACGAAGGACAACCTCGACCTCAAGTGCGCCCGCGAACAGCTCGATCACGACCATTTCGGTCTGGACGAGGTGAAGGAGCGGCTGCTGGAGCACCTGGCCGTCATCAAGCTCAAGGGCGACCTCAAATCGCCGATCCTCTGCCTCTACGGCCCTCCGGGCGTGGGTAAGACCTCGCTGGGTAAGTCGGTGGCCGCGGCGCTGGGCCGCAAGTTCGGCCGTATTTCGCTGGGCGGCCTGCACGACGAGTCGGAGATTCGCGGACACCGCCGCACCTACATCGGCGCCATGCCGGGCCGGATCATCCAGACCATCAAGCGGTGCGGCTCGTCGAACCCCGTCATCATCCTTGACGAGGTGGACAAGGTGACCGTTTCGAACCACGGCGACCCGTCGAGCGCCCTGCTGGAGGTGCTCGATCCGGAGCAGAACACCACGTTCCACGACAACTACCTCGACATGGAGTACGACCTGTCGAAGGTGCTGTTCATCGCCACGGCCAACAACGTGGCCAATATCGCCCCGGCGCTGCGCGACCGCATGGAGATGATCAACATCGCCGGTTACCTCCTGGAGGAGAAGGTGCGCATCGCGCTGGACCACCTGCTGCCCAAGCAGCGCGAGGCCCACGGCATCAAGGAGCAGGAGATGACGATGACCCCGGAGGTCGTCGAGAACGTCATCGCCTGCTATACGCGCGAAGCCGGCGTGCGTTCGCTGGACAAGAATCTGGCGAAGATCGCCCGCGCCCGCGCCAAACAGATCGCTTTCGACGAGGCTTTCGCGCCCGAGATTTCGATGAAGGACGTCGAGAAAATCCTCGGCATGCCCAAGTTCCTCAAGGAGGAGTACGAAGTGGGCGGCATGACGGGCGTCGTGACGGGCCTTGCGTGGACCGAGGTCGGCGGCGACATCCTCTACATCGAGTCGGTGCTGACGCCCGGCAAGGGCAAGGTGAGCCTCACGGGCAACCTGGGCGATGTGATGAAGGAGTCGGCGACGATCGCCCACGAGTGGACGATGGCCCACTACAAGGAGTTGGGCATCGACCCCAAGCTGTTCGAAACGAACGACATCAACATCCACGTTCCCGAGGGCGCGATCCCGAAGGACGGTCCTTCGGCCGGCATCACGATGGTCACTTCGATCGTGTCGAGCTATACGGGGCGCAAGGTGAAGGAGCGTATCGCCATGACGGGCGAGACCACGCTCCGCGGACGGGTGATGCCCGTGGGCGGCGTGAAGGAGAAGATCCTGGCCGCCAAACGCGCCGGCATCACCGAGCTGATCCTCTCGGAGGAGAACCGCAAGGACATCGCCGAGATCAAACCCGAATATATCGCGGGCCTCACGTTCCATTACGTGAAGACCAACGAGGAGGTGTTGCAGCTGGCTCTGGAATAGTTTTTTCGTGATGGCGGCGAACTCTGGCGCTTCCTTCGTCGGCTTCGGCAGCCACATACCCCGTGTATGCTTCTGCCTTGCCGGTTTCACGAAGTCCCGGATTTCATCCGCCCTGACGAAAAAACGGGAGGCTGTAATTATGAATTTTGAATTCTGAATTATGAATTTTTTGGCAATCATCCCCGCGCGCTACGCTTCGACGCGCTTTCCCGGGAAGCCGCTGGCGCGGCTGGGCGGCAAGCCCGTCATCCAGCGGGTCTACGAGCAGGTCGCCGGCGTGCTGGACGATGCCGTGGTGGCCACCGACGACGAGCGCATCCGCGACGCCGTGCGGGCCTTCGGGGGACGGGTCGAAATGACCTCCCCGGACCACCGGAGCGGCACCGACCGCTGTTGGGAAGCCTACTGCAAGCAGGGCCGCGAATACGACGTGGTGGTCAACGTGCAGGGCGACGAACCTTTTATCCGTCCCTCGCAGCTGGAGGCCGTGAAACGCTGTTTCGACGATCCCGCGACCGACATCGCCACGCTCGTGAAACCCTTTACGGAGGCCGACGGACTGGCGGCCCTCGAAAATCCCAACTCGCCCAAGGTGGTCCTCGACGCGCAGTCGCGGGCCATCTATTTTTCCCGCTCGGTGATTCCCTACCTGCGGGGCGTTCCGCGCGAAGAGTGGCTCGCGCGCCACACGTTCTACAAGCATATCGGGCTTTACGCCTTTCGCGCCGACGTGCTGCGGGCGGTGACGGCGTTGCCGCAGTCGCCGCTTGAGCTGGCCGAATCGCTTGAACAGCTGCGCTGGCTGGAGAACGGTTACAAGATCGGCGTGGGGATTTCGGAGGTCGAGACCATCGGCATCGACACGCCCGAGGATCTGGAGAAAGCGGAACGCTTTCTCCAATTAAAAATTAAAAATGAAGAATGAAAAATTAGGGATTGAAAATTCTCCGGAATTCTTAATCTTTAATTTTTAATTTTTAATTCGAATTTTATGGCAATAAAATTTATCGCAGGTCCGTGCGTCATTGAATCGGCCGAACTGCTGGACGCCGTGGGCGAAAGGCTTGCGGCCATCAACCGCACCCTCGGCACGGAAATCATCTTCAAGGCCTCGTTCGACAAGGCCAACCGCACTTCCATATCGTCGTTCCGCGGCCCGGGACTCGAAAAGGGGTTGCAGATGCTTTCGGACGTGCGGGCGAAGTGGGGACTGCGTCTGCTCACCGACATCCACGAATCGTGGCAGGCCGCACCCGTCGGCGAGGTCGTCGACGTGATCCAGATTCCGGCGTTCCTCTGCCGCCAGACCGATCTGGTGGTCGCCGCAGCCCGGACCGGCAAAACGGTGAATGTCAAAAAGGCCCAGTTCCTTTCGGGCGCGGACATGCGCTACCCCTACGAAAAGGCCCGCGAGGCGGGGGCCGGTGACATCTGGCTGACCGAGCGCGGCAACTCGTTCGGCTACAACAACCTCGTCGTCGATTTCCGCAATATCCCCGACATGCTCAAAATCGCCCCTACGGTCGTGATGGACTGCACCCACTCGGTGCAGCGCCCTGGCGCGGCGGGCGGCAAGACGGGCGGCAACCGCGAATTCGTGCCCGCCATGGCGCATGCGGCCAAGGCGTTCGGGGCCAACGGTTTCTTTTTCGAAGTGCATCCCGATCCCGACAAGGGGTTGAGCGATGCGGCCAACATGCTGCGGCTCGACGATCTGGAGACCCTTGTGAAAAGCCTGCTGTAAAATACCCATCTAACTCTCGTTAAGCATGACAGATACGACCAAGGCGCAGATTCTGGAGGTTGCCCGCAAGGCGATCCATACCGAAATGCTGTCGCTCAAACGCATGGAAGACACTCTCGGCGACGAGTTTGCCACGGCCGTGGAGATGATCCTCGGAAGCCGCGGCAAGTGTATCGTTACGGGCATGGGCAAGTCGGGCCTCGTGGGGCGCAAGATCGCCGCGACGCTCGCTTCGACCGGAACCCCGAGCTTCTTTCTCCACCCCGGCGAAGCCTTCCACGGCGACCTGGGCATGATTTCGAAGGAGGACATCGTGGTCGCGCTCTCCTATTCGGGCGAGACGGACGAAATCCTCAAGATCGTCCCCTTCATCCACTCCAACGGCAACAAGCTGGTTTCGATGACCGGAAACCCCGACTCGGCGCTGGCCAAGAACTCCGACGTGCATCTCGACGTGGGGGTGAAGGAGGAGGCTTGCATCCTGCATCTCGCACCCACTTCGTCGACCACGGCGCAGATCGCCATGGGCGACGCGCTGGCCGTGTCGCTGATGCAGATGCGGGGTTTCACGAGCGTCGATTTCGCGCGCCTGCACCCGGGCGGAAGCCTCGGGCGGCGTCTGCTGATGACCGTAGGGAACGTCATGCGCGACCACGATCTGCCCGTCGTGGCGCCTGACTGCCCGGCTGCGGAGATGATCCACGCCATTTCGAAGGGCGGATTGGGGCTGATCGTGATCTGCGAGGGCGAGCGGATCGAGGGCATCGTCACCGACGGCGACGTGCGCCGCGCGATGGAGCGCCTGCGCGGGGAGTTCTTCAATATCAGGGCTTCCGACATCGCCACGCGCAATCCCAAGACCATCTCGCCGGACGAGAAACTGATCGAGGCCGAGAAGATGATGACCCGCAACAAGGTCACCTCGCTGCTCGTGACGGACGCCGCCGGCAAGCTGACCGGAGTGATTCAGATTTACGACATCAAGTTGTAGCAATGCCACCGGTTTCGGACCGTTTCCGTAAAACGAGGGAAGGTTTTCAAAAAACCTCCCCTCGTCTATTTATTTCCTTATGTAGTGCGGCATTTCGTCCGGCAGCTCCATCGAGATTTCCACCAGCCCGCGGATTTCGCCGCGCTCCCTCCACGCCGTCTGGTAGATCATCTTGCGCACGCCCTGCTTTTCGATGGTGTAGGCGTTCGTGCCTCCCGATGCGAGCATGCGGCGGATCGTTTCGCGCGACCGTTCGTTGTGGCAGTCGAACAGGTTCCGGCCGATCAGGTCGCCGTGTTGGGCGAAGGTCGCACGCGCCTTTTCGTTCATGTAGAGGATCACGCCTTCGGTGTCGCACACCGTGACGGCGCAGTCGGCCTCTTCGGCCCAGGGAAGGGCATTTTCCGTTGTCATTGCTGTATTTTTACGAGTTGTTCGCGGTATGCGTTCAGAATGCGCGACTTGGAGATGAATCCCAGGTAGCGGCCTTGCTTGTCCACGACGGGCAGCATCCAGGCGTGCTTGTCCTCGAATTTCTCCATGACGCTCAAAATCGCCTCGTGTTCGATGATCTTGTCCGGCGGCGGAATCATGTAGTCCGAGATCGGGTGCCCGTACTTCTCGTGTTTGAACATGTCCTCGCGCAGGTCGTCCAGCTGCACCACGCCGATCAGCCGGCCGAAGTTGTCGATCACGGGGAAGATGTTGCGGCGGGCCGTCGAAATGATGTGCACGATGTCGCCCAGGGTCATGTTCTCCTTGATGCGCAGGAAATCGGTTTCCATCAGCTCTTCGAGTTTCAGGAAGACGAACACCGACTGGTCCTTGTCGTGGGTCAGCAGTTCGCCCTTCTGGCGCAACTGCTTGGTGTAGATCGAGTCGGGGTCAAGGTAGTAGTCCACGGCGAACGAGATGCAGGCGGTGATCATCAGCGGGATGAACAGTCCGTAGCCGTTCGAGAGTTCTGCGATCAGGAAGATCGAGGTCAGCGGGGCGTTCATCACCCCCGACATGACGCCCGCCATGCCGACCAGCGTAAACGAGACGATCGACACCTCCCATCCGAACAGCGTGTTGCACACCAGCGCCAGCGAGGCGCCCGTGAAGGCTCCGACGAACAGCGACGGCGCGAACGTACCGCCCACGCCTCCCGCGGCGTTGGTCGTCGACATGGCGATGACCTTGAAGAACATCGTGGCGATGACGAAGAGGATGATCACCCAGTCGATGTCGCGGAAGCGGTAGAAGAGCGAGTTGTTGAACAGCTCCTGCGCGTTGCCGTGCATCAGGGAGGTGAATCCCTCGTAACCCTCGCCGTACAGCGGCGGGAAGACGAAGATCAGGATACCCAGAATCGCACCGCCCCACAGCCATTTCTTGTACTGTTTGTCGATGCTCTTGAAGAAACCTCCGACCCGCGAGTTCATCGACGTGAAATACCACGCCATCAGCCCGCACAGCACGCCGAGCAGGATGAACAGCGGTATCTGCCACAGCTCGAAGGCGTCCGCGGGGGCCAGCGTCACGGCCAGAATCGGGTCGAAGCCGCGCAGCATGAAGGCCATCGTCGTCGCGGTGATCGAGGCGATCAGCAGCGGGATGACCGACCCGGCGGTGATGTCGAGCATCAGGATTTCCAGCACGAAGACCACGCCCGTGATCGGGGCTTTGAAGATCGCCGCGAGGGCGGCGCCCGCGCCGCAGCACAGCAGCAGCGTCGTGTGTTTGTAGTTGAGGCGCGCCAGCCGTCCGATGTTCGAGCCGATGGCCGCTCCCGTGAGCACGATCGGGGCCTCGGGTCCCACCGAACCGCCGAATCCGATGGTCGTCGCACCGCCCACGATCGAGGTCCAGCAGTTGTGCCGGGCGATGCGCGAATTGCGGCGCGACATGGCGTAGAGGACGCGCGTCACGCCTTCGGAGATGTTGTCGCGGACGATGTATTTGACGAACAGCGTCGCCAGGATGATGCCCACGGCGGGGTAGATCAGGAAGAGGATATGTGCGCTGTCCACCGGGAACCAGCGTATCAGCCCGCTCTTGATGCCGTGCAGCAGCATTTCGAACAGGTAGGCTCCCAGCCCTGCGAGCACACCGACCACCACGGCCAGCAGCATCATAATCTGCTGGTTGGAGAGTCTCCGGGTCAGCCGGAGGAACTCGAGGTAGATGCGGTCGGCGCGGAAGGACATAAAAAGTTAAAAGTTAAAAGTGAAACATTGCGATTGACCGAGACCGGGCGGTTTGATTTCATCCTGTACGATGCCCGGTGTGCAAGTCAAATGCCTTTGATTTTCAATTTTTAATTTTCCGTTTTCAACTTGAAATGCTCGGTCTGGCCGTCGATCAGCTCGCGGTCGTCGAAATAGTTGATTTTCATGGCCGCACGGACATCCGCCAGGGTTTCGGCGGCCGCTGCGCGGGCCTTGGCCGAGCCTTCGCGGAGAATGTCGTACACCTCGCCGATACGCGTCTCGTAGTGGCGGCGGCGTTCGCGGATCGGGTCGAGCATCTCGTTGAGAATGGCGATCAGCAGGCGTTTCACCTTCACGTCGCCCAGCCCGCCCCGGCGGTAGTGGGCCTTCAGCTCGTCGAGCGAAGCGTATTCGGGCAAATATTTCGAAAAATGCTCGGGGCGGCTGAAAGCGTCGAGGTAGGTGAACACTGTGTTGCCTTCGACCTTGCCCGGGTCCTCCACGCGCAGGTGGTCGGGGTCGGTATACATGCCCATCACCTTCTTCTTGACCTCCTCGGCCGTGTCCGACAGGTAGATGCAGTTATTCAGCGACTTGGACATCTTGGCCTTGCCGTCGGTTCCCGGCAGGCGCATGCAGGCCGCGTTCTCGGGCAGCAGGATTTCCGGCTCGACGAGCGTTTCGCCGTACACCGCGTTGAATTTGTGGACGATTTCGCGCGTCTGCTCGATCATCGGCTCCTGGTCCTCGCCCACGGGCACGGTCGTGGCCCTGAAGGCCGTGATGTCCGACGCCTGGCTGATGGGGTAGGTGAAGAATCCGACGGGAATGCCCTGACGCTGGGTCGTGTCGCCTTCGGCGGCGCCCTCGGCGAATCCGCGCAGGGCGATCTCGGCCTTCACGGTCGGGTTGCGCTGCAAACGCTGCACGGTGACCAGGTTCATGTAGTAGAACGCCAGTTCGCACAGTTCCGTCACCTGCGACTGGATGAAGAGCGTCGATTTCGCGGGGTCGAGACCCACCGAGAGGTAGTCCAGCGCCACTTCGATGATATTCTGACGCACCTTTTCCGGGTTGTCGGCATTGTCGGTGAGCGCCTGCGCATCGGCGATCATAATGAATATTTCGTCGAACTCGCCCGAGTTCTGCAGCTCGACGCGGCGGCGGAGCGAACCCACGAAGTGGCCCAGGTGGAGCCGGCCCGTGGGACGGTCGCCGGTAAGGATGATTTTTGCCATATTTTTAGAGAAAGTACATTTGGTGTGCAAAGTTACTACAAAAAAGTGAAATGCGGAAAGATATAGTGATAGAATTGAG
>NZ_QTXM01000007.1:0-170463 GCF_003461645.1 Alistipes sp. AF14-19
TGCCGCTAGCGTTCATCCTGAGCCAGGATCAAACTCTCCATTGTAAAAAAAATAATGTATTGTTAGAGTCCTGACTATTCGTTTATCCTTTAAAAGGAAATTGACAGATAAATACTACAATTTTTCTCTCAAAATATAACCAGTAATTCAAAGAACCAGTTTAAAAAAGCTTCGCATTTTGGTTGCGAAAGGGATTGCAAAGATAAGTGTTATTTTTGAATCCACCAAATCTTTTTTAAAGATTTTTTTTCGCGGCCTCTTGCGAGACATTTGCGAAAGGGACTGCAAAGATAAGTAATCTTTTTCAAATCTCCAAAAACTTTTTCAAGAACTTTGCATCTTATTGAAATTCAGCACACAAAACCATCTCAAGCTCCTTTATTGTAAACCCTCGACTTATTTGTAAGAACCGGTATTTCTCAAACGCGGATGCAAAGGTAGCGACTTTTTCCGAACCTGCAAATATTTGCGCATCTTTTTTTGAAAAATCTTCAATTTTACCCGATAAAGCCGATACTACCTATATATATTAATAGAGGCAGAAAAACGGCGGCTCCGCACGGAACCGCCGCAGGACATACCGGGGAGGAAAGCCGGTCAAAGCCATCCGCCGTTGGCGGCCAGTCCGGCACGGGAAACGACGGCGAATTCGCGCACGAACTCCGTATCGCCCGACACCGCGCTTATCCGAAGCATGGAAGTTCCCGGTTCGGGACAGTCGAAAGTGATCTTCGTACCGTCGAACACCGCCTTCGAAGAGGACAGCCCCAGGTTGCCCGGCGATACGAACGACGCGGCAGTCAGCGCAACCCGGCTCCGGTCGCCCCCGAAATAACGCGCGAAGTCCACGGTCACCGGCTCTCCGGTCCTCACATAGACGGCGGGAGTCCCCTTGACGGCAAACAGCAGTTTCAGGGCGTCGATACAGCCTCCGCCCATTTTATTCTTATAGACGGCCATATCGGCAATAGGACCCAGCTCCCCGTCCTTCGAGCCGGCGAAGCAGTCGTCGATGCCGTAAACGGAACTCAATAGCAGGGCCTTGAATTCGGCCGGCGTATATTTCTTTCCGTTCTGCGCCGCGTAAGCAAGCCCCAGGGCCGCAACGCCCGAAACGTGCGGGCACGCCATCGAAGTCCCCTGCATAAAACCGTAGCCGTACATCCCGCCATCCTTGCGTCCGTCCTGATAAGCGATCGCATCGTCGCAGAGGATCGTGCTCAAAATCTGCGCATTGCTATAAAAGACCGTCCTCCCGTCGGAAGCGGTCCGCGTCGTCTTTCCGGAATAGCGGTCGCCTCCCGGGGCCGCGATGTCGACCCACGGTCCGTAGTCGGTATAATAGGCCGGGCGGAAACTCCAGTCCATCGCCCCGACGGCGATCACCGGATCGTAGGCGGCCGGATAGATCCGGACGTCGCCGTAAACGTCGCCCTCGTTGCCGGCGGCGAAAATCACAAGCCCGCCCTGCAACGGGGAGTTCGGGTTCCGGGTCCCCGCCCCGCGGACAAAGGTGTCGATGGCGTCGCGCATGATGCCATAATTGCTCTTCCACTCCCGCTCAAACTCCTCGGGGGTGATCTTCGTGCCGTCCGCCGTTTCGAGATTGTATCCCCAACTGTTCTGGGCGATGATCGCACCGTTGGTCCAGGCATATTCGAAGGCCTTGACCGTCGGGTTTCCCTTGCCGCCGGTCGTGCTGTTGCCCATGATCTGGCACGACATGATCCGCACGCCGCCGCTGTTGCTCCGCCCGCCGGCGATGCCGCAAACGCCCCGGCCGTTGTTGTTCACGGCGGCGATGACGCCTGCGACATGCGTTCCGTGGTCCGCGTATTCCGGATTGCGGTCATCCCCGCCGACCGACTTCCAGTCGAGTTCGGGGGTGTCGTCCCAGAAATTATAGCCGTGTTCCTGCGAATTCTTCGGATTCGACCAGATGTTCGCCCGCAGGTCGGGATGGGTGATCTGCACGGGTTCGTCGATCACCGCGACGATAACCTCCTCGCTGCCCGTGCAGAGCTGCCAGGCATCCAGCAGGTCGATGTCGGCCCCCGCCTCCGGCTTGACGGCGACATCCGGAAAGAGGCCTCCGCCCGGGTTGTCGTAATTCCACTGAAAAGGCAGCATCGGATCGTTCATCGCCTTCGCGGCGCGGGTCTCGCCCACACGGGAAAACATGCCCTCGGAAGCCGGAACGGCAGGGCCTTCGCTCATCGGACGGATATAGCGGGGATCAATCCCGTACTCCACGACCGCAACGCCGGGCAACGCCGCCAGCCGTTCGCCGACCTCGGAGAGTTGAATTTCGTCGTCGAACGCGATCGTATACCAGCGGTTGATGCCCGTCTCCTCGTAAACGTCCTCCCACTCGGGATTGTATGCGACGACACGTTCGAAACGCCCGGCGTCGATTTCATGCAGGATTGCGTCGATGCCGCCGACACCCGAACGGGTCGCGACACCGCTGCGTGTCGCGGGCCGCTGCGCCTGCGCAGCGGCAACCGCCTGTGCCGTTTCGGGCGACAGCTTTACGGAAAGACTCCCCCGCAACGCCAGCCGCGAAGTCGGGGAACCCAGCACCCGGGCCTTCCGTCCGCCATTGCCGCCGGCAGAGTCCGCAGGCTCTTCCGTACAGGCAAATACCGCCAACAGCCCGCAGAGGAGTAGCAATTTTTTCATAGATCGTCAAACTTTTCGATTTTCCAAAGATATGATTTTTCCGCCAAAGTGCATGACCCGGGAGGTAAAATCGCCCCGGAGTTCCAAAAAAGGAGATTTTTTTACTATTTTTGCAACCGAATACCACTACGATTATGAATTTCAAGAAAATATCGCTGCTCATCGTGCTGCTGCTCATCGCAGACCAGGCGCTCAAAATCTGGATCAAGACCCACATGCACCTCGACGAGTCGATCGTCGTCTTCCCCGACTGGTTCCAGCTGCGGTTCATCGAGAACAACGGCGCGGCCTTCGGCATGCACATCGCCTCGCGCGGAGGCTTCGACTGGGGCAAGCTGCTGCTGGGCGTCTTCCGGATCGTCATGGTCGGATTCATCGGCTGGCTGATGCACCACCTCTGCACCAAACGCCAAGACACGCCCAAGGGAGTGATCGTCGGCCTCGCGCTGATCTTCGCCGGCGCCATGGGCAACATCCTCGACAGCGCATTCTACGGATTGATCTTCTCCGAATCGACGCCCTACACGGTGGCTCAATTCGGGGGGCACTACGCCGGGTTTATGATGGGCAAAGTGGTCGACATGTTCTATTTCCCGCTGTTCCAATGGAACGGCGTACCCCGCCTGCTGCGGTTTCTGGTCGACAGCAACAACTATTTCTTCGGCGCGATCTTCAATCTGGCCGATGCCTACATCTCGGTGGCAGTCGTCTATCTGCTTCTGTTTCAGCACAAGTTCTTCAGCAAGTAGATTTTTTTTGAAAAAAGAGTTGGTGTTTCAGAAAAAAGTATTACTTTTGCACACCGCAATTCCAGAAATGCCCAGGTGGCGGAATAGGTAGACGCGCACGTTTCAGGTGCGTGTGCCGCAAGGCGTGCAGGTTCGATTCCTGTCCTGGGCACAAAAAATCCCGTTAGAGGAAACTCTGAGGGGATTTTTCTTTTTCCGTGTCCGCATCGTGTCCGCAATTTCATGGAGAAGGGCTCTGATTTTTCCCTGCCAGAAAGACAAAACCAGATTATTTTTGTAATTTTGTATAAACCGATTCCAAACAAACGACGAACTATCCAGATTCTGATGTAATCCCTATGTTTACAATCAGAGTTGACTGCGATGAAAGCGGATAGATGAAAAAGCTATCGAGATTTTGGTTAGATTAAAGTTGCGAGACCTTTACTAACTAAAACGACGATAGCCATGAGAGAACGAAGAAATGAAATTATTTCAAAGGACAAAAGATTTATGTAGGAATCGACGTCCATTTGAAGAGTTGGTCGGTAACGGTCTTGTCCGCGACCTCTGTACTGAAGAAATTCAGTCAAAATCCGGCCCCGGAAGCGTTGCACGGATTTCTGACGAGGAGTTTATCCGGGAGCCGAGTATCATTCGGTGTACGAAGCGGGCTTTTGCGGATTCTGGATACACGAACGCCTGACGGCATTGGGGATCGACAACATCGTGGTCAACCCGGCCGACGTACCGACCAAGAGCAGCGAAAAGCTGCGTAAGAGTGACGCCGTGGACAGCGGCAAGCTGGCGCGGAGTTTAAGAGCCAACGAACTGAAAGGCATTTATACGCCGGACAGTGTATCGTTGGAAATGCGTTCCTTGATAAGATTGAAGAACTCGATCACCAAAGACACGACCCGTCAGAAGAACCGGATCAAGTCCCAGTTACGGTGTTTAGGCATCGGGATTCCGCAGGAGTTCCTCGAACCTTTCTCCAACTGATCGAAACGCTTTTTCGCATGGCTGAAAGAGGTTGAGACACTCACTCCGAGCGATCGTCAGGCCCTCGACATTCAGCTCCGGCATCTGGAGGAACTACGCCGTCAGAAGTTGGAGATGACACGGGCTTTACGGGCCTTGGCCAAGGCGGACCGATTCCGCGAACCGCAGCGGTTGATTATGAGCGTTCCGGGGTTCGGGCAGACTACGGGAATGGCGTTTCTGTCGGAGATATGCGACATAACCCGTTTCCGCAATGCCGAACAACTGGCCGCCTATATCGGGATGATCCCGATGTGCCATAGCAGCGGAGAGAAAGACGGAACAGGAGACATTACCGTGCGAAAACACGCCGTCATGCGCTGTAATCTGATAGAGGCTGCATGGGTGGCTATACGCCAAGATCCCGCGATGAATCTGTTTTATACAGAACAATGCAAGCGGATGCCCAAGAGCAAGGCCATCGTAAAGGTCGCCCGCAAACTGGTAAATAGACTATACTTCGTGTTGAAACACCAGACCGAATATGTCAATAGTGTCGTGTCATAAGCAACCCCTTCCGGTAAACGGATTTTCCCAGAGAGAATACTACATATTGCGTGCGGCTTTGGAGTCCGCTTAATGTAAAATGCTCCTCTGGCCTTTGTAAACTAATACAGGAACATGCGGCAGAATACTGACCGCTGTGGAAAGTCTGTCTACCGAAGGATTTTTACGGGTTCTGAAATCACGGCTTTCGCAAGAGCCAAAGGTCAAAGCACATCGTGACTCCGCACCGACTCGATCGAAGGCCGGCGGAGACACGCTGTGCCTTGACCTTTGGCCGGGAAACTCATCAAGAATCGCAATGTATTGCAAATGAAATAAAAACAAATTTAACCGAAAACTTTGATCCAGATTTATTTGGATTGTAACAGGAAACGGCAGCATGGGGCCGGAACATTGTCCCCGGTCTCGTAGACCAATGAAATTTCGGACTTATTCCATGCTCTGATGTCTTTATTTCCTCAAAGTTATAATCATTAAAGTGAATATACGAATGACACTCCTGATCAGCATCGAATACCGTACCCGCTGGGGCGAACAGCTCGTACTCCGCCTCGGCAAGCGGCGCATCGCCCTGCAATACGCCGACGGCGGCGTCTGGACCTGCGCCGTAGAGCGGTACGCCCCTGCGGCGCAGCCGGCAGAATACCGTTACGAAGTCGAGCGCGAGGGCGTGTGCATCCGCAGCGAATGGCGGCCGCACACGCTGCGGATCCCGTCCCGGGAGGGGGTGCGTACGCTGCGCATTCGCGACCGCTGGCAGGAGATGCCCTCCGACACGCCGTTCTACTCCTCGGCATTCACCCGGGGCATCTTCGGCCGCGGGAAAACCGGTAATCCGAAGAAAGCAGCCGGCAACATCACCCTGCGCGTCATCCTGCCCACCCTGCGGCCGGACGAAACGCTCGCCGTCGCCGGCAGCGGCCGTGAACTGGGCGACTGGAAACGAATCGTCCCGATGGACGACAGCCGCTTCCCGGAATGGGAACTCACGCTACATACCGCACACCGGTTCGAATACAAATTCCTGATCGCCGACCGCAAGACCCTCACCCCCATCCTGTGGGAGGAGGGTGCCAACCGCACCTGGGGCGAACTGCCCGGCGCCGGCGAACACGCCCTCGACGCCGCGGCGTACCCGCGGTTCCCCGAACGCAGATGGCAGGGCGCCGGGACGGCGATCCCGGTCTTCTCGCTCCGTACGGAAGAGGATTTCGGCGTCGGTGAGTTCTACGACCTGAAACGGCTCATCGACTGGGCGGCCGCCACCGGGCAGTGCGTCATCCAGGTACTGCCGATCAACGATACCACCATGACCGGTACATGGGAAGACTCCTACCCCTACAACGCCAATTCGACCTTCGCCCTGCACCCGCAGTTCATCCGGCTGCCGGCCGCGGGCGTCGTGGAGGACGACGAGTACCGCACCCTGCGCAACGAACTGAACGCACTCCCCGAAATAGACTACGAACGGGTCAACCGGCACAAACTGCGGCTGCTCCGCCGGGCGTTCGAACGCCACGGAACCCGCACTGCGGCACGCCGCGACTACAAGGACTTCATCGCCGCCAATAGACACTGGCTCATCCCCTATGCCGCCTTCTGCACGCTGCGCGACGAAACGGGCACGCCCGACTTCACCCGCTGGGGCGGCTTCGCCCGCTATGACCGCAAAACCGTCGACGCCTACTGCCGCAGCCACAGCCGCGACATCGCATTCCACTGCTATGTCCAATACCACCTGCATACGCAGTTGTCCGAGGTCTGCGCCTACGCCCGCGACCACGGCATCGTCCTCAAGGGCGACCTGCCCATCGGCATCAGCCGCACGAGCGTCGACGCATGGCTCTACCCGCACCTGTTCCACATGGACTCGCAGGCCGGGGCTCCGCCCGACGCATTCTCGGCCGTCGGGCAGAACTGGGGATTCCCGACTTACAACTGGGCACGCATGGCACGCGACGGCTACGCCTGGTGGCGGGCACGCATGGCCAAGATGGCCGAATACTTCGACGCCTTCCGCATCGACCACATCCTCGGGTTCTTCCGCATCTGGGAGATTCCCACGCATGCCGTACACGGGTTGCTGGGCTATTTCAACCCCGCCCTGCCCTATTCCGCAGATGAACTGCGCGGCATGGGCTTCGACACGCAGGACGGACGCTACACCACCCCGGCGCCCGACGAACACATGCTCGGGGAACTGTTCGGCGACCTGGCCGGCGAAGTCCGCGCCACCTGCATGAAGGAGGGGCGGTTACTGCCCGCCTATGCCACCCAGCGCAAGGTCGCAGCCCGCTTCCCGGGCGACGACGAACGCCAGACCCGGCTGCGGGAAGGGCTCATGGCATTGCTCGACGACGTGCTCTTCATCGAAGACCCGCGCCGCAAGGGCTATTTCCACCCCCGCATCGCCCCCCACTCGACGCACGCCTACCGCCGGCTCGACGGAGAGCGCCGTGCAGCTTTCGACCGGCTCTATACCGACTTCTTCTACCACCGGCACAACCGTTTCTGGCAGGAATCCGCCCTGCGCAAGCTCCCGGTGCTCCTCTCGGCGACCGAGATGCTGACCTGCGGCGAAGACCTGGGCATGATTCCCGACAGCGTCCCCGAGACGATGCACGAACTGCAAATCCTCTCGCTCGAAATCCAGCGCATGCCCAAGACGCCGGGGGAACTCTTCGCCGACCCGGCGCACTACCCCTATTTCTCGGTCTGCACCACTTCGACGCACGACATGAACCCGCTGCGGGCATGGTGGGAGGAAGACCGCGAACTCACGGCGCGCTTCTACCACGAAGCACTCGGCATCGGGGGCGACGTTCCCTATTTCTGCGAGCCGTGGATATGCCGGCGCATCCTCGACATGCACCTCAATTCCCCGGCGATGCTCACCATCCTGCCGTTGCAGGACTGGTTCTCGACCGACGGGGAACTGCGCTACCCCGACCCGGCCAAGGAACGCATCAACGTCCCGGCCGTCGCCCGATACTACTGGCGTTACCGAATGCACCTCCCGCTCGAGGAACTGCTGCACAAGGAGACTTTCAACGAGTCGCTGCACGACATGATCGCCTGCAGCGGGCGCCGCTGACGGGCAGACTGCGGCAGCGCCGACCCCGGCCGCAAAAATAAGGGGCGCCCCGGAATTTCCGGAGCGCCCCTTTTATCATGCCGCCGCGCCATCCTCCCGGGTGCCCCTGCGGAAACCTTCCACGGGAATCCCTTCCTGGGATCTCTCAACCGAAGCCCTCGAAGGACGCCTCCGGAGGAACGCCCGCAGCATGATCCTTCAAAGTGAACTTTCAGTCCTCGGCGGAAAATTCCAGAGGAACTCCTCTGCGGAACTCCCCTCTCCCGCCGGAACCGGAGCCCCCGCCCGCCGCAGGAACGGTAACCCGGAAGGCCGGAGGACAAAACCCGGAAACGGAGGGGGGGGGCCGAAGACCTGCCCGTCGCGACCAAGGCTCAGCCATTCCCCTCCAGCCACTTCAGGAAGTCGTCGACCCGCGACCGGCTCACCACCATCTCGAACTCCGGACGCGGACGTGCCGTGATCTTCAGCCGGTTGCCCAGGTATTTCACGATGCTGACGATCGCCGGCATGGCGATGATGCAGCTGCGCGATATGCGGAAAAACCGCCCGGGATCCAGTTCGTCCGAAAGGACGTCGAGCGACTGATCCATGATGTAGCGGTTGTTGTCGTTCGTGACAAGGTAGGTGTTTTTCTCTTCCGAGTAGAAATAGGCGATGTCGGTGGTCTGCACCGGGACGATCCGGTCGTTGAAACGCACGACATAGCGCTGTTTGTATTCGCGCGGGCTGCGGATTGCGTTCAGCAATACGTCGGGGTCGATGCCCCCGCTCCGCACACGGCAACGTTCCACGGCACGCCGCAGCGCCGCGAGGTCGATCGGTTTGAGCAGGTAGTCGATGCTGTTGACCTCGAACGCCCGCACGGCGTAATTGTCATATGCGGTGGTCATGATGACCCGCGCCGTTACGTCCGCCTGGCGGAATATCTCGAAGCAATCCCCGTCGGAGAGTTCCACGTCCATGAAAATCACATCGGCACTGTTCCCCGGCGTGCGCAGCCAGAGCACCGTTTCCCTGACCGAGCCGGTCGTCCCGACGATCCGTACGTCGGGAAAATGCTGGGTCAGCGCTCGCGCCAGGTTTGCCTGGGCCATCATTTCGTCTTCTACGATCAGTACGTTCATATTACAGCAACGGTAAGGTGACACAATATTCGGTATCGGTACGGCGTATCCCGATCGGGATGCCCGACAGGTCGAGGTACTGCTGGCGGATGTAGTTCAGCCCCACACGGGTCGAGGGGTTGCCGGATACCTTCAGCTGAAGGTTGTTCGACACCGTCACGGCCTCGGCCACGGCGACGATGCGGATCACCAGCGGCCGGTCGGCCCCCACCGAGTTATGCTTGATGGCGTTTTCGATCAGCAACTGCACCGAGCAGGGCAGGACATGGCGGTTCATGGCCTCATCCGAAATGTCGGTCTCCACGCGGAACCCTTCGGGGAAACGCACCTGTAACAGGTCGACGTACATCCCCACGAAGGCCATCTCCTCGCGCAGGCGCACGAGTGTCTCCTCCTCGTTCTGGAGCATGTAACGGTAAATGCCCGCCAGTTTATGGATGTAGACGCTGGCCTGCTCCGTGCGCTGCTCGCAGACCAGACAGTCGAGGATATTGAGCGAGTTGAACAGGAAATGGGGGTTGACCTGCTGTTTGAGTTTCATGTAACGGAACTGCGCCTGGTGCGCCTTACCGCGCTCGGCACGCAGCACGGCACGTGCGACCAGGGCGTAATCAACCATAAATACGACCGAATAGAGGATTACCTCGACCAGCAGCGTGATGATCCACAGTTGCAGGAACTCCCGTGCGGTGAACGAGCGATCGAAGGCGAACGGCAGGTGCAGCCCCGTAATAAGCGCCACGCAGGCCGACGTGAGCAGCACGAACAGGAGGAAGGCCGCAATTTCGGCGATCGGGCCGTGTCGGGTTTCACGCCTGCGCGTATGCCGGACATAGATGATATTGACGCACAGCAGGATAATCAATGCCGCGGAGTTCGAAACCAGCAAGTCGGCCATGTGGTAGAGGCGGTCTGTGGAAAAGGAGGGCGAGGTGAAAAGTTCGACATAGGCCAGCCTCAGCACGAAAATCACCCCCACGGCCAGCAGCAGTAACCCGATGCGGGGCGTCCAAGCCGAGGAGCGGCTCGCCGTGTCGTCGCCGCGGCGAAACAACTTGGTAAACCACACGATACTCCAGCCCAGGATCTCGGTGGTGATGAAGGTCGAAACGGCATGCACCACGGGCGGGGCGTGCAATAACAGCTCGATCAGCTGCGCACCACCCGTACCCAGCAGGTAGCCGATCACATTGACGACGATCACGCTGGCTGCGGTGAACTCCACATTCAGGCCCCGTTTTAGGCAGATCAGCACGATCAGCACGATCGTCAGCAGCGTCAGCACCAACTCGTCGTTGATCCCCGCCAGATGGCACGAAAGGGCGACCACGGCATGGAGCACGGCGAACAGGTGGATGATTCCGGACACTTTGAGCGATCGCATATAGGCTGACTGAGGCTGTATTAAAGTATATACGGGTTTCGTTTATTACGAATAAAGGTAGTGTTTTTCCGCGGAAATTCCAAATCGTCCCCCGCGGGCTACCGTTCGTCGCAAAAATCCGCCCGTTCATCCGGCTGAACCTTCCGTTCGTCGCCCTGCGGTTCGCCGTCCGGATTTTTTTATTAAAATTTGTATAACCTGAAAACCAACCGAAAAACCGAAATGACCAAGCCTAAACTCTCATTTTGGCAGATTTGGAACCTCAGCTTCGGCTTCCTCGGCGTGCAGATCGGATATTCGCTCCAGAATTCCAACACGTCGAGCATCTTCGAATCGCTGGGGGCAGATGTCAGCCACCTGAGCTACTTCTGGCTAGCAGCACCGCTGGCCGGCATGATCGTTCAACCCATCGTGGGGCTTTTTTCCGACGGCACCTGGACGCGCTGGGGCCGCCGCATACCCTACATCCTGGGCGGGTCGCTGATCTCAACGCTGGCGCTAGTACTCATGCCCAACTGCCCCAAACTGCTCGCCTTCGCTCCGCTCGCCATGGGGGCTTTCATCCTGCTGTTCATGGATTTGTCGTTCAACGTCACGATGCAGCCCTTCCGGGCGCTGGTGGCCGACATGCTCGACGATTCGCAGAAGACACAGGGCTACGTGGTACAAACCTTCCTGATAAACCTCGGTGCGGTCGTCGGCGCTATCCTGCCGCTCGTCATGACATGGCTCGGCGTGTCGGACGAGGCCGCTCCGGGGCATGTTTCGCCGCACATCGCCTACTCCTACTATGCCGGGGGCGCGATCCTGCTGCTCACGGTGCTCGTCACCTCGTTCAAGACACGGGAATATCCGCCCGGGGAGTTCGCCCGCTACAACAACCTCTCCGAGGAGGACGCCAAACCGATGAGCTTCGTCGGCCTCATGCGCAACGTCCCCGGCGTGATGGTACGGCTGGGCGTCACGCAGTTCTTCTCGTGGGCGGCGCTCTTCCTGATGTGGACTTACCTCAAACCCGCCATCACGGGTGTAGTCACCGACCATGCCACGGGCGAAGTGCTCTCGGCCGGCGCCACGCAGACATGGGTCGGCGTGCTCAACGGCACCTACCCCATCCCCGCCTGCATCGCCGCCCTGTTCCTCGGGCGCGTCGCCGCGCGCTACGGCAACAAACCCGTCTACGCTGCCTGCCTGCTCGCCGGGGCGCTGGGCTTCGCGGGGTTGTGCCTGCTGCACGACCAGTACGCGCTGATGCTCCCGATGGTGGGGATCGGCATCGCCTGGGCGGGCATCCTCGCCATGCCCTACGCCATCCTGTCGCGCGCGGTCGAGCCACGCCGCATGGGCGTATACATGGGTATCTTCAATTTCACGATCACCGTCCCCCAGATCGTCATCGGACTGACCGGCGGTGCCATCGTCAAGTACTGCTTCGCCTCCGATGCGGCCGACATGCTGGCGCTCGCCGGGGTATTCATGCTGCTGGCCGCCGTGTCGGTCTTCCTGGTCAAAGAACACAAGGCCCAATGACCTACAATCCATAAAATCAACTTATAAACTAACCAAAATTCTTATGAAACGATTTTTAACTATGTGTGCGGGTATCTTGCTCATATGTCAATTTACCCCCCCCCCTCACGCTGGCGCAAAACGCTGGTTATGAGGTAAAAGGCGTAGTTGTCGACAAGTCCGGGATGCCGATCCTGGGCGCTACCGTCGTCGAAAAGGGCACGACCAACGGTGTCTCGACGGGCATCGACGGCGACTATGCCATCCGCGCCGCCGGCCCCGAGTCGGTCATCGAGGTCAGCTATGTCGGTTACAAGACCGTCAGCCTGGTGGCCAGTTCGTCGCTGCTGGCGCACCTCACGCTCGAAGAGGATGCCATGGGTATCGACGACGTGGTGGTGATCGGCTACGGTACGGTCAAGAAGAACGACATGACCGGTTCGGTCGTGGCGATCAAGGCCGAAGAGTTCAACCGCGGCGCCGTGGTCTCCACACAGGACATGCTCAAGGGTAAGGTTCCGGGCGTGCATATCATCCCCGGCGACGGAGGCCCCGGATCGAGCGCCACCATCCGCGTGCGCGGTGCGGCTTCGCTCAACGCCTCGAACGACCCGCTGATCGTGATCGACGGGGTGCCCATCGCAGTCGACGGCGGCAAGGGTATGGCCAACCCGCTGGAGACGATCAACCCCAACGACATCGAATCCTTCACCGTGCTCAAGGACGCTTCGGCGGCGGCCATCTACGGTTCGCGCGCCTCGAACGGCGTCATCCTCGTCACCACCAAGAAGGGGCGCGGCAACACGCCCCGCGTATCGTACAGCGGCAGCGTGAGCGTCCAGACCAACTCCGACGAGCTGCCCGTGATGTCGCCCGGCGAGTTCCGCACCTACATCGACCAGGTATACCCCGCAGGTACGACCACGGGCGACAAGGTGCAGTCGATGCTCGGCGACAAGAACACCAACTGGCAGGACTTGGTCTTCCGCACCGCCATTTCGCATGACCACAACGTCAGCCTGATCGGCAACATCAACGATAGGATGCCCTACCGCGCATCGGTGGGCTACACCAACCAGCAGGGTACGCTCGAAACATCGAAATACGAACGCGGGACGCTCGACCTGAGCCTCTCGCCCAACTTCTTCGACAAGCACCTCACGGTCAACCTCAACGCCAAGGGCGTCATCACGTCGCAGCGCTACGCCTCGGGCGGCGTGGTGGGTTCGGCGGCCTTCTTCAACCCCACGATCGACCCCTATTTCCGCAACGACGACGGTTCGATCGACTACACGACCACCAACGGATACTGGAACTACGGATCGGGCCGCGGCGAGGACTTCACGCCCAACACCCTGCTGGGCGCAGGCCCGCTCTCGCAGCTCTACGACCGCGACAATACGGCGCGTGCCAAGCGTTTCATCGGCAACGCCCAGATCGACTATAAGGTTCACGGCTTCGAGGCGCTGCGCTTCAACCTCAACCTCGGCCTCGACGTATCGAGCGCCAAGACCTACGACGGCGTGAACCCCGGCTCGTTCCAGGCATACACCGACACCGAGGCCCGCGGCTGGGGACAGTATTCGTGGACGACGAACTTCCGCCGCAACCAGCTGCTCGAATTCTACGCCAACTTCAATAAGGAGTGGGGCATCCACCACCTCGACGTGATGGCCGGTTATTCGTGGCAGCATTTCTACAGCTCCGACCACTCGGTATCCTATTTCAACGAGACGCACGAGCAGAAGGGCGAGGATTCGCGCTACCCGTTCAACCGCCAGGAGAATTATCTGCTCTCGTTCTACGGACGCCTGAACTATTCGATCGCCTCGAAATACCTCTTCTCCTTCACACTGCGTGACGACGCCTCATCGCGTTTCTCGAAGGATACCCGCTGGGGCCTCTTCCCTTCGGGCGCCTTTGCGTGGAACATCGCCGAGGAGAATTTCCTGAAGGATTCGCGTGCCGTCTCGGCCCTCAAGCTGCGCGTCAGCGTGGGGCAGACCGGGCAGCAGGAGATCGGCTCCAATTATCCCTACCTGGCGCGTTACGACATGTCGACCGACGTCTATAAGACCTATTACATGGGCAGCGCCGGGCACATGTTCTACCTCACGCCGGGCGCCTACGACCCCAACATCAAATGGGAGACCACGACGACCTACAACGTCGGCCTCGACTTCGGGTTCCTCGGCGGGCGCATCAACGGCAGCGTCGACTGGTACCTGCGTCAGACGGACGACCTCCTGAACAACGTCATCACCCCCATGGGCTCGAACTTCGGCAACACGGTGCTCACCAACATCGGCTCGATGGAGAACAAGGGCGTGGAGTTCAACCTGAATTTCATCCCCGTGCAGACCAAGGACTGGAACCTCACGGTCGGCTTCAACGGCACGTTCCAGCACACCGAGTTCACCAAGCTCAACAACACCGACGACCCCGACTACGCCATCCAGGTGAGCAGCATCACCAAGGGTACGGGCAACCTGCTCCAGCGCCACATGGTGGGTTATGCACCCTACACCTACTACTGCTTCCAGCAGGTTTACGACCAGGACGGCAAGCCGATCCAGAACGCATTGGTGGATCGCAACAAGAACGGCCAGATCGACCAGGGCGACCGTTACATGACCGACAAGAGCCCCAACCCCGACTTCTTCTACGGCATCAGCCTCAAGCTGAGCTACAAGAACTGGGACTTCGGCTTCAACGGCCACGGTTCGGCGGGCAACTGGGTCTTCAACGACTTCGCCTCGGCCAACTCGACGTCCAACATCGACATCAACGCCGGCAACCTGCCCAACTTCGCACGGCTGGTCAAGAAGACCGGCTTTACGAAGGCCAACAGCGGCGAGCAGTGGTATTCGGACATGTTCCTCGAAAACGCTTCGTTCTTCCGCATGGACGACATCAACCTCGGGTACACGTTCAACAAGATTGGCAACTGGAAGGGCTCGATGCGCGTCGCCTTCGGCGTGCAGAACGTATTCGTCATCACCGATTACAGCGGCGTAGACCCCGAAATACCGGGCGTCAACGGCATCGACGGCTCGATCTGGCCGCGCCCGCGCACCTATTCGCTGCGTCTGAATGTAAACTTCTAAAAACGAACGAACCATGAAAATCGACATAAAACATTTCGCCTTGGCGGCGGCAGGCGCAACGATGCTGCTCACTTCGTGCATCGGGGATCTCGACACCCTGCCCCTCAACCCGTCCGACTCGACCTCGGAGACCGTCTACGGGAAAGACGAGAACGGCTACCTGGCCGGGCTCACCAAACTCTATTTCAATTTCGTCTCGAACGACACCACCGACCTGCAGGTCAGCGACGGCGGCGCCTCGGAGCTCATCCGCGCATTCTGGACGATCCAGGAGGTTACGGCCGACGCCTGCAAATGCGCCTGGGAGAACGACGCCTGGGTTCGCGCCATGAATACCGACACGTGGTCCGACGCCGACAACGACGCGACCTACGCCGTCTACGTACGTACGTTGCAGGGCATCGCCTACGTGAACGAGTACCTGCGCCAGACCGCCTCGGACAAACTCTCCGACCGCGGCGTGAGCAGCGAACTGGCCGCCAGGATCCAGAGCTTCCGTGCCGAGGCCCGTTTCCTGCGCGCCTATTTCTACTGGATCGCCCTCGACGTGTTCGGCGACGTGCCGTTTACGACCGAGACCTCGCCCTTCGGCGGCGGTGTGAACCCCAAACAGGCCTCGCGCAAGGATGTCTTTGACTACTGCATCTCGGAGCTGACCGACCTGGCTTCGGACGAAAGCGCGATGCCTGCCGCACGCTCGAACTACCCGCGTGCCGACAAGGGTGCGGTCAACGGCCTGCTGGCCCGCATGTACCTCAATGCCGAGGTTTATGCCGGCACCCCGATGTGGACGGAGGCCAAATCCGCCTGCGAAGCGATCTTCGGCATGGGCTACTCGCTCTGCCCGGAGTATTCCGACCTCTTCCGCGGCGACAACGGCGAGAACGCCGACGCCCTGAAGGAGATCATCTTCGGCGTGGCATACGACGCCGAGCAGACGCAGTCCTACGGCGGCACGTCGTACCTGACGCTGGCAGCCATCGCCGCCACCGACGTGACGGCCGAACAGAAGATCAACGGCGTGAACAACGGCTGGGCCGGCATCCGCGTACCCTACGAATACGTACAGAAATATTTCAACGCCCGCAACGCGGACTACACCACGGGCGAATATACGGTCAACGACAAACGCGGCGGAATGTTCTACATCAAAGGCCGCCAGGAGTCGATGAACGATGCGCTCTATGTCTTCCTCAACGGGTGGACTTGCCTCAAGTTCAACAATATCCCCCACAACATGACCAACGACGAATTCCTTGCCACGGCTGCATCGAAGGCATACAGCGACATCGACTTCCCGATGATCCGCCTGGGCGAGATCTACCTGATCTACGCCGAGGCCTGCATGAACCTGGGACAGGCCAACACCGCGCTGCCGAAGCTCAAGGAGCTGACCGACCGCGCCGGGGTATCGGCCCCCTCGTCGGTCACGGCCGACTACCTGCTCGAGGAGCGTGCCCGCGAGCTGATGTGGGAGGGGCACCGCCGCACCGACCTGATCCGCTACGGCAAGTTCACCACCCCGTCGTTCCTCTGGACATACAAGGGCGGCACCTTCACCGGACAGGGGTTCGATGATTACATGAAAATCTTTGCCATCCCTTCGTCGGAGCTCGCTTCCAACCCCGAACTGCACCAGAATCCCGGCTACGGAAACGCAACCGATAAATAACCAACCCTAAAAATCGTACGACTATGAAAATTACACGATATGCGATGATGCTGGCGGCTGCGACGGGGCTCCTCTCCGCCTGCCAAAAGCTCGACGAGGTAAAGGCCTACGACCCCGACAAGGTCGTGGCGCCCGTGCTGCATGCGCTGCCCGGGGAGATCGTCATTACGCCCGACAACATGGGCTCGACGCAGACCTTCACCTGGGACGCCGCCGACTTCGGCGTCCGCACCCAGATCAACTACTCGATCGAAGCCTCGTACAACGACGGTGCGAAACTGGTGCTCTTCACGGGAATGAACGGCACCTCGTCGGAACAGACCTATGAAAGCCTCAACAACATCCTTGCGCTGTCCGTGGAAGACGGCGGCCTGGGGGTTCCCTCGGGCGAACCTACGGACGTGGATTTCTACATCAGCGCCACGATCGGCACCGACTTCGAAAAATTCTACTCCGCCCCCGCCACCGTCCGCATGACCGTGACGACGGCCGAGCGTACCTATCCCCAGGTCTGGGTAATCGGCGATTACTGCGGCTGGAATTTCGACAACGCACAGGGACTGTTCTGTTTCTCCGGCGACGAGGTCACCTACGAAGCTATCGTTGACTTGGGCGAAAAAGCCGCCAACGGCTTCAAACTGAGCGGCGAAGCCGGTTGGAACGATGCCTGCAACTGGGGCACCGACGGTGATGCTGCGGCTCCGGAAACGGAAGCCCCGTCGATCACGCTGATCTCCAGCGGCGGTTCCGGAAACATCATGGTCTATTCCAAGCGCTTCTACCGCTTCGTATTCGACCGTTCGACATTAACGTTAAGCAATAAGCTGTCGTTCAACTCGATGGGTATTATCGGCGATGCCACTCCGGGCGGCTGGGACACCGACACGGAGATGAATTTCGACACCCAAAAACAGCGTTTCTGGGTCGACGTCACACTGACCGCCGGGGAATTCAAATTCCGTGCGGACAACGACTGGGCGATAAACTTCGGCGGGGCGGACGGACGCCTTTCGCAGAACGGCGACAACATCAAGGCCACGGCGGGCAACTACCGCGTATACGCAACCCTGAACAACTCTGCGGAGATCACCTACGAACTCAATGCCGGCGACTACGGCACGGGCGGCGGCGAAGAACCCGACCCGGGGCCGGAAAAGGCCGACTGGTACATCCACGGCCAGACCGTCGCAACCCCCGACTGGGGCCCGACGGCCATGGAGAGCGCCAGCTCGAACATCGTGGCCTACAAGGCCGCAGGGGTCGAGGTAGCCGCCAACTCGGAATTCCTCTTCAAGAGCGGCGACGAGTCGCAGTGGATCGGGGCCGACGCCGCATTCGCCGGCAGCAGCCCCTACACCTGCACGATCGGCTCGGCCTTCAAGGTTTCCGCCGACAAGGTCAATGCCGTGATCGCCGAAGCCGGCACGTACGACTACTGGCTGCTGCCCGAGGCGGGACGCGCCTACGTGATGGCCGCAGGCGCCAAGCCCGAGCTGGTCGCCGACACATGGGGACTGGTCGGCAACATCACCGGATGGGGTGACCTGGGCGATTTCTCCATGAGCGAGGAGGGCGCCTACCTCGTTCGCAAAGGCGTAGTCCTGACCACCGCCAGCGAATTCAAGATCCGCTTCAACAACGCCTGGGACGACTCCAAGAACTACGGCACGGCGTCGGGCGGTGCGGTCGACATCAACAAGGCCGTCGACATCATCACCAGCGGCGGTTCGCAGAACATGAAAGTCCAGCTCGACGGCACCTACGACATCTATTTCGACCTCGCGAATTCGCAGATATACATCATGTCCGAGGGCAAGACCCCGGCAGAGGCCGAATAACGGCCACCCTTTCACGGGACGGCACACAGAGATTGCCGTCCCGTTTCTGGCCTGCCGCCCCTGACCGGACGGCAGGCCCCGAAACGAACTTTAACCGAGATTCCGCTATGAAAAAATTTCTTTTCCTGCTGCTGGCACTCGTACTTTCCGTATCCGTGTCGTGCAGCGACGACAAGACCGGCGATACCGGCGGCAGTATGCTCTCCGTGACCCCCACGGAGATAGAATTCGAAGCCGCAGGCGGCAGCCGGCTGCTCGACCTGCGCACCGATGCGGGCGCGTGGTCGCTGACGCAGAGCGACAATACCGCATGGTGCACACCGGCCCTCACATCGGGCAAAACCTCCACGTCGTTCGCGGTCACGGCGACCGCAAACGAGTCGTCGAAACGCTCCGCGACGCTTACCTTCACCGCCCCGGGCTGCGATCCGGTCGTCGTCACCGTGACACAGAGCGGCGATGCCTCCCAGGATTTCGAGGGCGAGCAGGTCGTCGCCCAGCCCGATGCGTGGGACAACCGCAAACGCGCCGACATAAGCTACCAGCTGCTGGTATACAGCTTTGCCGACGGCAACGGCGACAAGGTGGGCGACCTGCCGGGGCTGACCCGGCGGCTCGACTACATCGACGCACTCGGCGCCTCGGCCGTGTGGCTCTCACCGATCCATCCGGCGGCTTCGTACCACGGTTACGACGTGCTCGACTACGAGGCGGTCAACCCCGCCTTCGGGTCGGACGCCGACCTGAGGGCATTCATCGACGCGGCCCATGCCCGCGGCATCCGGGTCTACCTGGATTACGTGCTCAACCATACGGGCAAAGACCACCCGTGGTTCAAATCGGCCGCCGCGTCCGAAGGGAGCCCTTACCGTGACCGCTATATCTTCTCCGAAGACCCGCAGGCCGACATCGCGGCCGGGCGGATCGACCAGATCGCCACGGAAGGCGCCGCAGGCTACGATGCCGGACAATGGTTCTCGACCGACACGGGGGCGGGTGCCGCCGGGCGCTTCAAGTTCGTGCTCGACTGGACAAATGCCGACAGCCCGACGGTGACCGTTACCGAAACGACCGATGCCGCGGATGCGGACAATACGCAGGGCGGCGCGGACGACAAATACCTCTATTTCGGCAACGGCACGAGCAAACGCTTCTACGCCAGGGGCGGCAACAGTTACGAACTGACGCTCGACTTCGATTCCGACTGGGGATTCCTCGTCCGCACCTCGACCACGTCGTGGGCCGCAGGCACCAAATACGGCGCCCCCGACAACCGGACGATCATCCGGTTCGGGGAGCCCTTCACCCTGATGTCGAACCGCTCGGCCGATCCGGCCAACGTGCAGTTCTCGCTGCCGACGATGTACCATTCGCACTTCTGGACGGCGGCATTCGCCGACCTCAACTACGGCAAGGCCGCCGAGGCCGAGCAGTCCGGGGCGTTCAAGGCCGTCACCGAAGCGGCCGACAAGTGGGTACGCATGGGCGTGGACGGGTTCCGCCTCGATGCCGTGAAGCACATCTACCACAACGCCTACAACGACGAGAACCCCACGTTCCTCAAGAAATTCTACGACCGCATGAACGAGAGCTACAAGGCCGCCGGCGGAGAGGGCGATTTCTACATGGTGGGCGAGATGCTCGACGAAGCGGACAAGGCGGCACCCTATTACCGGGGGCTGCCGGCGCTGTTCGAATTCACGTTCTGGTACAAGCTCAAATGGGCGCTGCAAAACGGCATCGGATGCTATTTCGTCAAGGACATCCTCGACGTGCAGCCCCTCTACGCACAGTACCGCAGCGATTATATCGAAGCCACGAAACTTTCGAACCACGACGAGGATCGCACGGGCTCCGACCTGGGACAGTCCGCCGAAAAGATGAAGGTGGCGGCCGCCGTGCTGCTCACGGCGCAGGGCGCACCCTACATTTACCAGGGCGAAGAGCTCGGGTACTGGGGCACCAAATCCAACGGCGACGAATATGTCCGCACCCCGATCCTGTGGGACAAGGCGGGCAACGAACTGGCTTCGGGAAGCCTCTCGGGCAAGATCGACATGCAGATGCTGACCCCGGCGATCTCGGTCGAGGCACAGGCCGACGACGACGGTTCGCTGCTCAACCTCTACCGCACGTTCGCCCGGCTGCGCAACACCTACCCCGTGCTGGCGCAGGGCAAGATGGTCAAACACCCGGTCTACAACGACGGCAACACCTCGCAGCAATCCATCGCGGCCTGGTACCGCGAGCTGGACGGCGAACGGATGCTCGTCGTGCACAACTTCGGCCGGGAGGAGCAGATACTGACCCTTACCGACCAACCGGACAAGGCCGTAGGCGTCTCAGGTGAAGTGAAACTTCAGCGCGGCGACGCTTCGTCGAAACTGCTCATGGGCGCCTGGTCGTCGGTGGTATTCACGCTCTAAACGACACGCCATGAAACGCTTGCCCGCATTACTACTCGCAATGGTACTGGTTGCCTGCGGCACACGGCCGCAGCAACCGGCCGCCCACCCCGACTGGAGTTACAACTCGGTCGTCTACGAAATGAACGTGCGCCAGTACACCCCCGAAGGGACGCTGGCGGCGGCCGCACGCCACCTGCCCCGGCTCAGAGAACTGGGCGTGGACATCGTCTGGCTGATGCCCGTCTACCCCATCGGCGTCAAGGAGCGCAAGGGAACCCTCGGCTCGTACTACGCCATCTCCGACTACGAAGCCGTCAACCCCGAATTCGGCACGCTGGAGGATTTCGACCGGTTCGTAGCCGACGCCCACAGACTCGGGCTGCGCGTAATCCTGGACTGGGTGGCCAACCACACCTCGCCCGATGCCCGCTGGATCGAGGAGCATCCGGCCGACTGGTATGTGCGCGACTCGCTGGGCAACACCATCGTGCAGTACGACTGGACGGACATCGCCAAGCTCGACTACGGCAACACGGACATGCGTGCCGCAATGGCGGCCGCCATGCGTTTCTGGCTCAACCGCGGCATCGACGGATTCCGCTGCGATATGGCGTGCGAGGTACCCATCGACTTCTGGCAGCAGACGCTGCCCGCACTGCGGAAGGAGTACCCCGGCATCTACCTGCTCGCCGAGGGCGAAGCCCCCGCATTGCACGACGGGGCGTTCGACGCCTCATATGCGTGGGAACTGCACCACCTGCTGAACGACATCGCACAGGGACGCAAAAGCGCCGCAGACCTGCGTGCCTACGTCGCCAGAGACTCCGCTGCCATGCCGCGCGAGGCGTTCCGCCTAATGTTCACCTCGAACCACGACGAAAACTCGTGGGCCGGGACGGAATTCGAGCGCATGGGCGACGCGGCACGCGTGATGGCGTTGCTGACCTTCACGCTGCCCAACGGGCAGCCGCTCGTCTATACCGGACAGGAGATGGGGTTCGACCACCGCTTCGAGTTCTTCGAGAAAGACCCCGTACCCGCGTGGGAACATAACGGGTTTACGGATTTCTACACCGCACTGATCCGGCTGCGCCACGAGAACCCGGCGCTCGCGGCCGGAGAACGCGGCGGGCAGGCCGCATACCCGCTCGGAGAACGAACACCCGACGGCCTGATGCTGTTTTCCCGCACGGCCGGCGGCAACGAGGTGACAGTCGCTGCGAACCTCAGCGCGGAGGAGGTCGCATTCGACCTGCCGTTCGAGGGCTCGCGCCGCGAGTTCTTCACCGGGAAGGAATACACGGGCGGCACCCGCACCGTGCTTCCCGCATGGCAGTGGCAGGTCTTCGCACAAGACAGGAGATAAGGGTTGCGGACATGCGCCGGGGATGCGCGGAAACAGCGACAGGAACCCCGATAGCACCCGACGGGAATAGACAGTAAACCATCCGAAAAGCACGGGGATGCGCATGAGAAGCACAAGGATGCCCCGGGCGAAACGGGAATCGCTGGAAACCGATTTTTTGCTAACTTTACAAACGACGATATTTTGAACCGATTTTTCATGACACTCGCAGCAGCCGGCCTGCTCTCCTGCACAGGGACAGGACAGTCCGTATTCGACCCCGCCTCGGTGGCAGACGCCTCGGGCGAGGTTACCCGCGTCGAACCCCTCTCGTGGTGGACGGGAATGCAGACCCCGCTCCAGTTGCTCGTCAACGGGGCCGGCATCGCGGCATACGACGTCCGCATCGAAGGCGGACAGGGCGTCGGGGTGAAGGCCCGCCACAAAGCCGACAGTCCCAATTACCTATTCGTGGACGTGAAGGTGAAACCCGACGCGGAACCGGGCACCTACTACCTCGTATTCTCGCAGGGGGAACGGCAGTTCAAGGTTCCCTATGAGATCGCGGCACGCGCCGAAGGCTCGGCCGCACGCAAGAGTTTCACCACGGCCGACATGATCTACCTCCTGATGCCCGACCGCTTCGCCAACGGCGATGCGTCGAACGACTCGACGCCCCACACGCGGGAGCGCGCCGACCGCAGCGCCTTCTTCGGCCGCCACGGGGGCGACCTGCAGGGGATGATCGACCACCTGGATTACATCGCAGGGCTGGGCGCCACGGCCGTATGGCCCACGCCGCTGTTGCTGGACGACGAACCCGAAGGTTCGTACCACGGCTACGCCTGCGGCGACTACTACCGCATAGACCCCCGGTTCGGCTCGAACGAACTGTATAGGGAGTTCGTAGGCAAAGCCCACGAGCACGGGCTGAAGGTGATTATGGACATCGTCACCAACCACTGCGGCACGGGCCACTGGTGGATGAAAGACCTGCCTTTCAGGGACTGGATACACCAGTTCCCCGAATACACCGGGACGAACGTCTGCTTCTCGACGAACATGGATCCCAACGCTTCGCGCTACGACCTTGACCTGCAGGAGAGCGGCTGGTTCGTGCCGTCGATGCCCGACATGAACCTCGACAATCCCTACGTGCTGCAATATTTCAAGCAATGGGCCGTGTGGTGGATCGAGTATGCCGGCCTGGACGGGTTCCGCGTCGACACCTACCCCTACAACGAGAAGGTGCCGATGAGCGAGTGGTGCGCGGCCGTACGCAGGGAATACTCCGATTTCAACATCGTGGGCGAATGCTGGACGTCGTCGATCCCGCAACTGGCATACTGGCAGGGCGGCAATCCCAACAAGGACGGCTTCGACTCGCACCTGCCGTCGATCATGGATTTCCCGCTGCAGGAGGCCATCTGCCGGGCGCTGCCCACCGACTCGCTCCGCTGGGGCGAGGGCATGACGCGCGTCTACGACTGCCTGTCGCACGATTTCGTCTACCATGACCTGTCGAAAATGATGATCTTCGTCGCCAACCACGACACCGACCGCATCGGCGACATCGTACGCGGGAACCCCGACCGGCTGAAACTCTCGATGGCGATGCTGGCCACGATGCGCGGCATCCCGCAGATATTCTCGGGTGACGAGATGATGTTCACCTCGAAAGACCTCTCGCAGGGACACGGCGGGCTGCGCGTGGATTTCCCCGGCGGCTGGGAGGGCGACGCGGTGAACCTTTTCGACCCCGCGCAGCGCGATGCCGTACAGGCGGGGCTCTTCGACTACACGCAGCGGCTCTTCCAATGGCGCAAGTCGAAGCCCGTGATCCACAACGGCCGCACGATGCACTTCCTCTCGCGCGACAACACCTACGCCTATTTCCGTTATGACGACACCGACGCGGTATTCGTCTTCATCAACAACTCGCGGGGCAAGAAACAGGTGCCGTGGTCGCACTATGCCGAGATCGCCTCGGGGCTGAGCGACGGGCGCAACGTCCTGACAGGCGAAGCCACGGAAGTGGACGATACCACCACGGTCGGCCCGCGGCAAGCGCTGATCGTAGAATTCAAACGTAAATAACAAGATCGAACTATGAAGAAAATATTTTTATATATCTCCGCGCTGCTGGCCGGTGCAGCCTGCTCGGCACAGGAGACGCTCCTCTCGCCCGACGGCCGCCTCCGCCTGGAATTCAGCCTGGCGGACGGAGGCCGCCCCACCTATACGCTCGATTACAAGGAGCGCCCCGTGATCCTGCCCAGCGGCATGGGGCTCGAACTGCGCGGCGAAGCCCCGAAGCTGGAATTCGGGGCTGAAATCCGCAAGGGCGAACCGGGGCGCCCGGTATCGCTCTACGACGGGTTCACCCTCGGGCAGGTGGCCCGCAGCGAGTCCGACCAGACATGGCGTCCCGTATGGGGCGAGCAGGCCGAGATCCGCGACCACTATAACGAAATGGCCGTCACGCTGCGGCAGGCCGCGACAGGCCGCGACATGACGATCCGCTTCCGGCTCTACGACGACGGGCTCGGATTCCGCTACGAATTCCCCGAACAGGAGTCGCTGACCTATTTCGTCATCGGCGAGGAGAAAACACAGTTCGCCATGGCGGGCGACCACACGGCGTTCTGGATCCCGGGCGACTACGACACGCAGGAGTACGACTACACGGAGTCGAAGCTCTCGCAGATACGGGAGCTGATGCCCGGCGCCATCACGCCCAACTCGTCGCAGACGCCCTTCTCGCCCACGGGCGTACAGACGGCCCTGCAGATGAAGAGCGACGACGGGCTCTACATCAACATCCACGAAGCGGCGCTGGTCGACTATGCATGCATGCACCTCGACCTGGACGACCGGAATCTCATCTTCACCTCGCACCTTACGCCCGACGCACAGGGGTGGAAAGGCTACATGCAGGCGCCCTGCCATACCCCGTGGCGCACGGTGACGGTCTCGGACGACGCCCGCGACATCCTTGCCTCGAAGCTGATCCTGAACCTCAACGAGCCGTGTGCCTATGACGACACCTCGTGGATCAAGCCCGTGAAATACATGGGCGTATGGTGGGAAATGATCACCGGCAAGAGCGACTGGGCCTATACGCGCGACGTGCCGTCGGTACAGCTCGGCGTGACGGATTACGCCCGGTGCACACCCAGCGGCCGCCACGGCGCCAACAACGAGAACGTGAAGCGCTACATCGACTTCGCGGCGGCACACGGGTTCGACCAGCTGCTCGTCGAAGGCTGGAACGTCGGCTGGGAGGACTGGTTCGGGCACACGAAGGATTACGTCTTCGATTTCGTGACCCCCTACCCCGATTTCGACATCGCCGCGCTGAACGAATATGCGCACGGGAAAGGCATCCGGCTGATGATGCACCATGAAACGTCTGCTTCGGTGCGCAACTACGAACGCCACCTGGAAGCGGCCTACCGCCTGATGAACAAATACGGGTACAACTCGGTCAAGAGCGGATACGTGGGCGACATCCTGCCCCGCGGAGAGCACCATTACGGGCAGTGGATGAACAACCACTACCTCTATGCCGTCCGCCGGGCCGCCGACCACAAGATCATGGTCAACGCCCACGAGGCGGTGCGCCCGACGGGCCTCTGCCGCACCTACCCCAACCTGATCGGCAACGAGTCGGCACGCGGCACGGAGTACCAGGCGTTCGGCGGCTCGAAGCCCCACCATGTGACGATCCTGCCCTTCACGCGCCTGCAGGGCGGCCCGATGGACTACACGCCCGGCATCTTCGTGATGGACGTCGCGGAGGTCAACCCCGGCAACCACTCGCACGTCAACGCGACGCTCGCCAACCAGCTGGCGTTGTACGTGACGATGTACTCGCCGCTGCAGATGGCGGCAGACCTGCCCGAGCACTATGAGAAATACATGGATGCGTTCCGTTTCATCGAGGACGTCGCACTGGACTGGGAAGAGAGCCGCTACCTGCTGGCCGAACCGGGCGACTACATCGTCGTGGCGCGCAAGGCCAAAGACACGGGCGAGTGGTTCGTGGGCGGCGTGACGGACGAGAACCGACGTACGGTGACGCTCCCGTTCGACTACCTCGATCCCGGTAAGGAGTACGTGGCGACGCTCTACGCCGATGCCCCCGATGCCGATTACCAGACCAATCCGCAGGCATATGTCATCCGCACCGGGAAGGTCAGACAACGCACGGAACTCGACGTGGAGATGGCGCGCGGCGGAGGCTTTGCAATCTCCATACGCGAGGCAACCGACGCAGACCGCAAACTCTGCAAGCTGAAATAACGGGCGATGCCTGCGGACGGCAATCATGCCGGGGCCCACACAGCCCCCTCAAAAAATCCTTTGCCCCTCGTTCTTTTCAAGAACAGGGGCTTTTTTATGCGTATTTTTAAAACGCAAAAGTTCGCCCCTATATTATTGACTCCAAACCATTTACGCCCACAAATCCAAGATTAACACAACTGCTTGATTTTCAAAACAACATGGAGGTGGTCAATCAAAATTAACGAATCATTATAGCGGGGAAAATAAATTATTTTCCCCGCAACTGTGCTGCATCATCAAGTAGCTTTTTCGCTTTGCGCTCTTTGCTTGCAGCCCGCTCTAGTTGTTCTGCCCGCCGCCTTACGGCTTCTTTGTACCGTTCAACTTGGTTTCGGACGGTATCGCGTATGGCCGTGTGCTGCTCATCCCTGAATATCGTTTCCAACTCCATAAGCTCCTTTTCTTTGATCTCACCACGCATTTTCACGTAGCGGTATTTCAGGTCGTTCGCAGCTAACAGCCGATTATTCTCTGAGATTCGGTAAATGAATGCGCCTTGCAGGAAAATACATCCCAGCATGACGAACATCGTCAAAAATGTTTTCGAAGAACTGATATCGAGCGTATAAGTATGCCGGTGCTCCCGCACTGGCAGGTTTTCGGGCTTTGCCGCTGCTTCGACAGCTTGCCTCACCTGCTCTATCAATGTATGTGTCTGCCTGATCTCTTTGTCGATCACCTCCAGCCTACCCGCTAACTGCGCCAACAGAGCGTTGTATTTGTCGGTAAATTCCCGCTCCTGCTCGGTTTTTACTCCCGGCAAGGCCGTATGCCGTTGCAGTTGTTCGAGCATCTGTGCGACCTGCCCCTGCGAGAGCTCCGTGGCCTCTATCAGCCGCTCGATCCGTTCCAGCTGTGCATTCTCCAGACCCGCGTTGGCTTTGGTGCTTTTGACAGCCTTGACGAGCGTTTCTTTGAGGTCTTCGTACATTTCGATCGAGAGTCCGATCTTATTTTCGTCGTTCATGATTTTTGAGATTTTCTAATTCGGTTACAGTTTTATTTTGGCTCTTCTTTTCTGTTCTTCCATCCTGCGGCGGTGCTCCATCGCAGCGATGGCCATCGCCTCGGCCGCGGCGTTGAGCAGTGCCGTGATTCGTGCTATATACTCTTCGGGGCTTTCTCCCGGCTTGCGCTGTAACTGCTTGGCGGACACTCCGCCGGGCGAATCGGCCGGCGGCAGTGGAATCCCGCCTGCCTTTCCGAGGTTTACCGATGACGGCTCTTCGCGCGTGCCGCTGCTACCCATACCGCCGAACAACCCTGCAAATGCTGAACGGTAATTGCCTGCCGCCGCCGAGAGGTTCCCGAAGAGCGTTGCCCGGTGTTGGGTTTGTTGTTGAATATTGTTGAACCGGTTGTCGAGTTTCGTAAAGTTGAAAGCCCGGTCGATCTTCGATCCGGAGAACTCGAAGCCGTTTTTCGAGAACAAAACCCCTTGTTTGCGGTCAGTCGAACCGCAATACTTGTAACGGATGCCGATGCCCTGTTTTTCCAGTTGCTTCTCCAGCCCTTTCCATCCGGCGCATCGGGGCAGACACCTTTTGATCGCATCGTGGATTTCGTATCTGGTCTTGTCGGGTTCGCGCAGCCGCTCCCGCCGCACGTCGTCCTTTCCCGGTGCGAGATACAATCCGCACTTCTCGGTCAGCTCCCGGCATACCTTGGCGCTGCGGAGCTTGATGTTCTTGTCCGAAATGGTCTGCCCGTTATTCCCGACCCGGTTGTAGACCAGATGGCAGTGCGGATGGGGCTGGTCGAGATGGCGCACCAATAGGTATTGCGTATCGGTGATGCCCATCTTCTGCATGTACTCCTTTGCGATCTGCGTCATCAGGGCGTCGGTCATCCGCGGAGCGTCCTTGGGTGAGAAAGACAGCGAGATATGCCCGACGGTGTTTTTCAGCCGCGGATTCAATAAGGTCTGGTCTTTGAAGTCCTGCACCATGTCCTTCACTTCCGGAGGCGTAATGCCTTCAGCTTCCAGTATCCGGGATTCCTCTTTCATCACGTAGCCTACCGTCCCCGAAAAGGACGAAGCGGATATGACCTTACCGACCATCGCATATCTGCTTCAGGAGTTTTTCGATGGCCGTGACGATCGCCGCATGCCGTACCCTGACAGCCGCCAGACCTTTGGCATTGGCCAGCCGGGTCAGTTGGTTCAGATTTCGGGCGATGCCCTTGAGTTGGGCCATGAAATCCAGCTGTTCACGGGTGATCCGCGCCCTCACCGTTCCTCGGTCGATCAGCTGGCGCAGGACTTCGGCCGGCGGTTGCCCGGCCTCGCGGCAAAGGGCCGAGAATCGGAGTTTCCGTTCGGGGCTGAGTCGTGTGCTGACGACGTATTTGCAGATGCGGCCGATGCCGACTTTCGGCCGACCGCCCTGTTTGCTGTATGTTTTCTTCGGTGTTTCCATGACAGGTTGTTTCGATAGATTGTTCATGCTATATAGGTTGTTCAGACCAGCGGGATTTTACGCCGGCCAGCGGGGAAGGCGCAGTTTTCGTCTACGAAAACACAACCTTGCCTTCCTTAAACCTTTATCCCTTTCCGACGCGGTGGTTCAATTTCCTCCGGTTCCGCTTTCAGGGCTTGCAGATTATTCCGACAAAGGTGACCCTGCCGGTCGGATGTCGTTTTCGGGAGATTCGGCCGGTCTTTTATATGGGCGATCAGATAGTCATTTACGTCCTTGTAAAACTGCTTTGGTCGATTACCTCGCTGCGGGGACAAAGACGGATCAGATCGGAGGTCGTTTTACGCCCGGCTTCGTCGTTGTCAAAGAAGGCGTGAATCACCGGATGCCGGGAGAGAAACGGGATGGCTTTGGGCAGGTTGACGACCGAGTTCAGAACCGCGGCGTCGATGCGCAGTCGTTCGGGATGTTTCAGCGAGAGATATGCGAGGAAATCCATAAATCCCTCGAAAGCGATTACCGTATCGGAACGGTTGTCGATGGTGGTGATATGTTTGGGCGATGAGCCGCCTTTGAACCGTGCGGATCGGAGCTCCCATCCTCCGGCATCGTTGCGGAACCCGATGGCGAAAAAGGCGCGGCCGTTTATCTCGTAACGGACTTCGCGGCAGAATGCTGCGGCGACCGACGGGACGATGCCGCGCGAGGCGAGATAACCGACCAATGCCGGATGCCGGAGCGGAGCGTCGGAGAGGATGCGGAGCGCGGGGACGGCGGCTGGACGCAAGACCGGCAAGGGACCTCCGGCAGCTGGACGTTCGCCAACACCCGGTGAAAGAGAAACGGAACCGGCGTCCCTTTTTTCACCGTTTTGCAGCCGTCGGACGGCTTCACGGCTGTCGCACCGCTCCAACCGCATCACGAGGGTGCGCAGCGTGCCGCCCTCTCCCGATCCGAAGTCGTACCAGAGATTTCGCACGTAGTCCACTTTGAAACTCGGCGTGCGTTCTTCCCGCAAGGGTGAAAGATACATACCGTAGCCGTTGCGTTCGTATTTGGGCTGAATCCCGCGCCAGGCGAGAAAATCACGGATGGAAATCCGGTTGCTGTATGGTATGACAGTCATTTTTTCCGTAAATTTGTTGAGAAAAAGTGTAAAATCCAGTGAAAGAAAAGGTTGGCGTCTTACATATCTCTTACACGGCATCCGGCGCTGTAAGTCCGAAAGAACCCGTAAGACTTTGTAAGAGGATTTGTAAGAGATGTAAGATTATGAAAATAAGAAAGCTACTTCCTTTTTTCAACATTCTTACATCGCAGCATCGTCCAGCAATCCGCCGAGTTGTTCCCGCGTGACGGTATAGACCCGTGCCGTCTTGCTGTCCTGCCGCTGCGTTTCGCCGTTGTAGGTAATCGTATAGCGTTGGTAGTAAGTCGGTGGTGCGGGTCGCAGCTGCCAATTTTCGGCAAGAATCCGCCGCACGGTGGGATGGTCAACACGGATGCCGCGTATCTCCAGCATATTGACCATATCGCTCACGTCGAACCGATACTCCGCAAGGTTCTCGGCATCCATGATATCGCGAATAATCGACAGCATTTCGGTTTCGGTCTTGCTGCGGTTGTAGTGTATGATCCGCCGCAAGGCATCGGTGACCAGCAGCCGGGGCGCGAACCACATACGGCTCTCTTCATGTGACGAGAGCATACGTTGTTGCAGATAGAAGAGCAGCCCCGGTATCTCGGCTCGCATTTTGGCCAGCAGGTGTTGATCGTCATACGGGAGCGGCGGCACGCGCCGCACCCAGTAGCGGGTTTCCGCAGCCTCGATCAGGACGGGATTGCGCTCGTTGTTGGAGCAGAGGACGAACTTGCCGAAAAACTCCACCTCCCGGCGGTCGCGGCCTTTCGCCTCAGCCTTGTAGCTGCGTGCAGTCGATAGGTTCTTGATCCTCTCGGAATCTTCGCGGCGGTTGAGCAGCACCTCGTCCACGCAGATCAGCAGTTTGCCCATCCAGTCGTCATTGAATTGCGAACGGAAATCTTCGTTGGTATTGAAGGTAACGTTTCCGCCGAAGATCGACTTTAAGAGATTGAGAAAGGTCGTCTTTCCCGTGTTGCGTTCATCCGACACCAGCAACAATACCGGCAGCCGTTGCAAGGGGCGCAGGTAGAGCAGTTGCAGATAATCGTACCCCAGTTCGACCTGCTCGCCGAAGATATGAGCGAAAAAGTCGTGGATGTGCGGAAAGATGCCATCGGCGGGCTGAAAGGGAATCGGCTCGTAACGGTTCAGGAAACCGTCGATCTCCCGGCGGTAGTTCGTGTGGTCGGGAACCGTGCAAAAGCCGTCGTATTTCGGAATGCAGGCCAGATAGCTTTTCCCGTAGTCCTGACGCAAGGTCTCGACATTCCACGGGATGAGCGTCTCGACGCTCCGGCCGCTGCTCAACGGCTGCCGGACCCGCTTGTAGATGGTCGTTCCCACGCGCAGGTAGGGGCTTTCTCTTTTCACTGTTTTAGCGGGCATGGCTGTCTCCGTTTAGAATCCGTTGCACATCCGCCACGCGATAACGACGTTGCCCGCCGTACTCCACGGGAACAAGATAACCGCTCTTGGCCCATCGCCACAACGTAGAGGAATCAACACCCAACAACGCGATGGTCTGTTTTCGCGTATACAATTCGCCCGCTTGTTGCGGAACCGGCATTACGGACGGCGGCGACGCGACTGCCGTCAACTCCCGATGCCATTGCCGGAGATCTTCCAGACGGACGGTCACATTCACTTCACCGCCCAACTCACTCAATTGTTTTAAGTCCATAATACGATAATTTAACCGAACCCGAAAGCAGGTTCGGCGACGAAATTAACAGGTGCTTTTCCTGCACCTATTTTTGCAATCGAATCACCGCATTTGCACCGGCAAACAATTTCAGATATTGCTACTTACCAGCATTTTGCAATTACATGAAAACAGCAAGAAAATTTCCTGCACCGACCGGGTGCAGGGAATATCTCATCCTTATACAGCTCTTTATTTTTGGATATATTCTTTCAGATTATCGAGCAATCGGATGCGATAACCTCCGTCCGTCGCCCGGAGTTTGGCCCGCAACGTCTTCGTATTATATTTGGCCAAAGACTCGAAACTCGCTTTCAGCCATTCCGCCAATTCGGTCTGGTCATAAAAACGATTGGTCGCGCCCTTAAAAGCATTCCAGACATTCCAACCGTAGTGACACAAATCCCCATAGCTCACCCGATCGTGCCGAAGCTGAACCTGCGGCACATCGTTCGGAACAGGCGTCATACATGCCAGATAAAGCAAGCGTCGTCGCAAAATTCGCAGGTTCGTCTCGTCAATGGCATCGCCCAAATCCTTGTCGGTATATTCGTAAACGGTGGCGAGTGCATTTTCGAGAATCCGATCGTCCGGAACCGGGTCGGCAGAAACAACGGCGGATTCCGGCACGATCGCATCCGGGCTTCTTTCACACCACTGTTCGGAACCGACTCCTTCTGTCATTGTTTTCTCTTCACCTCTTGGCTGACTACGCCCAAACCGACGGAAAAACCGTTCCGAAAGATCGGCCGAACTGCCCAGGCTGAAAAAGTAAAATCCGACCACGCCAAGTCCTGCGGGGACAAGCAAGACAAGCGCCAACCAAAGCGGAAATCCCCGAGAAACCATGGCACTGAACAAAACGATCAAAGCAAAAATCACAGCGCTCGCCACGATCAGGTGAAGACCTTTCTGGAAATAATACTCGGAATTCATAATTACGATTCGCTGAAAAAATCATCCTCCATTACAACTTTCCGAAACCGATCCCGCAACTCCGCCATCCGCGCGATCAGTCGATCGTATGGCAGCGAATCTCCATAGATGAAATACTCCTGCATCCGCTCATAATCCCTGCGCCATACCTCCGCCAATTTTTCGGGCGGAATAAAATCGATCCGGCTCGGATGGTGCGTCCGATAATCGACTCCGCGAATCGTATTGAATATGCTGCGATGCCTGACAATCTCGGCATACATTCTCGGATCGGCCAAGGCTGCCTTTCCGAAATCCGTATCCATCAGCCGCTCCAAATCGTATAGATGACGTGTCATTCGCTCGACGCGCGGATTCTCTTTCTGAAACTCTTCATGCAGCAAAAACGCTTTCTCCAAAAACGTCCGGGTCGGTACGACCGCATAAATCGGGAACACCAATTCTCCGAATACATCGGGATATGCCTCGGCAATCAGCGGACGAATCTCGATCCGCTCACGCGGTTCTTTCATCGACCGGCAGCTGAATTCGATCCGGATTTGCGATTCCACATACTCGATATTCGCATAAATGCTTCGATACGGCAGCAGCACCAGCGTCGGATCAGCATCGGAGTCCTGCGCCGGAACGGCACGCAACTCAAAATCGGAAGCCCCATATCCTTCCAGCAATGCCTGCATTTCCGCAACGAGCCGCTGCTCGATATAGGCCCGCGAAAGTTTCCGAATCCGATCGCGCTGCGACTTGTTGTCCCCGGCAATTCTCCAAAAGGACTTGTCGATTGCAATATCGATGTCCTCCGAGAAGCGTTCTATGACATGCCAACCCTTGCTCAACGACGTACCGCCCTTGAAGGTGATGAAGTCCCGGCACGACGATTCGAACAGGGCTTTCAACGTCATCGTCACCCACCAGTCCTTCTCGACAGCCTGCGGAGGAAGCCCGACACGCTCGCTCGTCTGTGCAACGAACATACTTTTCTGCTCGTCGGAAAACGTCCAAAAATTATTTTTCATAGAACGACATAATGATTTTACGAATCCATGCCGGCACCAACCGCAGATCGGGCAGGATGCTCGACTTCGGAATCCGGGCGAATATCGTCTTCAGTTGGGCGATGTGCTCCTCCGTCACCTGCGGCCGACCGATCTCCTTCAAAGCGAACACGGCAAGCATCAGCGTTTTATTCTGATAGGCCAGATTTTTAAGCGCCACACGCTTGAATCGCAATTTACGACCGTTGAACAGATTGACAGTCCGGGAATTGCCGTCGGTATAAAACACATAGTTCATCGGTACCTGGGCAGACAATCCCAATACATTCAATGCGTGCATACCCGTCGGAACAACCCGGGCTTCGCTCTGCCGGGCTACCTTTTCAGCGATTTCATTGATGGTCGGGTATTGTATGCCCAGTCCGAACTTTCTGTCGATTTTGGGATAGCAATAGAGGCCCCTTGCAATACGGACTAAACCGCCTTTTCGAGTAAGCCGTTCCAATGCCTTCGCAACCGATACGGCCGATCCGTACACAGCGAAATCGGATGCGGAATACAGCTTACCACGCCCGCACTTTTTTATCTTATTAAGTATCTTACCCTCTATTACTTGCATCTATTTACACACATATATCTGTCGCAAATTTATACAAATTTATCGACAAAACAAATCTTACTCCAACACGCTTACTGCATCACGCTTAATATCCATGTCAATATCGCGATAACGAGCGAACGCCCGGCTGCCGTCCTTATGACCGGACATCGCTCCCACGATCGCAGGGTCTTTCACGCTTTTATAAACATTCCCGATGAATGTCCGGCGCGCCATGTGCGACGAAGCAAGGTCGCAGATCGGCACCTGAACATTCTGCCGCGTCCGCTGGTCGATCGTCGTCACCATGCGCGTCAGTCCCGCTTTACGGAACGCCGCTTTGATATAGACATTATATTTTTGCTCCGAAATAAATGGAAACAATGTTCCGCGGTTCTCATCGAGGTATTTACGAATCAGTTCTTTCGCAGCACCGATCAGCGGCACCGAGACCGTCACCACTCGGTCGTCTCGCGTCTTGCGGGGAACATATTCGATGCAATCGCCGATGATATTGGCATAGGTCATCTTATAAAGGTCGCTCACCCGGCAGCCGATCATGCATTGGAAAACAAAAATATCTCGTTGCGTTTCCAGTTGCTTGTCATCCCCCATATCCGCTTCGGCCAACTGTTTGCGTTCGTCGGTCGTAATATAGATAGGCGTACCGTAGACAATCTCCGCAATCTTGTACTGCTTGAACGGATCATTGTAGGTATGTCCGTTATCATTTAACCATACATAAAACGACCGTAGACGAATCAACATATCCGAAACGTAATTCATGCCCCGCTCTTTCGGACGGCCGGGAATTACCGTTTCTCCCGCAGCATTGAGGTACGGGCCGCGCTTCACAGGCAGATTCTTCCTCACCTTCGGCCGGGCATACGGCACCTCGTCGTACAACTCCGGATGTTCGTCGAAAATATCCGGTTCTTTCATCAGAAATGCCCCGAAATCATCAAGTGTCGTCGGAGATACGGTGTGTACGTCCAGCACGAACCGTCGGTTCGACAGTTTACGATACAACTCATACCGCTTCAACGTCCGCACCAAGACATTGAAATGCTTGACACGCGATTCGGACAATTTATGCGTAGCGAGGTATTCATCCGTCAACGGGAAAAAGCCTATTTTCTTTTCCTCAACGGAAGTCGCCGTCTTTGGCCGCAAAGTGCGCCGGATCAACTTTTCGAGCCACTCGCGCGTAACGGTCGATTTATCGTCTGCCGCCTCGACCGAGGTCTCAATTACATCGACCAATTCTTTCAATTTCGCCCGCTTTGCCAACAGCGCATCGCGCTCCTCCCCCGGTATGTTCGGAATATTGATATCGTTTTTCTTTCCCCAACGTTTCCGATCGACCCAAATGCCGGACGGCACACGTACACGCAATTCGCGGGAAACATAGACACGGAAATTAACTTGCGATTCTCCCGCGCTGTTCTCCCCTTGCGCCAAAACATATGTAACTTTTGCCATACATCCTCATTTTATGCTCTACAAAGATATGATTTAGATTCGAATACAGCAATACTTTCATGTCCGCACCGTGTCCGCATTTTTGCAAAACAGCTAAAAACAGACAAAATACATTTCATAGTATATCATTTTAATATACTATATTTCAACATATTATAAATATATTCAAATTTTAGTTATTTGCATATGTTTTCACAAATTAATTCCTGTCCTGGGCACTGGCAATCCCCGTAATCGTTTGATTACGGGGATTTTCGTTTTCCGGCGTCCGGCGTTCAGTCGGCAGCGCCGTTTAGGGGCGGAAGGCTGCGGACCTCGGTCCGGCCGCCGCGGAGGAGGTAGATCGCCGGTTCCGGCGCCGTGATCGTCCGCCCGCCGAGGCGGTATTCTCCGGCCCGGTGAACCACGGCGCAGCATATTTTCCCGTATTCGACGGCCTGACATCCGGCATCGTTCCGAAGTATCCGCACGGAGGGATTCCGGGCAAACCGTTCGGTCCGTTTCGCGTCGCGGCACGGCAGAAAAGCGTAGGCATAGCCGCCCGTCCGGGCCGGATCATGCCCGAACCAGCACTTGAAAACCGGCCCCCGCTGGGTTCTGTCCCTGTAAAAAGGATCTATCAGATCCCATTTTCCCTCCTGAATCTCCGTGCTGACTGCAATCGGAGCGCCGTCCAGCGATACGTATCCCCGGCCGTCGTGATGCACCCACGGCAGGCTGCCGGAGGTCTCGGTCGCTCCGCCCCGGGTTACCGGACCCGCAAGGTGCGTCTGATCCAGGGCCGTGGTGATCCGGAAAATCCGGGCGTCGGAACTGCGGATGTCCGCACCCAGCGCCACGACGAGGTCCCCGAAAAAGAATGCCGACTTGAGGGCGTGAAGCCCGTCGCGCTCGATCTCCATCGTCGTACACAGCACATCGCCCGAAGCGAGGCCGCCCACATGTCCGGAACGGTTTTTCCTGGCCTCGACGGAGTTGTCGCACTTCAGGGGCGCGCCGTCGTCGTAAGCCGTCGTCCCGGGAACCATCCGCCAGTCCCAATGGGCGAAGATATTGTCGTACTCCCGCCCGTGCTGCATGAACAGCAACGCCCCGTCGGCCGAGAAGTTGGCCAGAGTGTTCTCCCGGTTCGTAAACTCGAAGCCGATCGTACGGTCGGAGTGCATGCGGATCGACGCATACCATGTGGCGGTACGGTAGATGCCGCAGTCCGAACGGTCGTAATAACGCGGCCCACGCAATCCGTCTGAGCGGTTCTCCGGCTCCAGTATCCTCTTGGCGAACCGCCTGAAAACCCGGTATCCCGGTCTTTTCAGCGCCGCGATGTTCTCCGCGGCGACGGCTGCCGACGAGGCTTTTCCGGGACCGCTGTCGATAAACACCTGCCGGCCGCAGAAACTCGGGTCCATCACACCCCGCCAGATGCTCCGGCAAATACCCTCCCGCATCAGCTTTTCGATGACGGCGCACTGCGCGTCCGAGAACATATAAGGCGTCCCGTCGAGAACTCGGAGCCAGAACGAGAGGCCCTCGGCATAGGCCAGTCCGTAGTTCCCGAACTGAATCTGGGGTCCGTGCTGGTGAAACGACCAGTCGTCCTGAATGCCCTCGCCGTCGGTGACGACGATCTCCTCGGCGATCTGATCCCGGGCCTCGGCGACGAGCGCCTCGTCGTCCGTCAGCAGCCCGCGCATCAGGTTGTTCCCGGCCAGCCATACCTTGTTCTGCCCGGTGCGGCCGAAGCGCGAACGCTCGATGATCCGCAGCCCCTGCTCCAGTTCCGGACCGGAAAGTTCGCCGCGGATCATCAGCAGAATCGCGGCGAGTTTCTTGGGAACCCCGATCTCCCCGTGCCACCAGTTCAGCGACGACGGTTTCTTCGCATACCAGTAGGCAAGCCCCTTGTGCAGCAGGCCGCCGATACGCCCGTCGCCATGCCACGCCGACGCAGGGTCGGCATAAAGTTTCGCCAGGGCGTACATCCGCGTCAGGTGCAGCGACGGCTGCCACCGCCCCCTCGTCCGGTCGTCGTAGTCGATGTCGGACCAGAATCCGCCCGCATCGAAAAGCCCGAGCAGGCGCCGCACCTCGCCGTCCGGAAGGTGGACCGACGTGTAGAGCTGGAGCAGCAGCACGTCGTTCGCCCTCCCGTAATCGGAATAACGGACGAAACGTTCGGTCGCCTCCCCGTCCGGGGCATAGGACATCACCGACACATCGACAAAGGCTTGCCTCACACGGTCGAGCGGACCGGCCGGGCAGGCGCGGGCCGTCGTCAAAAAAAGCAGGGCGGCCAAAATCGGCAAACTTTTTTTGTTTGATAATTGATTGATAACCAGTAGTTAGTTTCGCTTAAAAAAGCTAATCTCTACTTATAAGCATACATAGAGGGTTTCAATAACCAACTGATACTGAAGACAAAAGTATATAAAAAAGTCGGATTGTAAAACACTGGAAAAGAACCTTCTTTTATCAATCAAGGAAATCAAAAAGTGTATAGAGCAAAGTGGCGCATGTATGGTATAGATAATTCCGTACATGCGCCACTTTCTTAATCATCTGATTTGCATTGATTTACATTAATTGTTATTATATACTATCATTTGGTACTGATAAGCATTGATTTTGCTTGTGGGGTGTATTATTGTCCACCTAAAAAAATCAAGAATATCTCCTTGAAACGGGTTTGACGAGCAGGTCGATGTGCTCGTGTTCAAGGATATGTTCCATAGCCTTGTATATGGGCATCTTTTCGATACCGGCAATCTTCAGGGCTTCCATCTTGATGGTATTCTCGATGAGCAGCAGGTAGTCTTCCTCCTTCAGCTCAACATATTTCTGTGACTGTGATTTTAATTTTGCCATATTGATGTTGTTATTTGTTTCCGAAGTCGGCAGGAATCTCACCCCACAGGCGGTTGTCCCAGTGCAGCACTTCGATGTCCTTGATTCTTGCCTCCATCACTTTGAGGAATATCTCCGCTTTCTGCAATGCCGGGCATCTGCGTGAAGAGGCTGTCTGTTTGTTACGATACCACGTGATGGCTGTAATGCTGTCCGAGTAGATTGTTCGCGGACTTTCCGGATGTTCCATGACATATCTGACCGCCTCGACAATGCCGAGAAACTCCCCGATATTGTTCGTCCAGTTACCGATAGCTTTGGAAAAGAGTTCTTTTCCTGAAGAGAGGTCGACAGCCCGGAAGCGTGTCAACCTCTCTTTTGCAGAATGGGCACCGTCGGTCGCAATACCCACGACCGGTTTTTCTTTCATTGAATTCCTCCCTGATGTCTGTCTCCCGTATAGATGAACCCGTCGGATTCCATACGTCGTACCAGAGCACGCGCCTGATTCAGATAGTCGGTGATGACACCTTCCTTGTACTTGATATCCTTGCGTCCCTTGAGGATTTCCAGCACACCGTCTATTGTGCGGCTCATTACGCTCTTGCCGTCTTTCGGGTCGAAGAAAATCTTTTTGTTGCCGAACGTCACAGTTACTTGATACAATGTCTTCGGGACGATCACTGTTTCCACATGCGCCTGAAATAACACGGGGGTAGCGGCAACGACTACATACCCGTTGGCTTTGTGCATGGGTTTCAACTCTACCGAGTATAGTATGTTTGGCTCGAGAGTTCCTTTCAGGTCTTCCGAAAGGACACAAATCTGCTTGCCGAATCTTGAGTCTTCACGGACTCCCATCAATTTACGTGTCTTGGAATGGCGCGAAACGAACCCTATCAGTTCGCCCGTCTCTTCCGATCTCGCAAACTTCAGTTGCGATTTTTCCGATGTCATATTACTGTTCTTTCATATTCAATCTATTGCTTTCAATTGACAATCTGTTTTCAATGGGTCACTTTTCCATACAAATATATGCCAATTTTTCACGCCAACAAAACGTTTTAGTTATTAATTTTCAGATGGTTATGTGTAATATATATAGAGAAAAGGCTGCATTCAGTACAGCCTTTCCTCCTCTGTAAAATGACTGAAACGCTCGTCAGTATCAGAAGTTTGCAGTAGATAACGGCATTTCCAATAACGGTAAATCCGCCTTCCGTTGGGTATACAGTGATTTATATCGTCAGCATTCAGATATTGGTTCCCTTGTTCCGTACCGTGGTGCATCCATGTAGCGCACCCGGGCAGGTCCGGGTTGTTCCGGACATAGAAGTCCATTTTCTCTTTACCGGCGACAAAGATATTGTGTATCCGTACGTCCTTATCGATAGGAAACCGGTAGGCGTACAACGCGAAGTCACAGATGTCGGTTTCCAGCAGGTTGCCGCCAAAGTGTTCGGGAGCTTTCCGTTTCAGGTTCTCGAACCCCTCCAAAATACCCGGCCTGTCGCATATCTCGGCAAACCTTTCATCCGTTACCGGCGCAGCCGTCGCATAAACCACCCGAAAACCATTATCCGTACTGTCCAGTACCATGACATGCGCGACTATCCCCGGTGATTTGTTGATACTTTCGTCAATGCTGTCCGAGTCCGTGGTCAGACAGCATTTCAGCGTTCCGATGATTAATACCGCTACCACCAACAGTGTCCAAGGACCTATTGCTGCCGCTATCAATATCAATTCATCGGCCCGTTTCCGTATTTGTTTCATTGATTTTGAGAATGTGGCGGCCGGATACCCCCCGGACCTCGGACACGCATACCTTGCATCCTGCATCCAGCAACCGGTTTCTACATTCTTCCAAGGCGGCGTCGGAAATCCTGATGGCAGGTATACCTGCCGCCGTCATCTTGAACCGGGGCACTTCCGTGATCCGGGTAATCGTTTCGGCATCATCAAAATACGCCTCGAATGAATCTCCGACATGGAAAAGGATGATGGTTTCCACGCCATGCCTTTCCTTCATGCCGCCGTAACAGCGGCGAATAATCTCTTCCTTTTTCATATCAAATAGATATATTAGGTTTGATGTCAGCCAAACATGAAAGTGCCTGTAATCCGTTCAACTGCCGGGCTTTCGTCCGAAATACATATACAGACTTTCTTCATCTGACAAATATACAATAAATTACGGAACGACCCATGTCTATTGCATGAAACTATCCTTTCATCTTCACCTCCCTTCTTTCAAATTGTTCGCGGATGATTTCAACGAGTTGTCCGATGCTGTCGATTTTGTGACTCTTACCGCAGGCTTTGCCATGGAACAATGGCGTGAAGTACAGGTTAAAATCCTCATCGATGGAAAAACCTCCCACGAGGACGATACCCGCCTTGATACGGTAATACTCGCCGTACATGGCGTAATCATCCGTAGTTTTGGTGAACCCGTACTCCGGCAACAAGTCCGGCAAAGTGTCCAGGATCGGCCGGATAACATCCTTGAGAAAATTCGGGGTCTCAACTTCCTTTTTCCGTTTCCGACCTTTTCTGCCGGTTCCGTTATCGTCTTGCAGGTAATGGGCATCGAAACGATCCCGATACCTTTCTGTCAGTTCCTTAATATCCATATCCTTTATACATTTAATTGTTTTCCTCAAGCCACTCTTCCAGTGTCATGGAGGCCTCGAAACCGTATTCGTCAATCTGTACATAGCCGTCCTTTTCCGTGATAAACTCTTTCCTGGTCAGGATGGTTCCGCCATGATTTACCATCACCGTCGGTTCGATGGTCGCCAGACGGTCCCCGTCATCCGACTCCCGGATATCGTATGCGTACAGTCCCTCCGGAACGGCATTCCGGTCAATCCGCATATCCGTAAACAATGCAGGCGTGTCATTGATGGTCATAGACTCAAAGGTCTCGTTGCCAATGTTTTCTTTTGTAATCATATTTATTGATTCAAATAGTTTATTATTCCTGCTTGGGAAGTTCAATGGCTCTTACCCAATTGTTCCGGTCATCAAAACATTCATCATTGATGTTGGCCGTAAATTCCAGCGGTGTCATCTTCTCAACCCGCGTTGCGGGGTTATTTTCGTAATCAACGATGATTTTCCCGGCCGGAACGTCACGTTCAAATTCGTCCAGCGGGAAAGAGAATATCCATATTTCCCGGTCTTTATCTTCCCCAAGAAACGCCTTGAGGTTGTCTGTATAAGCCTGGCATTTGTCCCACGAGGTTTCCACGAATGAAATGATTTCCTCTTCCGGTTTGCCGGTACGGTCTTTCAGGAATGCAACGGCATTCCCTTTCCAGATATCCTGCTCGACACAGAGTTCCAGATAACGTTCCCAGACTGTCACCAGCCAGTCCATGTTAATCTCATGCAGGTGGCGGCAGGTGAAACGCTCCCGGCTTTCCGCGTTGTAAAGCGTGCAGCTTCCGTCCGTGCGTATCTCCTCCAACCGGTACATGGTGTATACCGGTATCCCGTGGCCATACCCGTCTTCCCCTTCCTCCTCGACATATACCGTATGGGGCAACATATTTTCCGGCATTTTCGGTATCGCACACAGGTTGGCTATAACTTCCTGTTCCAACGCTTTTTGTTTCTCCTGTATTCTCATTGTCTATCCATCTTTTAGTATGATTTTACCTTCTTGAAATAATCTCTGTTTGTAACGACGGTGGTTGCGTATATTTTCGGTATGTTTCTTCCGGTCATATTTATACAAGCCTTTTGCCTTGTTCTCTCTCAGCAGTTCCTTGTTCCGCTCTTCGCTTTCTGGGTTCACAATGAAGGTTATCAGCCTGCGGCTGACACCGTATTCCCGGGCAAGCTGGCGCTGGCTGACAGCTTCTGTCATGTAACGGTGGAAAATTTCAGCCTTCTGAAAAGGAGTGAGCTTCTGCCTGCGGTCATATTGTGTCCCGCTGATGATTATTCCCGAGCTTTTGTATGGCATGGTGAAGTCTGTTTTTCGTTTGTGGTCCATGAATGGTAGATGCGTTGTTTGCCATCTAAGGAGAGTAGAAACCAGCGGCTATAAATCCGTTCCAGCGTTTCGGTGTCGTGCCCGTATATCGGTCCCAGTTCGTTTGCAAACATCGCCGCTACCTTCAGCCTCCTGGTATCGGACAGCTTCTCCCACCAGCGGCAAATGGTCTTGTACTGCTTCACGTCCGTTACAAGGTCCGGAACCGGAGCGGAGGAGATATATTCCGCCTCTTTGCCGCACGGTGCCTGCCAGAACCCCTGTTCGCAAAGAGCGCGTTGCTCGTCACAAACCCGTTCTGCAAAGGATTTGAGTGCCATTTGGAATATCTTTCTTTCCAGTTCCTTACGTTCCATGGACAGTTCATGCACACCCACGTTCAGCCCGTGCTTATTGCGTTCATCCGGGGAAAGCTTGTTGCTCAAGGCTTTCCTGACCAGTTCCAGCCGTTCTTTCAGAGGGCCGTATTCGTTGTTATCTAAATACCGGTTAAACAGTTCCTGTTCGTTTCCGGGCAGTATGAATATATTTTCCATCATGCATCATTTAAGTTATCGGATGTGAATAGGATATATCGCAGTGGATAGCGGGTGTCGGGGTGCGGAAATAGCCACGAGATCCCGTGCCGTCAAGGGGCGCAGAAAAACGGCATCGAACTCCTGAGTATCGTCTTCACGGATATCTCGGACTTCAATGATCCATGTGCCTTCATAGCGGCACCAGGCAATCACCTCCAAAATCATTTCCTTTCTGTAGTCAGCCGGTCCGTCCCCGAAACTTTCACGTATCCGCTTAATTGCATCGTCTGTCAGCCGGACAAATTCCCCTTTGCGGAACGGAGCTTCCGGCGTAACGGCAGGAGTCAGCATCTGCCAGTCTTCATGTCCGTCCAGGTCTTCCACAGCCATTGCGTAGGCTTTGTATTCAGCTTCGGTCTCGAAATGTCGGGTTATCACATATCCCCCGGATTCGGCCGTGCTCTCCACCGACGAGATATCCCCGGTTTTCCTGTATATGCTTACAGTATCCTTACCGAGTAGAACTTTTACTGTTATCATTATTGCAGATGGTGTGGTTTTATTATAAATGGAACTCCACGTCTTCCTCCTCGAACTCCGTGTCGTGGTCCTCGTTGTACCCCTCGACGGTCGAACCAGGGACATAGGTCTCTCCGCCAATCCCATAACGTCCGGCATCGAGCAGTTTCCGAAGGGTTTCGGTGTCCCCGTTTAGAATCCTTTCGATGTCCTCCCGGCTGCCCCGGACGCTAATTCCGAGACGTAGCCAGAGATTTTCCTCTCTCGAGGTGTCCGCCTCTTCCGACCGGTGGCGTATGATATGATAATCACTCCATCCGTCGGCATCGTTTACCCCGGCGATGTAGGCATTGTACTCCGCCTCAGTCTCGAACTCTTTCTCGTCCACGACGCCCCCGTTATCCGCCAGCCATTCTTCAGAAGGCAGTTCATTGTTCTCTTCATATTCCCGTACGGCGTCCTCGCCGAAAATCGTTGTTATCTTTATCATGTGTCTTTGGGTTTTGAATATTTGTTATTTAATGGTTATCAAACTCGTTTGCCCGAACCGGTTTGATTCGGTTCGCAGACAGCCACCCGGTTTCCGGCGCGTATCAGTTTGGGGAGATACACGTCCAGGTCACGAAAAGAAAACCGCAGTTCCTTGACGCCTTTCCCTTGCCCGTCGACGCGTTCGGCGGTGGCAATGCCCAAAATGCCGGAAGCGGCGATGGCATCATCCTCATACAATTCACAAGATTCCCCGTTTCGGAAAATGTACAGGGCATCCGGGTGCGCCGCTTTCATCTCGCGGTATTTTCCCATCATGTCGGAAACTCCCGGGACATTTCCGTTCCCCGTTACATTCCGGGTCTTCAGTAGGTTCCTCGTGGCGTCGATGTCGATGAAATTCGTCCAGCCGGCTTTATGAAGTTCGACAGCAGCTTCCCGCAGGGATACCTTCCCGTTCTCGACCTCCTCTTTCAGGGATTCGAGAATGTTCTTGATTTTATAATCATTCATCATATTTTTTATTCTTTGGTTACATTGTTACTTGTTCCGACGGTATTCCGGTCAAGGGGAAAGCACCCGTGGCCTCCGGTAACCCGTCGATACACTGCCCGTCGTCAGGATTTCCCCGACAGGTAATGCCCGATGGACTTGTAACGGTTAGGAATGTTCGCGTTCTCGTTGAAACCGTTCAGGCAGTGGAGCAAGGCATCTTCGAGCGTGACATAACGACGGTCGAAAGTTTGGATATTATCCAGACAATAAGCATTTACAGCGTATTTGAAAGGCGCGTACATCCTTTCGTTCTCCCGCTTTAAAATGACAAACCAGTCGAAATGGAGTTTCAAGCGGAAACCGTCGCTCTCGCCGACTTTCATCAGCCGCTCTTCGTCGAGAAGCCGCCGCACGAGTGTGGCGTCGAGCTGACGGGTATACTCCCTGTACGCCTTGATACGGGCCGTGTAAGCCGCGGCATATTGTTCGATGTCCGTTTCTTTCAGCCGATGTTCCGCCGGGTAAAAGTCCAGCACCTCTTTCGTCGTGACGGGAATTTTCAGGTCGTCCACCCCGATCTCGTAGGTCTTGTTTTCCAACACGTCGTGGAACTCGAACCCTTGAATTCCCATGAGGGTAAATTCTCGCGTCGGGTCAGGGAGCGCAAGTGATTTGAGCTCTTCGAGGTCGCGGCACACGGCCACGACCGGATACTTCTCGACCACGTCTGACGGGCCTCCGATGCGGATATACGCCTTTTCACACCCGTCGTAATCACCATGCCGGACAATGTCGCAGCAGGTGTAGTTAGGGGCGGCACGATGCCGCGCCGTATATTCCGTCCAAAGCTTGTCCAGCCCGGCTTTTACTTCGTCAGGGTCGGTCAGGGCAACGTTGCCGCACTGGCTGCACCGGCCGTCCGACAAGGCGTTGCGGGTAAATTCGAGGAACTGTCTGGTGTTCGGGTCGATGACGGCGATACATTTCACTCCAGTGCCGCCGCAGATACTGCATACGATTGACATAAGTTTTTTGATTTGTGTATTTATTCGTACAATCTTTCTTTTTGACGCTTTTTCAAGGTCATCCGGAGATATTGCATCAGTTTCCCGCAGGGACACAGGGCATGTTCCCGTTGGCGGGCATAACTCAGGTCCCCGTTGGAGAGAACCATGCCTTCAGCATTGAGACAGAGGTCGCCGTAAACGTAGTTCTCCTCCGTAAGATAAATCCCATGAACAGGGTTCGGAAACCCCTCCGTGCTGCGGCCTTCCCGGAAAAGGAAGATACGCTCGGTCTGTCCCCGGACTCCGAAAAAGGGATACGGGGAAAGTGCCGCGAGCGTGGCGGCATGCTCTGCCGGATCATGGAAGCGGTCGTCGCTCATTTCGAGCATGTGGCCGGAGTCCTGCTCCTTTTCCTCCTGGTACTCGTACAGTGCGGCGCAGGCTTCTATGAATTCCTCCGAACGGGATGTGGCAGAGCCGTTGGTTACGATATAAAAGTCATTGACAGTAATACCGTAGGCGCGTACCCGTTCGAGGATATGGCGGATGGCCCGGACGTTAAGCGACGGCTCGCCGCCCGTGATGTTGAAATGGTGAATATGCCTGACATGCCGCAGCAGGTTGCTTATATGTTTCAAAGGGATATCCACGGATTCGGCATCTCCCCGCATGCAATGGGTACAGCGCATGTTGCAACGTCGGGTAATCTCGATGCAGAGATTCTTGATATATAGTTCTCTCATATTCGATGTAGTTCGGCTTAAGTTTCATCCGGGATTTCCTTTCCCGTGTAAGGATTATACAGCGGTGTGTTGCCAACTGCCTCGGCGTCAATAGCGAAACTGCCACGGCCTACGTCGTAGAAGAGTTCCAGCTTTAGTGGCGTTGAAGCGATGACTTTCTCAGCCTCGGCTTGTGACAGGCCTGAATACATCAGGCATTTGACACGACACCGGAACATTTCCGGATTGGTTTCCGGCGTGGTAACTACATCAACGACCTCGCACACTTCATCCGTGATGGCGAAGCGGTCGGGATTGGGTGTGCCATTCCTTCTAGAGCCGTCCGATGCGGCATGTCCGGTGATTGAATGGTTCCGCACCTTTTCGGCGGGATAGGTCTTATCGCCTTTGGCGAAATACGACTTGCCGGAGGCGACACAGGCATGATAGATTACGTCGTGGACCTTTCGTCCGTTGTCAAGTATAATTGTATAGGCCGTTCCCTCCTGCAAGACAGGAACGGCATTCGGTTTATGAGACATAAGATTTGTTTTTAGCTGTTTATGAATTTCGGTCTTGCACGCCGCATGATGTGTAGGTCATCGTAACCGATGGCTCTCAGTTCGGAAAGCGGGTTGCGGTACTCCTTTTCATGGGCTGGCCGTGTCATGGCGATCACGCCCGCATAGTCGGCTGCACCATGCTGGCCGACATGCATGTAGGAGGTTATTTCACCCCGCCGTCCGCTCCACGGTATGTCCGGGAACAGGGCGATGACCTGTCCGTCGGGATAGCGTCTAAAGACCACCTTCGTCATTTTTCCCGCAGATTTCCGTGTCGATTTCATAGTCCCCGTAATTTTTGAATTCATAGTCCACTTCGCTGATAATTTCGTCAACCTCTTCGTCCGTTATTTCATCAGCCTTCGGGTTGTCGATATCGAGCCGTACGGTCAGGTAAATGGTTCTTGTTGCCATAATATCATACATTTTTTAGTGTAACAAAGCCGGCTTATGACGGACCGACGGTATATTTCTCTATCAGCCGCTTCCGGTACGCCTTGTCTTTTCCGGCGGCAAGGCTTGCCAGTTTGCGGATATTCCGGTTGGCTTTTTCCGCGACCTGCTCCACTGTCGGTCCGGGAGTCATGAAATCACGGCATCCGGCACCGCAATACCGCTGCTTCCCCTTGACCGTCCTGCCACAGGCCGGACACCGGCGCTTGCCGTCACGCTCCAGCACTTCCAGAATATTGGCATGAATGCCTTTCCACCATTCAATACGGTCTATGTCATAATCGTAGACGGTTATCGTGTTCCCGAAACTGCGGGCTTCGACCTCAACGGCAATGCCCTCATTTTCAAGGTAAACCTTCAATACCGGGTCTTCGTGAGGCTCACAGTGCCTGTCATACCAGATGATATAGGTGGGATCGTCCAGTTCGTCAGGCTCTCCCAGACAGAGTTCCGTAAGGCCGTTGTTCACGAGAATGTTGCGGATGGCGTCTTGTAAATCTTTGATACAGTCCATTGATATTTCGTTTTATGGTTGTTCCTCATTCGTCAGTTCATCTCCGAAGCGTGGCCGACGAACTGGAAGATATCGGCGTATTGTTCGCTGTAGATATAGAATCCGTCCCGTTTTTCCCCGGTCTCCGCATCTATTCCGTCAGCAAGGAGATATTCCCCGTCATCCGTCAGGTAGACATCGGTAAGCTTGATACGGGGCGTGTCGTGCTTCCCGTACAAGGTTGTCGTGACGGGGAAGTTGTTGTCATCGAGTTCCTCCTCTTCTGTAAGGCCGAGTGATACGCGGCCATATTGTGCCAGGAACTCCAGCATGAATTTCAGCATGGCTTGCTCGGCCTCGTGCAGCCGTCCGTCGATAAAGGCGTACTGGGTGGCGAACAGATGCAGCTTGTCGGCGCTCATTTTGTCCGGGGCTTTGCCCGGCTCCGCATTGTCTTTCTGTATTTTATCCATATCTGTCATATTGTTGGTTTCATGTTTCCAGCGGGGTGAAGGAGACGGTCAGTATCACTTTCTCGTCACCCAGGTTGAACACTTTCAGGCAGTCGTTACTGATAGTCCTTTTCAGGATGTCTCCCCGGTATCGGGAATTGCGTACCTTGAAGGTAAAATCATCAATGAACGAGCTGATGCAATGAAGCACGTGGTCGAATTCTTCCTTACCATACCGTTCCATTTCAGGGAAGATGCCTTTCAGATGCGCCCGCAGGCTCAATATGTAGTTCGGGGTCTTGCCCGTGATTTTTCCCGAGTATGTGATTTTGTATTTCCTGTCCATGATATGCCGTTCCATTTAATCGTTACTGTCATACCAGCCCTCGATCTCATCGAAATAGCCGTTCGAGTCCCATTCTTCCAGCAAGGTGGTCGGGTACGTCCATTCAAGGCTGTAAAACAGATCCTGGCACACCTCTTCATTACCCTTGCACAGGGCGAGCAGTGAGTTATGCGTGAAACAGCCGTCACTGCTCTCCGACACACGCCAGTCCTCACGGTCTTCTGCCGCGTATTCAGGTACATAGCACACTTCATCGGGGCGGTTGAGAAAGGCATCCTCGTTCTTGTAGATGTTTCCTTCCCCTCCGTATTCCAGTTCATAGAACACACCTTCCGGCGTTTCTATCCTGTTGCCAATCTCTATCATAGCGTTACCGTTTCGTGGGTATATATAATCACCATCCGGGAGGAGAGCACCTTGTCGCGTACCGTGGGGTTGGCGATTGCCCAATCGGAATGGAAATGCATGTCCGGAATGGATGCGGTGTCCACAATATCGCCCCCGTTTTCCAGATGGAGATAATCCGGCTGATACAGGTCGCAAAGGAATTTGCCGTCCGTATCGCTGATGGCGTATATCTTGCCGTCGAGTGCGGCCGTCATCTCCTCCTCGCTGCGGTAGACCAACAGGTATTTACAGCCGGTCTTCATCTCTTCCGCAATCCGCTTATGCAGTTCTTCAGGAGATAATTCACGCAGTCTTGACACGACCGCCCCGATACTTTCCACGGCATCGTAGCTGTCCAAGACATCATGGCAGGTCGTTTCAAACTCCTCTTTCGGACGACCCGCAAAATTGATGGTACGGACTTCCTGCCCGTGCCCGCCGAGCAGGTAAAAGGGCGTACCGTTCCATTGTTCCTTTCTGACAGAGAGCGGCCGGGAGCATTCCCGTGTCTGCCGGTTCACAACGGCATACAGTTCCAGACTTTCCCCGCATTCCATACGCAGGATATGCCGGGCGAACTCCGTAAATGTCATGATTTTGATTCCTTCCCCGTTCGCCGTGAAGAAATCCTGTCTTGTCTGTTTCATAAATCCGTTTTTTTAAGAGTAGGTAATCGTTTTGTATAAGGGGTGGAATACTCACCTCGTTTTGAAAAAAAAGACCGCCGCAGCCGTAGCCGCGACGGCCCGTCATCATTATGGCATGTGATGAACAGGTTCTATTTTCGTTATTCGGCCTCGTAGTACGGTACGCCGTGCCTTACCACTGCTTTTTCCATTTCTTCCCACCAGATTTCACTATGGCGGTCATTGTCAAAATCTATGGGCTTTCTTTTACCGAGCCGCAGCCGGTCCCGTGTCTCCATTTCCGTTTCGTACACAATCTGTTCCATTTCTTCGTCCGTAACATGGTAGGTATCGAACGGCTCCGGCAGAGATTCCAACTCCCTGCGTGACAGCTCGGATTGCCCGCAGGTGAAAACCTTGTCATAGAAAGCGTCATCTTTCGGCGGCAGTTCGGGTTCCTGTTCCGGCAGCACATCCAAATAATCCGACTCGTACAGGTAGTTTTCGTCGCGCCCCTTCGTCTGCCGGTTGTTCTTGAACTCTTCCAGATCACTTTCCGTCAGGCGGAATTCCTTCTTCTTACGCCGCAGGTACTCCATCATGTTTTCGAGGGAGGAGAACGGGGCTATGAGCTCCATGGAAGAACGGTTGTGCCAGGCATCGCTCCGGTACAGCAGGTAGACCTGCGGGCGGTTCCGGGCCGCCTCCTTACGGTATTCGCCGAACTCATACAGGGCGTTGTCGAAACTTCCGAATGCCAGCCGGACTTTGTCTTCGACGGATATGGACTCCCGGCATTCCTCGAAACGGCGTTGCACGTATCCGATGAAATCCACGTCTTCCAGAGTCTCCATGACCGTGCTGTCATCAGTCGAGAGCGCGATGTCAGCTCCTGCGAAATTGTCGGCTGACAGCACGTGTTTCTCTTCATTGTATTCGTCTTCCGCCCTGCAGACGGCCAGACCGGGCGTTTCTGCCTCGATCTCCACGACCTTACGGAGCGTCTCTTCGATAGCTATCCGGTATTTTTTCATTGTATGATGTTTATTTGTTTCAGTTCACGTTTGTAGTTTCTCAATGACGGCTTGTGCCCTTTCTCCCTTACGATCTGGCGCATCTGTGCAAAGGTGTATGCCTTCTCCATGTCCAGGCCGTAGTCCGTGGCGAATGCCGTCATTCCGATATAGCAGAAGCCGAACTTCCGGTGCAGCATGTCGGCCGTATAAGGAGTCATGTCTTCCGCCAAGGTTACGGGGACAGCCATTCCCCGGATCTTGAACTTCAAGCCCTCGATAAGGGTCCCGCAGTTGTCGCTGTGGTAGGTCAGGTCCCTGCGGCGGGCGCAGTAACCGATGGTCTCACCCATGAAGGTGTTGCGGAAGATTTCCGTACGGTTCAGGTCCTTCAACTTCTCGACACCGTAATAGCAGACCGCCTGTACGGCTTTCAACGCTTTGTCCACACGGGGTTTGACAAAGCGGGGGTCGTTTTCCGCCACGATCTTTTCCAGCCACGTGCGGTGGAAGGTTCCGACAGGCACGTCGAACACCTTCTCCGGCGTGCAGTATTTTGAATCCGACCGCGTCATCATCAGATGTGCCGAGGACGGCTCGTATTGTTCTTTCAGGTAAAAGGCCAGACAGGTATTGCCGACTTTGCAGTAAGTATAGTCGTCACGGCTGTTTTTCAGCGACAGCATCGTGGTTTCCCCGCCGTAGAACTTCTCGGGCAGTCCGGTCTGTCGGCAGAACTCCGTGAGGAAATGTCCGGGGATGGCATGTGCATAACTGCGCTCCTGGTAGCACTCCTTCGCCATTTGCGGAGTGATGAACCGTTTGGCAAAGTCACAGATATGGTAATGACCGTAATCATACGCCGCCTGCGTGTTCGCGGAGCTCTGGAACTTTTTGGGCATCTGGCGGAACCAGCGGAAACTCGTCCCGTGCTCCATGCAGTAGTCGACAAATTCCCGCGTCCATACATTTTCAGGAAATTCGGGACAGTTGCCGTTTCTTCGGATGAATGCCTTGCACACTTCCACCGAGAGCAGGGATTGTTCAGTTTCCTCGTCGATATAGCAGTTCGTCTCCCGTTTGCTGTTATCGATGGCAATGACCAGTCTTTCCGGTGTCTTGAACCGCTTCGGCAACTCCCCGAACATGTAAGGGTGTTTCTCCATCAGCCGGTCCGCCAGCATGTCGTCCAGATATACCGACAACGGCTTGAAAAACTGGGGGTCTGTGATGAAGTTTTTTCCTTCGGTCGAACAGACAGCCGCATGGAGAATCTCATAGGAATAGAACCGGGCGGGAACAAGCGAGAGGTCATGTTCCGCCATCTTGCGGTAGTATGCCGCAGTCTTGAAACGGGACGGCACGACGGCATCGGTAACCGTGCTCAATATTTTCATCCCGTCGAGCATCCCGTAATAGAACTCTTGAGTCTTTACCTCAACGGGGACATATCCGAGGATAAGCCCCGTTTTCATGACGGCGTCTGTCCTGCTGTCCGTGTAATACGGGTCGTAAATATAGCTGCGCAAGGCCAGGTATGCCAGTTGCGCATCCCAAAGGCGTTCAGGTATGAAGGCGAGAATGTCGAAATCCCCGCGTCCGTTTCGGATGACCGCTTCTGCCATTTCTCGGGTAACCATTGCTTCGGGAACGGCCGTGATATTCTTCGGTTTTTTGCGCATGGCGTAGTCACAGACTGCTCCCGAACGGTACGCCTCCGGAATATTGCGCAGCTCGAAGCTGTGCCAGCTCTCCGTGCTGCCCGCGATGATTCGTTCTATACGTCCGGGTGTGAGGAAACGTCCCGGAATATGGCTCAGCACCTCTATTTCCTTGCTTTCGACGGCTGCTTCCACGATCTCTTCCGTGAACAGGTGTTCCGGCAGCCATTCTATGGCCGATACGATGTTATTGTGCCGCATACAGTTTCTTTTTAAGGTTGGACGAACGGACGATTCTCACAAGGCGGCACCCCCGGTAGACATAGAGTATCCTGGATTCCCGTTCGGCGAGTTCCTCAAGTCCCTGCCAGTGCTGCGGTGTATTTATCTTTTCGAGTCGGACATGGTTGTTCACATATACCGTGATCGGTTTCATGCTGTCATGGGAGGGCGTATCTTCGACGAAGAGCGGCTGTTCACAGTATTCTCCCTTGTCCATGACATGCCATCTGCCGTTATCGAACAGGAGGCACGTGTCCTCCATGCGGCCGAAAATGTCTGCGTTGTCCGCGATGCGTGATGCGGATTGCCGCGGTGTTTCCCGTCCGTCACGGATCTTTGAAAAACAGTGGACGGTATCGCCGGTTCCTGTCCATTTTCCATAGGGTGACGGTCCCAGTTTTTGTATGTCGCCCAGCGACAGCAGGGCATCTACCCGTCTGTCATTGGGATAGAACACCCGGAGTTTCCTCACAAGGTCTTTTGAAAGCGTCTCATGGAGCGCCTTGATGTGCCGGACACTGCCGTTCGGCAACAGTTTTCCGATTTGTATGCTCATAATAGTGCTATCTCTTGTTGTTGAAGTATAGCCGGGTCGTCCTTCTTTCGATTGACAGTCCGGCTTGAAAATTATGATTTACAGAAGTCTTCGGACTGGTATCCGGCCATGTCCGGTACGGAACCGCGTGTCATTCCGTCCTGTCGTCTTCCCGTCTTTTCATTTTCAGTTCCCTGCCGGTTGCCGTGCGGCAGAGCGGCAGTTTCCCGGAAGCGGTTTGCTTGCATCCCTCGACGAGCCGTCCTTCAGACACCATTTTCCCGTACATTTCCCTGATATAACGGTATGCCGGGGAGGTGTTCGAATAAACGGACTTCCCACGGAGTGTCTTGACACGCAGCTTTTCGACGAGTATTTCCAGCACCTGCTCCCGGCTCTTGTACAGGTTCCGGCGCTTGGTGCGGAAGGCGTCGAGAAAGACACCCCCGATAGTCATGTCATGAGTCTTGTGGTAATACGCGAGTTCTTCCTCCTCCGTCAGGTCGAGAATCTCGCCGTAAGTGTCAGTACGTAGGTACCGGAAGGTCGTTCCTTGTGCCAGAATCTTCTCGATAAGCTCCATGTGCTCTTTAAGAACAGGGCCCGATAACGATTGGGGATGACAGTACAGGCATGTCTTTCCGAGATACACCTCGGGACAACCGTCTTTGTATTTGTTTTCCTTGATGCTGAACCCTGTTTCCGTGAAAAGGCGCTTTACCTCGTCGAAGAAGCGTCCGGCTTTCTCTTCCGGCATGCGACCGCCGTCATAGCCGGACTCGACGCGGAAGTATGTGTCGATATATATCGGTGTGTCCATTTACAGTTCTGATTTTGATATGTTATATAAAGCATAGCCCGGAACCTCCCGCTCGGGTTCCGGGCATCGTTGAAAATATTCTCATAGACGTATGGAATCGAACACTTTGTCGATGTCCTCCTGCGCCAGCCCGATGTAGCGCCGGGTGGTTTCCAGGTTGGAATGGCGGAATATCTGGTTGAGCAGGATCAGGCCCTCGGCCGAGCGTCCCATCAGCTCGTAGACATAGCGCCCGAAAGTCTTGCGGAAGGTATGTGTGGAGAATGCCCTGATCGGCAGCCTGTACCTTACCTTGAATACCTTGAGCAGCCTGTTGATGTATTCCAGCGAGTAAGGTTTCCCGGTACGCGGGCTGAGAAAGATGTACTGTTCGGGGGCGGGTTGTCCGAGCATCTCGTACAGGAAACGGTTCTTCTCCTGCACGTCCCTGTTGAACTTGATCAGGCGGTTTTTCTTTGTTTTCTGCTCGATGCGGGTCATGGTGCTTTTTCCTAAGATGTCTTTCCAGCGCAGGGTCCTCACGTCGGAGGCCCTGCATGCCGTGCAGAACGACAGCCAGCAGTAGGTCTCCCACAGGTACTCGCCGTCCTTCTCAAGCCCGCGGACCAGCCTGTTATATTCCGCTATGGGCAGGTAGTCGGCTGTCGTCAGTTGTCCCTTGATTCTTGTCACGTGGCAGCCTTTTAAGATTCCGGCAACCCTTCCGAGAGCATCAGCTCGGCCAGCGCCCCGTTCTGGGGAATCATGGCCGGAATGTCCGTACGTCCGGGCTTGTAGATTTCGGTTGCCACGTTATAGATATCCCACGCCGTGAGCGTCTTCTTCTCTTCGGTGAGTTTGAGCAGGTCCTCGGTGAAGATGGAAATCTGGGACTGGTTCAGGGGATAGGTCTCCACCTTGGACGAAAGACGCTTGTCGGAACTGTCATGCGATACGCGCAATGCTGTCAGCAATCCGATGTAGGCGTACATCTCCACCGGGGTAATTACTTTCGCTTTCAGGCGGCGGATGCGTTCCCTGTCCTCGTTCATCTGTACCTCGAAGTTCGAGAGCCACTCGTCTACACGACCGAAAAGCTCTTCGGTGGTGACTTTGTCTTTCCCGTAGTTCGACACACTGCGTTCGGGGGAGAGGATGCACTGGTTGTGGCACACCCTGACGCACGGGCCGATGGCCGCCTGGATGCCGTCCTGATGGAAGGCGATGACAAGCGTCGTGGTCAGCTCGTCCGTTTCCCATTCCTTAATGCGGATGGTCGTATAAACGCGGCGCAGGATATGCGCCTCGACGGCCATCGCCCCGTACTTTTGTTCCACCTGGGGCAGGACGACCACGCCGGGCTGTGCCTTGTTCTTGTTCTGGGCGGCGAAGATTTCCTCCACCTCGTAATTCAGGTTGTGTTTCTGGCAGATGTCCGCCATGCGCTCTATCACCTCGTAATGGTAGATTCCCTTGAGCGGGTTGCCATAGATGTCATTTTCCTTGTGTGTGCGCCGGAGCGTGTCGAGCGTCATCACCTCGACGTTGTTGTTCTGGAAATCGAACTGCACGGGGGCGACCGTTGTTGCTAATGCTGTTGCCATAATGATTGATATTAAAAAAGTTATACAATAAGAAAGGCGGTGAACCGTTGTCCATCGCCTTTCCGGAATTCATTTTGCGGTTTCAGGCAGGTAACGCCTGCATATCAGGTCCGTGATACTCGGGTAATACACGTTGCCATAAGTTCCGTATGGTCCGAAACGGGCAAGGAAGCGGAAGTAAAAATCTACCGGACGCCGGTAGCTCGTCTGTATTTTGGTTTTCAGCAGGCGGTAGGCGTACTCGTCAGAATTTTCCACCTTGACCTTGCGTCCGTTGAAATAATAGTTTCCCTCCTTATCTGAAGAAAACGATACCTCTTCCTTTGCCGGACGCTCGCCGGCAACGACCCTGAAGAAGTCCTCCAGGGAGCGGCAATCCTGGTATTCTACCGGAATCGTGTCGCCCTCTCGCAGTTTCACGTCCAGTTTGTCAAGCAGTGTCTTGATGGCGGGCGTGTAGATATTTTCGGATTGGAAGCATCTTGTATCCCGCCAGTATTTCTCGAAAAGAGAGCCGGTTTCAAGGAGTAGGAACAGGGTTTCACGCGCTGTCTGCGGTTTATCGGCCAGATATGGAATATACTCGGTCACCAGTATGGAAAGTGAAAGATACTCCTCCGGTTGCAGTTCGCTCTTCTGGTGCAGGTTACAGTGCCTCTCGAGCAGGGAGTCGATGTCGGCTTCCCGCAAGCTTTCGTCCGTCCATACCAGGCAACCTTCTTTCTTGCAGGCGGGACATTTATCCGCTCCATACGGCAGGAGCATCACCTTGCCGCAATCGGAACAGGTGACCAGGTCGCCTCGTTCCGTATAAACATCTACCGTTTCCATTCTCAATCCTCCGCGTAAGGCCATTCAAGGCAGCAGTCATTGCATACGGCCACGCCCTCGTCACTCAGAATGTCAATATCTGTGCCCCCACATTCGGGGCATACCGGTACCTTTTTCTTGTCCATTCGTCGCTCTGCCGCTTCTTCCGTCAGAAGCAGCGGCACCCAGTATGCCGATGTGCCGAAATCCCGTATCCCGTTTTCATCCTGTATGGGTTCACAACCTTTCGTTCCCATGTATTTCTGGGAGTCCGGCCAACACACGGCACGGTAACACTTGTCCCGTTCGGGAGATTTGCCGGTATGGCGTATATAGTCTTCCTCGGGCACGTAAAGCGCCCCGTTCTCCCCGCTTCCCCATGCCGGATAACCGGTTCCTTCTTCCTCGAAAGGAGCACTTTCCTCGGGAAATTCCACGAGTGCATATAACTTGTCATCCCATGCCAGGGAACACTCGCCGCAGTGGAACCGACTTTCGTGAATATCATAACGGATATTTTCCGAATTGCATTTCGGACAGATAATGTCTTTTGTTTTTACTTTCGGGAAACTCAGGATTTCTCCGGCAATGATTTCCATGCTGGGCCAGAACAACTGTTCGCAGTAATCGTCGGCCATCTTTTCCGCCAGATTCTGCATGTCGTCATCGCTGATCTTTTCCACATCGAAACCTTGTCCTTCCAGGTCATCGCGGTGGACGGACGTGATAGGGAAATACCCGGCGTTCAGCTCCCGGATAAATTGTCTTTCCTCTTCTGTCGGTTCGGGTAAGTTGTTGAAATATTCCCTGAGCCGTTGATAAAGTTCTCTTACCATAATTATATTCCTGTTTTTAATCTAATATCCACCAGTCGAGGACCAGTAGTTCCGGTCCATGATTTTTTCAAGTTCGAGGTCGGAACGTTCTTTCCAGAGGTCGAAGTCATCAAGCAGCTCCGTTCCGTCCTCCAGAGAAAGCACAGTATCCTCATTGTCAAACAGATAGTCTTGTATGTCATATCCGGACGGATAACGGTTTTCCCGGATGATTTCTTCTGCAATTTCCTTGTCCATTCGGTTGCCATTTTTTCAGTTCGCCGGTATTGTAACCGGATTCATTTGTTTTGTCTTTTCCTTGTAAAACCTGTCGATGGCAAGGAAGTAGTCCTCCGCATCCCAATCAGTGCCCGCATGCTCAGTCTCGAATTCTTCCGCCCACTGGACGATCTCGGCATTGACGGCACGGGAGTCCCTGTCCTCCCACAGGTTGTCCGCCCCAGCATTGTAGGCAAGGTCCACGACAGCCTCCTGCAACTTGTTGTAGCCGTTACACTCTCTACCGTTGGAACGCAGCCATAAGTCCACGTCGACGGCATCCTCTTCCGTCGTCCCATTGTGCAGGCACAGGCACTGCCCGTTGCCGTTATGGCATACGAGGACCGGCCGTTTGGTGTCGGGGCATATCCGTACCAGCAGCTCATTGGCGGCAAGTGTTTCCGTATCATGCCCATTGAGCATTGCAGGAAGCGCCTGGCTGACCAGACTCAGGATTTCCTGTTCCTCCTTTGTCCCGGACGGCTTGGAAGCCAACAGGTTCTGTATGCGTTTAAGAAGATTGTAAATCATAATCAGCAGTCATTATGTTCTTTCCAGATTTTACGTTTCTCGTCATAGCCCTTGTTTTCCCACCATTCATTGCAGGTTTCGGCAAACCCCTGATGGTTGTCTCCGGCCGGACACTTGTCCTGACGGCAACCCGTGATCTGTTCCATTTGATTTGCGTCCAACGAGTTCCACCATTCCTCCATGCGTTCTTTGAACTCTTTTAAAGTACAGAATGGCTGATGGTCCTCGCATTCGTCGCACCAGTTATCATAGCGGTCTATACCCGTGGTACCGATGAATGTACGGGCATTCGGATCCACCCATGCCTGGGTCTGTATATTGTCTGAACCGCACCCCTCGCATACGACAATCTCGTCGTCATTGACATCAGCGGAGATGAACCCGTGTTCTTCCAGCCAGTGGGCAATCTCAAGCAATCCCTCGGTCTGTACCTGTCCGATGGGCTCATCGAAATCCTCGCCGGCTTCGCCGTTGAGCGTGCAGAGCAGTTTGCCGTTCCCGTCGATGAAAAGTTCATAAACGGTCGCACTTTCATAACCGCCGTATCCGTAAAAAGCGGAATTGTGGACCACCACTATCGGGGAGGTTTCATACTCCGCTGATTCCGCCTCCCGGTAATGTACGCCGCAGTTGCGGTAGAACGTGCCGATGATGTTGTTCTCCTTCTTCACGGCGTCGCGGATTTTCTCCATAAGTGATCTTCTGATGGAGATGATACTGAGGTGCGCATAATCCTTACGGAGACGTCTGTACACTTCCTGCTCGAAGTTGCCTCGAACAGAGTCGAAAGGGGATACGCCGGCGTTCTCCCGGATATATTTGTCCTCGTTAAAGTTGTAGCGCCGGCAGACAATATTCTTGACGCGGCGGAATTCCTCTCCGGCAAATTTGAGGATACTGTTCTCGCCTAGCGAAGTCGGAAAATAGCAGCGGGGCATGTGCACTGTCATTTCACGGTAAAGTGTGTCATCGTCTTCCGGAAAGGTTCTGTCTGTTTCCGGCTTTGTAGGTTTTTCCTGTTCCATGTTGCTTGTTTTTTATCTGTAGTTGAACAATTTCCGGTTTGCCGCCCGTTGCATGGCGGTCACCATATTCTTATGTCATAATCTTTAAAATAGTATTCCAACTCTTTTAATCCTTCCAAAGAGTGCAGCTCGTTCTTTCCGGTCACTTCGATGTCGACGGATACTGCATTTTCATCTTTGATGTTTACTTTGGCATTGTCAAATACGCATCTTACATATTCTGCAATGCATGAGGCAGGCAGGTCGTTTTTTACAATATTAAGTACCATATTATTTATTGTTCATTAAATGTTTGCTACGTCCATAAACCGGGCACCGCTTGCGGTATCTGCATTCGCCCCGGGCCGCGTCGGTATGCGCCCGGTGCCATTCATCCCAGCTCTTCACTCCATTGTCTGTAAGGAATATGATCAGTTGCATGCAGCAGAAACCGCGTTCCTCACGTTTCCGGTCATGAAGGTTGGCCAGCCCGTTATCTTTAGGTTTCATACAGGTTTGATGTTACGGCAGGTTTGCTCGAAACGCCTTCATGGCATATCATTAAAACCATGAGACATGCACATAGGCATCGCTTTGGTCACTGCCGTTGATTAGACAATCGAGTACTTCGATAAACTTTTCCCGGTCCATCCCGACCTTTGCCAGGCAGGAATAAAATTCTTCGGCATTCTGCCGGAAGGTTTCATCCTGTTCTGAGATATGTTTTCTTAGCTGCTGCAGACCCGAACGGGCTATTTCGAAGTCATCGGTATAGGCGTCTTCTGCGGAGTTATCAACTTCGAACATTGTCAGGATATCATAAAAGATATCCTGACCGTCCCCGCCATACATACCCGGATATTTGTATTCGATTTGCCAAACTCTGGCTACATGTAGTTTTCTGGCCATTATCTTTTCATTTTTCGGATTTGTTGTCTTATGCAGTGCAGCATCAATTCGATACCACGGATGCTTTCCTCATTCTCTTTCAGTTTGTAATAGTAGGCGTTCGCTTCGTCGTAGTCTTCCCGTGCCTTGCGCAATCTGCATTCCTTGGCGTCACGGACCTGTTCATGGGACAGGTCGTAACCGATGAACTCGTCCATGAAACAGGAAACCGTACGCCCGTAATAGTGGTCCGTGCGGGTTTCCACCGCAGTACGGATGATGTCGTCGCACCGCCTTCCGAGTGTCCGGAGTACGTCGCTGATATGCCGGTCATGGTACTCGTAACCGAAGAAACGGGTATACCACTCGTGTTCCTGCCGGTTTGTCTTCCCCGCGTAATACTCGTACCATTGGGCGTCGCACTTGGTGTGCCTCTGGGTAACCTTGAATATGGCATACTCTTCACCGATCCATGTAAAACGTGAGAGTATCTCACTCGCTTCTTCCTCATAGTAGCTATCCCGCCAATTCAATTCTTCGGTCTGGCTGAGCGGGAGGAATGACTGTTTGGTGATCCACTGCCCGAAACCTTTGTGCGTGACATGCGGAAGCACTTTCACGACCTTGCTCCATGCCTCGTTGCAGGCTTCATCCAGTGAAGGGAAACTTTCAGGAAAGCGTTCCCTGTCCGTTCCGTCTCGCAACACCTCGTTCCAATCTTTGTCGCAGACAATGAGGGTGAGGTCCTCCCTCACATGGCAGTCGCGTTCGCAATAGCCGTAGGGAGCATCGCAGAGCGTGTACCACTCCTTCGGTCCATAACCGTCGTCACGTCCCAGATAGCGTCTGGGCTTCCCCTTCTCTGTCTGCACCTCCCATACTTCCGTGCAGTTTCCACGGTCGATATGGTGCAGGCGTACCCTGATTTCCTTGTTATCTCGTTTTTCTTCCATGTCGTTCATTTTTAGTATGGCCTGTCTTTTTCTTTTCGAGAATCCGGTAGATTTCTTCAAGGTCATGCTCATTGTCTATCGGTTGCCCGTATTCCGTATCCACGATGACCACCCTGGCATTGGCCAGGTGACATCCTGCTATCGTCTTGTCATAGTCGCTCCATTCAGGATTGATTTCTGTTACCGTGTCAAATTCAAGTCCGTATGATGTCTTCATTGTATTTCCAGTTATTATGCGTATTTTTCTATTTTATGCTGCCGCTTTGTTCTGCCCGTCGATAATATGCCTGCATTCGGCTTCCAGTTCTTTCATACATTCCGTACCATAGAATCCCCAACAACTGTCCAGTTCATTGTCATCGTCACTTTCCGGCATGATGCGATACCCGAAAACTTCCCCGGTATAGTAGTTGTCAAGGGTACTGATTTCGTCTTGCAGGTATCCCTCGATCCGCTTCCTGCGTTTCGCGGTGATGTTCTTCCACCCGTATTCCCGGCGCACCTTGTCCAACGGTACCGCGATGATTCCGAAAAATCCGGAATCCCACGGGCAGCTGAACGGCGAGGTGGATATTGTAATGCCGCCATGGTCGTAGAGGTAGACCGGCAGGGCGATATATTCCTTCAGGAACGATTCCCGGAAATTTCCGATATGCCCTTCAAAAACCTTGTCGATATCGAAGTGGTCATCAAACTCCTTCTCCGGGCGGTAGCGACGATGTGCCGTATAAAGCGTACCGAGATTGTCATACGCTTCACGCGGGCTTCGGGCGTCATCATCATAATAGATGTTGATGCGATACCCGTTATATTTGATTTGATTATATAGATTCATTTGCCTGGGTATTATGTTTTGTTACAAAGTCTTACAAATTGTTCCGTAATCTCGTCCCGCTCGAACTCGTCGCAGTTCAGGTCGAAGAATATACCCGAAGCCGCGAGCATGTCACGGGCTTCTCCGTAGGTAAGGTCGTTCCTGTGCCTGTATCTGTCCACCATATCCCGATGTTCGGCTTCCGCCCGGTCGTGCAGCCTCATTTTATACTGCCTGTACCATGCGGGGAACTGTTCCTTGGAAACCATATGTTCCAGCTGCAAGTCCCGGTATCTTCCCGGTGCCAGCAGGATGTGGCTGTCAATGTAGGACTTCGCCTCGGCTATGATTCCCTCCCTGGTGAAGGGACGGTGGGAGCGTGCCGTGAAATGCACCCATCCACCATGCAACGGGTGTTCGATTTCAATCTGCACACCCTGCCTCCTGACATGTACCACGATATAGGCGGTCTGGCCGGGGAACATATCGTCCTTGAGGCTCACTTCCCGGCAGGCCGGCGGGTCAACATGGATGTAGTGGTCCTGCCTTGCGCCCTCGAGGAACCTTTCAAGCTGCCGCATCGACTGGCAGTAGATGAATGTCCCCACGCGGCACTGGCCTCGGCGGATGTCGCCGTAATAGTACTTTCTTGCCCTTGCTCCGGTAATGCGGGACTCGTCCGATGCCTCGAAATAGCTCCGGTAGGTATCGTCCGTACGGCAGAAATCATATATTTCCTGAAAAGTCCTTGTTTTCATTTGTTACTCCTTTTTATGTATTGTCTTCTTCCGGCGGGGGAAATTCCCCCGTCCTGTAAAATATCTCTCCGAGACGGTCAGCCTGTTCCGCCAGACCTCTCTTCCGGACAGCCGACACGGCATCGCATGCGGCCTTTTCGTACATGCCCAGCAGTACCGCCTCGGGCAGGCGTTTCGTCCGCCACACCTCCTGTGCGGTGGCGAGCATCTCCACCTCGCAGCCCAGATGGGCGGCTGTGAGGATAATGACGGCATTGCCGATAAAGTTCGGTATGCGTTCTTCCTGTTGTTCTCCTTTCATTGTTCCGTGCCTTTAATCCGTTTCGAACTCGTCTTCATAGACCTCGATCTCCTTCCCGCTCTCGCAGATGCGTACCAGCCAGGTGTATTGGAGCCGTTCCAACAGCTCTATACGGCGATAGCCCTTGTAGGGCACTTTCAGCGTTGCAATGTCTCCCGGTTTCATGTCAGGCGGGTATTTCAAACTGGACATGGAAATGGAATTCGCTTATCAGGCTGCAGATCTGCGGTACTGATTTAGGATCCTCCCCGTAAGGGTAGAAGATGGTCCGGCAACGTGTCAGGCATCGGATACCCTGTTTTCGTAACCGGTACAGCAGGTAGGCCCTGCGTCGTAGTTGTTTCTTGCTCATCGTATAAAGGATTATGTCGTTTTGATTAGAATAGCGGTGTGGTCGTCAAACAGGGGCATCTCTTTACGTTTTCGATGTAATGCCTCCATTGAAAGATGCTCATCTTGTGTTAACAGGGATGAGCATCATTTCAATGGAGGGAGTACTAATTTATTCTGACCCGCCACACCGTGCCGCCTACCGGGCGGATGGAGATGACGGCCTATTTCTTACGCCATGCCGCCATCTTCTTTTTGATGTTGATATTGTTGTCCGCCAGCATTTTTTTCAGGACTGCCAGCAACCGCCAGCCTTCTCCGTTTTTATACTCTTCCGCCTTGGCTGACAGGAACGCCAGTGACTGGTACTTGTCCAGACGCCGACCCCGGTCATTGACAGCCGTGCAACCGTGGAAACGAATCAGGTTCTGCATGGTAAAGAACGCCCCGGCTCCCTTATAGGCATCCATCCATGCCTTGCTTTGAGGAGTGCCCCATGGCAGCCGGATACGACGGTCATTGAACTGTCTGACCGCGTTGTAAAGCTGTGTGGCGTCCAACGCGTGCCTGATGTGGGTTATCGCGATGGAAAGCGGGTAGTACAGTTTGGATTGCAGGTCCTCCACGAAAATATTACGGCCGTGTATACGCTTGTAGGGAACTCCCTTGCATTTTCTTGTTTCCAGGTTGCCCACGTGTTTTTTCAGCGCGTTGACATAGTCGCTCGCGATGGCCAAAACCACATCACGGTTGAACCAGCGGTTTCTCTCGGCAAAACCCGTGATGTCCTTGTGTTCCATCTTCATCTGGGCGTGCAGCTCGTTCAAGAGCATTTTCCACTGGTAATCATAGCCTTTCCGGTGAATCATCTCGGTCACCCCTGCCGGCTCTTTTTCACGGTAATGCGTGTATGACATCATATGGAACATTTGTGCCATGACCCACCGGCGGAAGAGTCGGTTGTTGGGAACGGTACCCTGTGCCATGATGCTGCCGAATATCGGGTCGTTGTCATCCAGGATGGTAAGTTTCCCGTCTTTGTTGGAGGCGATATACTCGCCGCCCTCGGCTCCCTGCATGGCGAACAGGCAGCTCACGTCCACACCGGCACCGCGGAGTGCCTCGATACGCTCCCGCGCCCCTTTGGGAAGTCCGGCGGGAGAATTATGGCCGGCCACCACCGGATAGACGGTGCCCAAATCCGAATTCTTGCCGATAACGGTGCCCGTGGCGGCAAATTCCTTGTCCGCGATGGCGAATTCCGTGCCGCATCCGGGGCACAGGACTTTTGTTTCTTGTTTCTTTCTGCTCATTGTGAATTTGTTAATAGTTGATTACTTCCGGGTTCCACCCATTTTCTGAGTATCACCAGGTCCTTGTCTTTTTCGCTTTGCCAGAACCATTTGCCCATCGTTTCGGGATTCCATGTGAACCCGCCTATAATCCGGCAGAGGATATAGAATTCCAGCTCGAATTGCGCGGTATCCCGGTGTTGCCCGTACAGCATGTCCCCGTCCTCGAGGTCACTTTCGGGCAATGCCATGAAATACCGGCGGGACTTGCTCTGGCTGCGCTCCGATGGTATCGAATGTTTATAGCGGCGGTACAGCTCCTCCACATCCGTGAAAAAATCCCCGCAGCCGTACTCCGGCAACCACGGAGCGCCATCATACCTGCCGTTCCGTATCATGTGTCTCCCGTTTACTTTTAAACTTCTGGACTGGAAATCAATCCGGAAATTTGCGCCGTTCTCTATGGCGGTGACGGTTTCTCGGTAAATATCTTCCATTTTCTCACCTGTTTACAATAAATGGCACTCAAACCCCTGGCGCGTATCTTTATAGTCCTGATAAATACAGTAGGACTTCGGTCCTGAACCAGGTAGTTGCCTGGCTCAGGACCAAGCTTGAATACTGTATCTTGAATTTGGGTCCCTCGTGCATATGCGGTCGCGCTACCTTCTGTTCAGGGGACTCATCCGGACGGCACATCCCTTTAAAAACCTGATACGGGCCGCGAGTACAGCTGGAACCTGTGTCATCTGTCGTGTTAGCAGGAGATGACACAGGCTCCAGCCGTGTGAATTGCGGCTCTGTTGAAATCCCGGCCTTGCCCCCTTTGCCCTGTGCTGTTCTTTTTGCGGTTCCCGGAATGCCGGCACGTTCCTTTACAGGTCCGATGTCTGCTGTGGCGGAAGCCGGAATGGCGCCGTCGTATAACGTTAGGGATACGACGGCGCGAGACGGGCTTATCGGGGACAGCAGGCTGAATCCATTCCCCCGAACCGCACGTTCCCGTGCTGGAAAAGACTGAAAGTTCTCATAATACCGGCACATGGCTTTATGCTTCCGATGTATCCCGCGTATGGGTCTTCTGCGGAGTCCGAAGGCGACGGTCAGCCGCCTTCAGACTCGGAAAGAAGACGTTGGTACGCGGGATGCCCAAACCTATTCCTTGAACTTTCCCGGTGTGCTCCGGTAACGGGTGCGGGACAGACGGCACATGACTTTAATTTCCCGATACATTACAGGCGCAGCCAGAATCGAGATGGGATTAACCGGGTGTTAGACCGGTTAATCTCGATATGGATTCTGGTTATAAGCCTGTAACGTTGAATAGCCTGCCCGTCCACCCGTTCTGCCGTGTGCCCGGCGTAACTTATAGCGATGCCACCAGCGTGTTGTACACCGCCCGGCTGGTCAGAAGGGCGTTACGCATGCAGCCGACAGTCAGGTAACCCGGTATGTCCCGGTCTGTTTTATCGCGGTTGGCCTTCACGTTGCGTCCCCGTCCCCGGACGATGCAGCCATCCGGTTTGGTTCGGACATATCCCAGACCGCCGATCTTGCACCTGCCCGTCTGAATGGCTCTAAAGCAGTCCATCACGAACTTGTTCAGCTCGTTGAGGTCACTCTTCACATTACAGACCGGCAATACCTGTATCGCCCAGCTGAACTCGCCCTTGTACAGGTAACGGTTCACGGCGTCCACGGCTTTTACCAGTGTCGTGTCCCGGCAGCGGATTGTCCGCCGCTCGATCTCGTGCTGGAAGGTCTTGATGCGTGATGACGAGAGCGAGACCATGCCGCCCTTGATACTGAATCCTAAGAACTTGAACCAGACATCGGCTGCCAGGTATTCCACTTTCTTGGGATTTAGCTTCATGGATTTATCTTCCAGGCGTTTTTGGAGTGTGTCCATCGCTTTTTCATAATCCTTGCCGATAAAAAGCATATCGTCGGAATACCGGACGTAGTAGCCGTTCATTTGTGACAGTTCCCTGTCTAGGTCGTAGAGCAGTACATCCGCCAGCCAGCTAGCCACAGCACAACCCTGTTTCAAGGATTGATACTTGCTTTGCAACCGGTTATCTTCATCGAAATAGAGGTCCGAGTGGTAATATTTCCTAAGTACGTCTATCAGGGCAGACTGGCCGTGTTTGGCCTCCACCTTGTCGAACGCCTCGTCGATGAACCGTATCGGAACACTGTCGAAGTATTTGGAAAGGTCGGACTTCCAGCCCAGACAGCCGCTATTGCCGGTTTCTGTCATCCGGTGGCTGACTTCCGTAACTACCTTGCCGCACCCTATACCGGTCTGGTAGGACTTGCACGAAGAGTGCAGCATCTCCGGCATCAACTCGAAGAGCAGGTCGTTGGCGATACCCAGTACTACGCGGTCCATCGGCTCGTTTACGTACACTGTGCGGAACTCACCGTTGTCCTTGGGTATCTGCGCCGTGTGGGGAGGGGAAATCTCGTACTTTCCCCGGCGCATGGCATAGGCCATCGCCATACGGGTATGCTCGTCGGTCAGCCGAATAAGTTGGTCTTTCCTAATGTCTTTCAGCACGCCTTTTTCAATGGCCTTCGTCCACCGGCCTATGTCGAAGAACATTTGCAATATCTTATCTTCATTCATAGCACTCAAAACTTTTTTGGGAAAGGATAAAATTCAGTATGTCCATGCCGGATTCTACGTCACATTCCTGCTCGTACTCCTCGCCCGTGTAGTAACTGTAACCCATGATGAAGATTTTCCCGTCTTTCCGGAGCGACGCGTTCGTGATGACCAGTTCCACGGGGTCACGGTCCACAACATGGAGATAGGTCGAGGATTGTTCACCGTTGTCATCAAGGCTGCCGCCACACTCGGAAAGCAGCTCCACGGACAGGGCGTAACATTTTTCATTCAGGGCTTTCTCCGCCACGTGATGGTTGTTCATCTCTTCCGTAAGTGTTCGGATGCGGTCACCGCGTCTCTGCTCGGGAACCGGTTCGAAAGCGGTTTCGAACATCCAGACAGGCATCCATTTATGGAAGACGGCGGGTCCCAAGCGGCATATGTAAACTTCATCGTTCTCTTTCTCCGTCTCCGGGATATCCATTCCCGAGGCTCGTGCTGCCGCTACGCTCATGCGCTCGAAACCGCCGAGGCAGGAAGGTGCCGACTTCAAACGGTAGGGACGGATGTTTCCTACAGGGACACCCATTGACATAAGTAGCATCCCCTTAAAAGTGTCGGTAACGGGAGTGGTTTGCTGTTTGTTCATTCTTTTATTCATTTTCTGGTCTTTGTACATACATTATGATTTCTCACGCATCCTCCGCAAGGGCCACAAGCCGCTCTTCCGGCAGCAGGAACTCCTCGTCCGTGAAGTAATAGCAGATTTTCCGGTCCACGGCCTCCGCCTCGTCCGATATGGGTGCGCCGTCTTTGCCGACCAGCACGTCTTGCAGACCCGTTACAGAGACCAAGGTTTTGTATTCCCCGCCCGTTCCACGGAACAGCGTCAGTTCCCTGACAAAATATTCCCTGTCATTCCATGTGATAATCTCAAACATTTCCTCCACTTCCGGGAACAGCCGGCACAGGACCGGAAACAGTTTGCAGGCATCGCTCCGGAGCATCAGGAAGACACATTCCATCAGGCATAGTCCGGCATCTTTGAGCATGGGCAGCAATACGTCCGTGCCTGCTCCGTTTGCCTCTGCCACTATCAGGGCTTTCCAGTATCCTTCCTGGAATGAGTCCGTCCAAGGGATGAGTTCGGCTGCCCTGACGGAATAGGAAACCGCGATTTCTTCCGGATTGTCCTCGTCCGTGGAAATCAGTCCTATTTTCGTGTCATCTTCGACAGGCTCCTTTACCGGCAGGCAGACTTTCATTTTCCGGAACGTGTCCGTGTCCTCGTCCGCCCAGTTGACAAAGCCGCCGAATCTTATAAAATCATATCTGCTCATTTGTCATTATTGTTTATTGTTATTTACCTTACAATTCTTCCGGTTCTCCATCGTTGATACTCCGGTAGAAACGGTCTCCGTCCGCCCACTTCTTGGCGGTGATAGCCAGCTCGAAAGCTTCCTCTATGGAAAGGCCGTCGGCGGGAAGGGCATCAAGGAGTTCTCCCATGCATACGTCATTCTCGCGATACTCTTTCTGCACCTTTCCGAGTGTCATTCTGCCCTTGTCCGTCTTTTTACGCCACAAAAGCATCTGTTGTATCCAATTTTTCATGCGATTCTTTTATTAAAGGAAATCCTTGGCATAACTGCGGGCTTCATTGAAAGTGTTGAAGCCGATTCCACTCATGCAAGAGATTGCCCAGTATCTTAATTTCCTGCTTTCGGCACGGGCAAGATAGATTTGCCCGATACAAATCCCGTCTTTGAGAATGTCATGCCGCTTGTCTTTTGTAATCCGTACCATGTTCCGACATTCACTTGTCCATTTTCCAAAATCCGTAATCGGACCCGTCACCGAGATGAGCACCGAAATAGTACCCCTCCGGTGAGTAACTATCGAGCGTGTCGAACAGCGATTCCAGCAATCCCGCCGCGTCATCGCTGTTCCACCAGTCTGCTTCTTTGTCCTCCATGGCATGGGCGGGGATGGCATTCATCACCTGCACGTATTCCGGTGTGTCACGGATAACGTCCAAGAACGCCGGAATCAGGTCCTGCGTGCGCATCGTGCCGTGGGAGATACTCTCTCCCGGCACGGCATGGAGGCGGTTTTGTGTCCTCTCGTCTATGAACATGGCATTTAGATAAAGGGCAGACGGGTATCTTCCAGCATGGAGGCCAGCATTTGACACATCTCGTATGAAGCACGGTTGCGGTCGTCAATGCAGCGTGAATCACGCCCTGCCATAGCGGTAATGGAAGCCTTTACCGTTCTGAAGAATGTCTGTTCCAGTGTCTTGTGGAAATAAGGAAGAGCCTGGGCGAAACGTTCGGACTTGAATCCCAAATCGTTCATGGCGTATTCCAGCTGTTTGGCCGCCTTGTACTCGCGGCTGTTCTCCAGGCTTTCCGGAATATCACCGAACTGTGCGGTCCGGAGCTGGCGTTCCAGTTCGATGACGGCCACCGAAAGCAACAGCTTGATGGCTTCCGGGTTGCCGATACCGTGTTTCTGCCCGTCAGCGGTATGGAACTCGATCAGGTTTACACTGTTATTCTCTTGTAATTCTTTGTAGCATGCGAGGGTCTTGCTGAGCGCTTTTGCTTTCTCTTTATCCATAATTTTATCTGATTTGATTGTTATTGCACACAAGTACGTCCCCAACGATGAAGTCTTTCGACGCCGGGTGATGAGCACGGAATATCCTGCTCGCTTCAAGATTGAGGGACAGAGGGATAAGTTTGCCTTCCTCGTTGACGACCATTGTCGTGCTCCCGTCCAGTTCCACCAGTTCGATGTAGCCGCCGACAATCGCCTGCATCTCCTCCAGCGTGAAGTCTGAGCCATTGGCTGGCTGCACGGGTTGGCGTGTTCCGTCCGTTTTGATGATTTCTGTCATAGTTGCTTTGAAATTTTAAGATTCATGACTCGCCAGTATATCCAAAATCTGTTGCAAAGGGAATTTTTCAGTCCAGAATCGCTCGTCGGTATGTTTGCCGTACGCCCGGTATCTGGCTTCCCCGTTTGCAAATACCGCCAAGATATGGCTGACCAGCACATTGTCCGGCGGAACCAACCTTTCCAGTTCCGTTTCGGTCAGTTCCACGAAGCACCAGTTATTGTCTTCCGGCAAGTCCTCGCTGCCCAGTATCCCGTCCTCGTCCGGCTGGTAAAAACCAACCGATATGTCATAAAAGTTCAAAGACTGGAAACTGATGTCATCCTTGAATGGCTTGACGGCTTCCAGCCTGCCGGACTGTGTCTGTCTCCACTCTTTTGACAGGTACACGATTGCAAAGTCGCAGCAATCCCATGCACTGTCAGTTCCTGCCTTGAGCAGGAGGTATGGGGTAGGTTCATTTGAGATTTTCATCGTATTTCCCTCCTTTTATGCCACGCGTGATACCGTTTCACGGTGCGTAGCTGGTTAATGATATGGCCAAAAAGCTCGCGTGAATAGATGCGGTAATGGAACACAGCCGAATACTCGCATACATTGCCGTGAAAGTCCACGTGGGAGCGGTCATCCGCAAAGTCGAACAAGTCGCCCTGGATTTCCAGCGTGTATTTGTTCTTCCGTAGCCAGTCAAAAAACTCGAAGATGTCCTTCTTTTGGGAGTAGAAAGTGCAGTATTCGTAGCGGTTTCCGCGCAGGTTCCTCAGCAATGCCGCCATCTCGTTCCGTTCCCGGCGGTCGCCAAATTCGGATCCCGTCCGAGTGGCGAGGTTCTTCAGGAAATATATTTTACCTCCATACTCGAAATAGTACGGTATGTAGGTGACCGTCTTTTTGTACCAATTGACATATTTGACAAAGGAAGCCTTCTTGACGATGGCGGGATGCAGGTTTACTTTCTCCATGTGTTCCCGAATCTGGCGGTAGATTTCCGCATTGGAAAGACGTATGGGACGTTCCGCCCGGAAATACCTGCCGTCCGACTCGAAACAGAGCGCGTACAGGTTTCGGTAATACGGTTCCCCGACAAAGAACCAGTCGCTCTGCATGCGGGCCGGAGGCAGGCATTCCAGCAGTTCGTAATAACGTTCCTCCGTAATTTCATGGAAGGGCTTGCAAAGTGCCCGGGTATAACGCTTCACAAGCAGTGTCATGCGTACCGGTGATACAGCGACCAGGTACGGGTTCTTCTCCCTTTCGCGCAGTGCTTCCAGCGTCTCGCCGCCGTAGTCGCTGTGCATGTCATCCGACATCGACGTGAGGCATGTCCCGTCGAAATAACGTGAATCGATGATGTATCTCATGGGCACTGGATTAAATGGTTATTTTCAACACCTGACCGGCGGCATATTCGGCATTGCGGGTGAGCTGGCGCTGCCATGCCTGGTTGCGTGGCGCCCACTTGAAAGCGTTACGCTTCAAGGTTGTACGCATATCGGTATCGGGTATTTTGTCGAAGAGGATTTGCAGGCGGTCTTCTTCGAAGTTGTAGACCACCTTGCCGCCATCGAACGGAATCTCACGATTTTCACGGCTTGCCCGTTCCTGCTGCTTTTCCCGCACCTTGCGGACGAGTTCGGGATACTTGAAGATTGAATGGCGTGCCGTGACGACAGGTTTCTTGACTTTGTCGTTCCACTCTCGCAGACGAGCGACGGCACGGTCGATGATTTCCACGTTGCCATGGTTGACATAGGTGGAGAGTCGCCCGGCGAGGTTGCTGACGAAGAGAGCCCGGCTATAGCCTCGTGCCGTACCCGTATCGATACCGTGAATGGTCGAGGCGGCATCGTCGATAAAGGCTTTGACCTTCTGCCACTCCTCCTCGAGACGCTGTTCTTCGGGCTTGGCCGCTTCGGTAGCCTTGCGAATCGCTTCGAGTGCACGTTCTCGCCATTCCCGGAACGCCGTGACGCTCTTGGCGTGGCTGTTGCAGGCCTTTTCGTTGCGGCCCGTGTTGAAGCGTGCAGGTCCCGTAATCATCGCGCTGGCACAACGGCTGTTGGCGGCGATCATGGCAGAGAAATAGCGTTTGTAGTTTTCCATGTAACGTTCCCGCTGCTGCTCGGGCATCGACTGCAAATCCTCGTGCAGTTCCTTTTCGTGCGAGGCGATGTCTGACTCACCCCGCTCGTCGGGTGAGAAGGAGGTGAGGTTGTAGGAGCTGCACGCCTGCTTGAAATATTCTTCCAGATAGCCCGGGTGCGCCACTTCCACAACTTCCCAGTCCTTGAAGTCCGCCGGGGCGAGGATTTCTTCCTTGCCCGGATTCCCTACAAGATGGGAATAGCTGCAATACCCGTGTCTCTTTCCCCTGAAAAGAAACGCTACCGGTTCGCTTTCCGGGGCATCCACACGCCGCACCATGGTCACACGATGGGCATTTTCCTTTGTCAATAATGTTGTTTCCATACCTTTCTTCTTGATTTCGTTATTTGATTGTTTCCGATTTTTATTGTTGCTTCATCCGGGCGGCATGGTCCATTACAGAGGCGAACCCCACCTCGATACCTATCTGGTATCCGCCCTTGATAGTCGATTCCAGCTCCGCCTCGCTTTCGATCAGGGATTCCGAATCATCGGCATAAAGCCTGTACAGGGAGAATACGTCTGCCTCCCATAGCTTCCGGGCATTTTCCGCCGATACAAGCAGCCACACGAAACCGTCCTCACGGGTTACCTTGACGGCGGCTTCGCTATGGCTCAGAGTCCGCCACTCCTTGATGTCCAGTGCCACCCTCCACACGATATACATCAGCGCATCGTGGCGGCTTTTAATATCAGGGGAATCGCACAGGCGGCTGGCCACATCTTTGAGTGTCCGGAAAGAGTCCGCCATGAACTGCTCCACGACATACGGCTTTTCGGCAATGGCGGAACAGGCATCGTCCGCCCTGCCTGATTCCGGAACGGTCTGAATATCCTCCTCTTCAAGGAAGATTTCACGGTGCAGGTAGTCCAAGTAGTAATATGATTTCATTCCGCTTATTCTTTGGGGGTGAAAGTGATTCTCGTGTGCCCGTCATAACCGAAGGACGATTTCAGGCCGAAGGCTTCGGCATCACTGCTGATGCAGCAGATGTCCCAAATCTCCAACCCTCCGGCGCAGGTTATGACGGTATTGTTTTCAGATATTTGCGGCGACTTGTCTTTCAATGCAGCCCCGCCGCAGATGCCGCGTAGAATAACACCACGCTGGTGGGTAGTAAGTTCTTTCGTTTCCATAGACCTAATCTTTTGCTTTTACACCGAACATGTTCTCCATTGTACTGGCGAGGGCTTCCTTGAAACCGTCGCTTACGCCCCAGTATTCAAGTAACCCGTTGCCGATGACCTGCATCTGTTTGTCGGTGGGCATATCGCCATCATACCCGTATTCCTTGAGCAGGGCACGGCTGATGATGACACCTTTTATCTCGTTGATTCTATGTTCCTCTCCCATAGCCGTTAATACATCTTTACCCGCAGACCAGATATCTGCTTTCTCGTTATTTCTGTCATTTTCTTTATCCGTTTATAAAAGCATAGGGGCATTCCGCCCCCATAGTTGTTATTAATTCATATTATTTTGCATGATTTTTTCCGGAACACCTATCCGGCATAGATGTACTTGAGCTTGGGCACTCCGTTCTGGAGCACGGTGAAGGCGTTTTCTTCCACCTGCACGTCCTTTGCCTTTGGCCACCATAGCCACGAGAGTTTCCCGTCGGGTTTGAGGAATGCCACGGCATTACCCTGCACTTTCCCGACCTCACGCACGCCGAGGTCTTTTCCGCCCTCGAACAGCCGGACGCACCGCCACTTCGAGCCAAGCGTCATTTTCCGTTTCACGTCTGCTAATGTTTTCATACTCATTGCGTTTTTATTATTGCATATAAATTCTGCATTTCCGGTTGCACCGTCTCAGGCTGTCCGCCGAGAGCGGATAACTGCGGTTCAAATGGTCGGGAAACCCTTCTCGGAACATCAGCTCCGCCGTAGCGTACTCCTTGCACCATTTCCGCCGACGTCTCCCACGGGCAGGTCTCGTTTCCGGCATCCGCCTTTTCGGAGATTTCGGCACACGCCATTTCCCACCGACAAACACCGCTTCATATTCCCGTTGTAACACGCCGCTGCAATACGCCGCCACGCTGACAGCGGGCACACTTCCGAGCTGTCCCGTCGCGGCAAGGCTGTCAAGCGTATCGGTGGCAGCCTTGAAACTGGCAAAGCACCCGTAACTGCGGGTGCGCTTTGCGTCAAACACTTCTATCATATTTATTCGTTTTATTATTGGCACATCCGTTCTCCGCTTCCCCGCACAGGATAACAGCGGAAGCACGGCAGGCGGTTCCGCAGAACGCCAGACCGTGCTTAACCGTGTTATATACAAGGTAGGCACAACGCCTCACGGCGCAAGGAAGTCATATCGGAGGGAATTTTAGAAAAGTGCGGGCATTTCAGGGTGCAATCCTGACACAGTGTATATCAATGCCCGAAAAAGCGCGCACGCCCCGCAGTTTCCGCAGCACGTGTGCGCGTCATGTCACTCGCCATCGTCCCCGCTGTCAATTCCTGCGGTGATGTTGCATATCTCCTGCAATGCCGATTCTATCTGCACAAGGTCGTCGATGTCGAACTTCACGGCATCGCAGTCCTTCTCCCACACTTGGCGGGCTATGAAGACGGCATCATGCAGCGACCGCTCGGACTCTTCCAGAGCGGTCTTCAGGTCGTCCACGGTGTACTCCCCGTCCTGCGGCGGAGGTACAGTCCCGGCACCGTTTTTTGCCGGGAAATTCTTTTCGCCTATCACGTTACAGTTGCTTTCGCCCGAAATGAAAAGCGCGTATCCGTGGCATACGTCACAAGAACACGCGCTTACGACGGCAGATACGAAAAGGGCAGGCAGTCCCACACGTTCAGCGGGCTGCCTGCCGTCCTTTTGCCTTTTTCGGGCAGGTTTCAGTTACTCCGTTGCCCTTATGCCGCCTTTTTGCTTTCGTCGGCAACCGTTCCGGCAGGCTGTTCCACCACCTTTTCAGCCTTGCCGGTCTTGGTCGTTTTCTCGGTTGGCTTTTCGAGGCTGGCGAGATTCGGGGCGAAATTCATGGCGTTGCGGATAGCCTTTGCAGCGGCATGGATTGTCTTTTGGAAATCACGGTTTGACTTCTCGAGGTCTACTTTGGTCGGCACAAGACCGATACGCGCCCAAACGCTGTCGGTAAGGTCGTACTTCTTGATACGATTTCCCGACTTCTCGCAGATGATGATTTCCGCAGGGGTTGTGGCACGGAATTTCGAGCGTATGCCGTCGGCATCGGCACGCAGTTTCTTTTCCTCCGCAATGGTGTGCCACATAGTTGCGACCATGTTTTTAATCACACGGAAAATCTCGTTGTCCGACTTGTCGGCAGGCTCAAAGTCCGCACCGAAAAAGTGCTGTGCCGTCTGCACGAGTTCACCGTCCTTGTTGGTAGAGTTGTAAACCAACATGATACCTGCAAACGAACCGATGTTTGCATACTGTTCCTTGTTCAATTTAGAAGTTGCCATAATGATAAAATTTTAGAAACACTGCGCAAAATCACGCATTGCGGGCACTCGGGGAGTCGAACCCCGAACTCTGCACCATAGCGCAAAGTGTGGCATTTCCTGCCACGCGCCCAAAAATTTGCCGTGCATTTCACCCTGCACGGCAAAATTTTTCGTAACTTTGTCGCACTTAAAACGTACCCCATAGCAGAGCTATCCAAATGAGCGCATTTTCGGCATATCGTATCTTTGCACGAGTTCTACTCATCGTGTCGTGGCTCTGCGCTGCTTTACTCCAATTTCGGCAAGACGCTTCTCTGGCACGTTCCGGATCTTTTCCAATCCGGCAGCTAACAGTAAGGCGGTGGGCGGCTGGTGATTATGGGCATAACATTGGCAATGCTCTTTTCTCAAGCTCCGTGCGGACTGTTTTTCCGCTACCGTGCATTTTATCTCCGTGCGCACAAGGGCGCAATTATGGCATTATTCTTGCACGTCCTTTTCAGTGGCGGTATTCTCAATACTCCCAGCGACTTGCAAAAGTCTTGACGTATTTCCGGCACTCGGAATAAATACGATTTATCCCGTTCCATAAATTTCCCTACTTTCGTAGGTTGGCAATACTGGTATTATTGCCCCGTGCGAAGCGTGGTTATTTAACGCACTCTTTAAGCGTACCTAAACGCACACGGTGTTGTTTCGGGTGTTACCCTTTGACGGCTCAACAACTCACTTTCGTGTAAACGCCGTTTTTGTTTCTCGCTCTCGGCGGTCTTTGCTTTTCTGTTTTTTAATTCTGTTTTTTACTATCTATTTTTTTATTCGTTTTTCTCCGTACTTGTTTGCCGTTTGTTTGGCTTTCGAGTACATGACTATTATAAAACCGTTTTTCAGAACTGCAAAACTTTTTGAGAAAAAAAATTTGGAACGTTCCAAAAACAGCCTTTTTGCAAATATGGAACGCACGCGCGCGAAGGGGATTTGTAAATAGTTGAATATCAATAAAATAGAAAAAATGATTTTCTTTGAAAAAAATTTTTCCTTTGCAAAAATCAAAAAAGCCCCGTTTCAACGTATGTATAAAATCAAAATCAGTTTTGTCTATTGATTATCAGATTATTAACTGCTTAAAATGGATAAAATAGGACTGAAAAGATTTTTTTACTTTCAATTTGTAAGCAAAGATAATGTAAAAGACGTTTTTAGGCTTACTTTATACAAAAGTAAACCTAATAAATTATTGATATTCAATGGTGTAATAAAAATAAAAAGATTAGGGAGGGTGTACCCTCGGGTGCGGATTCGGTCTCTGTCCTCGGGCCGTTTTTTCAAGTCCGGTTTTCCAAAACGGCTCAAAATGCGGCTTTCGGATTGAAACTGTAAGCAGGTATCAAAAAATATACAGTAAAGTACTTGTATTTATCATGGTTGCTTAAGGTGCTGGTGTTCACCATGTCCCATATTTTTGAGATATTCTCACTTGTGGATGCCTGTCCTTTCAATTTTCACGGGTGTACAGACTTTCTGCACAATTTCCGGGTTCCGGCTTGAAGCTGTTTTTTAGATACGCTGAAAACGCATCAAAAAATATATAGAGACACGTCGGTATATTGACTGTTCTTAACCGGATTGGACGACGGAAAAGGAGGATGTGTATTCCTGTCATTCAGTATGTTCGGATATGCTTTTCACAATCGGACAATCTTGTAATGTTTTGTTCCTTAATCATATAGAATATACAGAACGAAGCTATCCACATGGATTCCGACTTATTTGTACGGTTTTTGTGACTTTATACAGGAAACCGTGGAAATGCAGAAGAAATGGGGTTCAGTCACCTGCCTTTTTGGTGAATTATACGTATATTTGCCGTATTGTATCCACTTATGTATGAAGTATGGCATTTTGCTGTTACAGGAAATATCTGGATAAAGAATCGAAAGAATGGAATCATATCATAAGAAGAAAATCGGGAGTATTCCGAAAGACAGCACGGGTGGGTCGTCCATTCGCAAGGGAATGGTCGTCTTCAACGGTGGGACATCGGAAACCGGACTTGTGGGAGATGTCACGGGTAATTGCGTGTCGGTTCCGGTAAGGATGACTGCGGGCAGAGAACTCGTTACCGATGACGCGGTCATGTTTCTGAATGATTGCCGGGAAGCGAGCGCAGAGCAAAAGATTGCCCTCCAACGCCTGCTGAACGAAGGCCATCTTGCATGGGACAAGCGCCGGGGTGTATGTTCGGAATCTCTCTATGCTCCCAAAGACGGGCAGTTGGTAAAACTCAGCATCCTGGATGAGCATGTAATACTGGGGGCTTTCAAGGAAATCGACGCAAAAGGACGTGTTGTGCTGTATTGCCTGCTGGATGAAGACGGGAGCCTGCGCTATTCCCTGCATGAAACAGTCGGGTACGCGGTGAATCTCCAGATACTGCCTATCGGAACCAGTGGCCGCGGCAGGTTTTCCGATGCCTTACGCCAGAAAGGGCTTGCATGGAACGGACGGCTGAAGGAACTCGAACGGCTGGCAACACGTGTCAGACGCGGTGACAAGTACTATTACCTGAATGACATACTGGAAATCCGTGAATGCAGGGACAACAACAGGCCGGCAGACAGGAAACGGTTGGAATGCGGGAACTATTTCATGGAGCGGAGAGATGCCGAACTGGTACGTGACTGCGTACGCTCTGTCGTAAGGCTGAACCGCGACAAGGATGCCAGACGGTAAGAGGGTGACGGTATAAGGTATTCGTTCTGTTTCTCTCTCTTGTATCTGGGGAGGAAGTGGTCCTTTAATCCTCATCTTATCCGTTTTCAACACTTTCCGATTCAAAAAAACAAAAACAGACGGCGTGCCGTCTGTCATGATTTGTTTCTTTTTTGGTATCTTTTTTCTTTGCGTCAAAGAAAAAAGTACATCTTTCTTCTTTCTTCTTGTATAATACTACTTATAGTATTGTTGCTACATTTGTAACACCCCTCCTGTCAGATACACGGTACATTTGTACCACATTGAAAGGAAAGATGTGGCGAATTTCGCGTCTTTCCACCCAAATTCCACTATCGGGAGCATGAATCGCAAGCCGATGTTGCCGCTTCGGAAAATTGCAGTCGCCTTTTGCAGGGCAGCATTGCAAGAACGAAAACGGTCTGATTTTCACGTGCAGGAAAATAACCGCAAAAAGAGATCCGATAAAACATCTATATATGAAAAATATCCCATATATTTGCATAAAATTTACATATAACTGCGATATAATATGATTATTCAGTTCACAGTCGAAAATTTCCTTTCGTTCAAGGAGCCGGCGACCTTGTCTTTGGCTGCTTCCGCGCTGAAAGAAAAACAGACCCGGTCCGATGAGATTGTTTTTGAGCTTGAAGGTACGAACCTCTCTTTGCTGAAGAGTGCGGTCATCTACGGGGCCAATGCCAGCGGGAAATCGAATCTGGTCAAAGCGCTCGATTTCTTCAAATGGTTTGTCATCAATTCCTCCAAAGGCGTGCAGTCCGGCGAAAGCATACGGGTGGAAAGTTTCCGTCTCAACCGGAGGACGGAACAGGAGCCCAGTTATTTTGAGGCGGTCTTTGCCGACGAAACGGTCCAATACCGCTATGGGTTCGAAGTCGATGAAAAACGTGTACACCGGGAGTGGCTTTATCAAAAGGGCAACAAGCGCAAGGCAAAGGAGGTGGAGCTGTTCCTGCGTGACGGCGATGAGTATGAACTGCATCCCAAATTTTCGGTCGGCAAAGAGGTTGTCGCCAAAAAAATGGTGCGCGACAATGCGCTGCTTCTTTCCGTGGCAGCACAGTTCAACGAAAGCGTCTCAGTGGAAATCATGGGATGGCTGGCCAACACCACGATTGTTCTTGGCAGCAGCGACGAGCGGATTTGGGAAATGGCGATAGCCCAGATCGATGATCCGTCCATGAAAAGGCGTATTGTGGAGTTTGCCCGGTTTGCAGACTTCGGAATCGACGACATACGCAAGGTTGACAATACAGTCATCAGTTCACACCAGCAATATGACGAGGAGGGCAACGCCACGAAGACGGTCACTTTCCCGTTCCGCGTAAACGAGTCGGAGGGTACGATCAAATACTTCTCGCTGGCTTATCCTATAATCGACGCGTTGGATCATGGCAAAAGGCTGGTTGTCGACGAGTTCGACTCGAAAATGCACCCTCTGTTGACCAGTCGCATCATCGGGCTGTTCAATTCCAGAGTGACAAATCCCAGGAATGCACAGTTGATTTTCACGACACATGACACCAACCTGCTTAATGCAAGCCTGTTCCGCAGGGATCAGATCTGGTTTACACAGAAAGATTCGTTTGGAGCCTCGGAACTCTATTCGTTGGCGGAATACAAGGTTCGCAACAGTGCACCTTTCGAAAAGGAGTACCTGATGGGGAAATATGGCGGTATCCCTGTCATCGGCCAGTTTGAACGGTTATTTGACCTGAGGGAGGAAGAATATGGCAGCACGGACGAACAAGCGTGATCCACGCGCGGCACGGACACTCAGGCGTATCAGTTTTGTCCGTGAGGTCAAACAATCCTTCCTGATCATCTGCGAGGGGGTAAATACGGAACCGGATTATTTCAATGCGTTTCGCCTGACCTCCGCCAATATTAAAGCGGTAGGCCAGGGACTCAATACGGTAGGTCTTGTCCAAAAGGCTTTACGGATGAAAGAAGAAGAGCGGAAGAAAGGACGCGAGTATGACCAGTGCTGGGTGGTATTTGACAAGGATGACTTTCCCGATCGGGATTTCAACCGGGCTATCGGTATGGCGGAAGCCGGTGGCATGAGGGTGGCATACAGCAACCAGGCTTTCGAGTATTGGTTCTTGCTGCACTATAACCTGGTACAAGGCCCGATGCACAGAAATCAATATGAAACAAAGCTATCCGGCTTGTTGGGCTTCTCCTACAACAAGGAAGCCGGTACAGGCGGTCGTGTTTTCAGGGAGCTGGGCGGTAAACAGGCTCAGGCCATCACGAACGCAAAAGCCGTATTGCGCCGAATGGAGGGAATACCGCCGGCACAGGCGGAATCTTCGACAACGGTGCATCTTCTTGTGGAAGAACTGAATAAGTATATTTAGCATATTCTGTCGTTTGCCCGGATAATATTGTACCCGGCTACCACCTCCTTCCGGTTTTATCGGATTTTATGTCGCAAAAACACAAAAACAGACGGCAAATCACAACGATGCCGTCTGTTTTTATTCATTTACGTTCCGTGGACAGATACGCCCAAACTTTTCGGTGTCTCTCTTTCCATTGGCTGACCTCTTCGTCAGAGACGGATGCCACGGTCCTTTTTTCCACATCGAACATCCGATGACAGAATGCCCTGGTAGAAAAAGGATTTCCAAGTTCCGCCAATATCCCTACAAGCCGGTTGTAGGAATCCATGTGCCACAGGTAATCGTACATCCCGCTGACCGGCACCCGTTCAAGCAATCCCATACGCGTTGTCTTTTCCACGCACTTGTCGAAAATCCGCGAACCCATCTCCATGTTCTCCATGTAGTACCGCTTGCTGCGCAAGGTGTCGTAACCTTTTTCACGCAGGCGTGTACGGTCTGCCATGTACAGCATGAAGATGACCTCTTCCGGGGTGAACGCGCCGACCAGCCCGGTGAAGCATTTCATAAACGGTATCACGTGTTGCCTTTTGTCGTCATTCCCTTTCATGTCCGTTTTCGCGTTCGTTCGTCCGTAATGTTTCCGCTTCCCCGTCATCCTTAATCGACGGATTGACATAGAACTGGCATATCCTGCCGTTTATCATCGGTTTATACACGGCGTATCCCAGTTTTTTGGCGTAACGCCCCACGGATACGCGGTTGGCGAACTTGCCGGTATGTTCCGTCAGGTGTTCCGACATCTCCCCGACGGTCATTCTGCTTTTCAGTTTCATATCATTCGCGTTTAAATGTTTTCCTGGTAAAGGATAGCCACGACTAATACGAACTGTTTGCAAATGGTATGAATTAATAAGAGGCGGTTCCATGAAATCGGCAAAGGAGGAATCAACCGGTTATACTGATACTTCATTCATGAAACCGTCCCTCATCTATTTTCCCATTATCCGGACAATCTCCCGTATCGTGTCGAAGTTCCGCTCGTCCAGCCATTCTTTGGCCACGTTCCACGAGAGCGACATTCCGAACTTCAGGTTCTCCATGGTGATGGTATGGTGCGACAACCTGCCTTCAGTGGGCTTGAGCCCTGCCGCATGCAGTTCACACAGTCCGTCCTGAAAGAATGTGCACCCGCCTGCTTCCTGTTTCGCCTGTACCATCGGCACGATATACGGGATTTTTCCCAACAGCAGGCCTACCGCCCACTGAGTGGGTGCAAGACGCTCCCTGTATCCGGCTTTCAGCAACCGGAGGATGTCTTCCGGCGTACCGAGGCACGGTATCCGGCATTGCTGCCTGCACAGACGGCAACGGCACTCTACCGGCCGTCTTCCTGTCTTGCGGATGATCCGCTGTAATGCCGTTTCCATCGCTATGCACCCGGTGGGCAGTATTCAGGGTTCCTCTTGCGCCACAGTTCTATGATACACTCCCGTCCGGCCTGTGTCCATCGTTTGGTGGATCCGAAAGTATATACCTTGCCCCGGCTGTTCTCCCACGTGTAAGGCACATCGCATTGCCAGGCCCGGCAGGAAGGAAAGACCACCCATTGCCGCTTCTCGTACTTGCAGATGCCCTCTTCGGCAAGGAACTGGTGCAACTGTCGCGGCGATATGCCGAGTTCGTCAGCGATGCGCGTGCTCTTGAACCAGTCCCTGTTCTCGATAAACTCCTCGTAGAATACGATTTTCGGCAGGGATTCACTCACCACCTTCCGCAGTTCCAGAATCAGTCTCGTCGCCGATTCCATATCCTGCGGCATGGGACAATCCATACAGGGCAGACCGGGTGCCGCCACCCTGGGGCGTTCGCGTACGATTGTCTTCCCTCGTTTCACGGAGAGTTTGCCGATAGCCTCGCCCAACCATTCCGCCAAAGACAGGTCAGGGGCGATCCATCTGGCCAACGGTATGACAAGCGGTGATTCCAACCAGGTCGCACCGTGCCCCCGCCCCCGTGTGGTGAAGACTTGCGACTCGTATTTCCCGGTATGTCCGTTGCCGGCCATTTCCCTGCGGAGCATATCCGTGGAAGCGATGCGTAGCCATTCAGACGGGATTTTCCCGAAGTGCATCGTGATCTGCGTGGCGTTGACCATCAGCTTGTCGCCGACACGCCGGAACGTGACGGGGAACCCTTCCTCGAAGTGCATGACGATGTCGTCCTGCGGGACGGCGTGCAGCTCCCCGGCTTCCAGTTCCAGAAGCTTGTTGCCCCACACTTCCAATTCATCAAGCAGGTCACGGGGTATAATAGTCTCCTTGCGTACCAGTTGTAAAAGCCGGCGCATATCGATGGGACGGAAACCCCACTGTTCCCTGCCGTTTTTCCGGAAACTGATTTTCAATGCCGTCGGGCAAACACGGGCGATGGCGCCGTTTTCAAGCAGTTCGTCCCGCTTGAGTATATCGCATATATCCACGGCGCAGATATGGAGCTGGCCGTTATGGTTCCGGGAAACCCTTATGTTCCAGTCCCGGAACGGAACATTCCTATTTTCCCTCATAGGTATTTCCTCCTTTCTTTTGGTTATCAGACTTACGTTTGTTTTCAAGCAAGGCTCTCTTATGTGCCATCTTGCGCACCGGATAGTACGTGCGTTTCTCGCCGCAAAGGGCGTCATAATCTTTCAGCATCAGTGTGCCGAGGTCGGCCAGCTCGATTTCCACATCCGGATGCAGATGCCTGAAATAGAGTCCGCCGCTGCATACATACTTGCCCGTGCAACAGAATGAGATAGCCTGCAAGTTGCCTTTTGTCAATTCCGCCGCGCTGTGCAGCGAGCGCGTGACCGCTACAAGAACCTGTGCCCCGTTGAAGATGAGCACCATCTTGGGTCGTTTAAATGTGCTGCGTCTCATGTTGTTCTAAAATTTGCGTTAATTCCTCCTTTGTAAATCTAAGACCGGCAGCCTGTACCAGCCAAGTGTCTGAAACCGTAAATCCACCGGACAGCAGTTCGTCCACGCGCTCCAGAAGGTAGACACCGAACGCGGGATCGATGTAAACGACAAATAATAGAGCCAGACATTCATCAATTAACAGGTGTCCCGACGCCTCGTCACGGATGATCATCTTTTCCCTGTCTATTCCGTAGGCGTCTGCCAACGCCGTTGCCCAGTGATGGAAAGCGACACGGAAATCACGGACATTATGCCGGCGTGCATCTCCTTTGGCCTGGATGAAGCGTGTCGCGTCGAAATAGACCGGTCCGTCTTCCCGTAACGTTCCGAAAAGCAGATCGGGGAACTCCCTGTACCGGATTATCCGGCAGGGAATCTTTTCTTCTTTCATGTTCTCTTTTTCATTGTTCTTGGATTTGTATCTAACGTGGTGCAAAGATATATCTTTTTAATATGAAATACACTATAAATATATACATAAATTACACTTTTAATAAATTGTTAATCACTGATAATAAGATATTTACAACATAAATAAAACCGAAATATCTATATATTTAAGTTGTATATTTCGGTTTGTAAATCAAGCATTAAGAGTCCCGTTCTCCATATATTCTTTTAGCCGTAAAAACCTCTCTTGAGGATTGTCTCTACTCTTTGAACAAGAAACAAAAAAATTATGGCTACATCGGACAAATCATTTAACGGGGAACTCTTGGAGAGTATTTTTAAGACCTCCAAAAAGACAATTCAGGAGTATGTCCGCGAAATCGAGCGCAACAACCGCTACCGTTCATGCCGTCAGGATACCGGCTCGGGATATATTCTCGATGACCGCGCCCGGCTCATTGACCTGTATGAAGCCTGCCTGCAACAGGACGCTCATATACGTTCCGTTGTCGAGACACTGGAAAGCCAGATTCTCGGCGACCGCTATATGCTTGCCCGTGTAAACGAAAAGGGAAAATACATCAAGGACGTGGCGAACTCCCTGAAGATACAGGGTTCGCAGTTCGACAAGATAATCAAGGGCATAGTGGAATCCAAGCTCTACGGGTACACCCTGCTTGAAATCATGCCGCATACTGACCCCAGAACGGGCAGGCTGGCGGAAGTCAACATCATCGAACGGCGTAATGTGTTGCCGGACCAGAAAACGGTACTGAAGCGGCAGGGACTGTGGGAGCCGCATTGGGATTTACATGACCCGGCATATTACCGTTGTTATGTACTGGTAAACTCCGGCGACTTGGGACTTTTTTCCGCCACGACCCCTTTGATACTGGCCAAGAAATTCACGGTGGCCAACTATGTGAACTTTTCCCATACTTACGGACAGCCGATTATCCACGGAAAGACGGTCAGCGAGAGCAACGCCGACCGCAAGAGGCTGGCTAACGAGATAGCCAACGCGGCACAGAACAAGGTGGTGGTTACCGGCATTGAGGACGAGGTCGATATCAAGACATTCACCATGTCCAACTCGGAAAAGATATATACCGGGCTTATCGAGTTTGTGAACAAGGAAGTTGCCAACCTCGTGCTCGGCTCCGAGTCGATGGCCGGAGGGATGCAGTCGTACGTGGGTTCCACGAAAGCACACCAGGACATTTTCCGCGACCGTATCGAAGTCTACCGTCGGTATATCGAAAACGTCATGAACGAGGAGATAATCCCCCGCCTGGTGGCTATCGGGTATATCCCCGGAGGATTGGAGTTCCGGTATTCGAACCGGATAGAGATGAGCAACGAGGACCGCATCAAGCTCTATTCGCTGATCACGGACAAATATGAAGTGGCGGCCGATGAGATCGAGAAAGAGTTCGGTATCAATGTGGGCCGGCAGCTCAATGTTATCCCGGGATTAGGTTTCGGAGCCGAAGGCGGCTCATCCGGTCTCAGCCACAACGACCGGGGCATCATGTCGGACGAGGAGTATTTCCGGCGTTACGGACGCCCCCGGGGGGCGAAGGTCGGAAATTTTCTGCGGGGAGCGGAATAGAAGCCCGTCTTCCGCTCCCGGACAACGCTCCGTTCAGGGCTGTCAGGGCATCTGCAACCACGGAATCCGATACGGAAAAGGAGTATCGTGTCATTTTCGATGCATTCCGCAGGCTGATCCTCTATTGGGAGAACAGCGCGGAACGTCTCGACATTATAGAGGACATCATCACCCTGCGTGCCTCTTTCCTCATAGACCGTGCGCTGACAGGTCTGCGAATCGATATGGACCGGGCATTGGAGATACTGAAAAATCACAACTCCTTTACAACAGAGAGGGAACGGCAGCAGCGTGACATCCTGATTGCAGCTATAGACAACCTGGTGGATTTTGCCGCGGCAGAGGAGTATGCCATGCTCGGGGAACTGCCCGAGACAGCGGATGAACAGGACATGGAAGCATACGAAAAGATATGCCGCAGGTATAACCTCGTCCATGCGGAGGAAGAGAACAACCAGGTATTCTTCGCGGCCTCGATGGCCGCATGGTGGATGGCGGTGGATATGGATACCGTGCTTACCTACATGACACAAGGCGATGAACGGGTACGTGCCTGGCATCTTTCATTGGAAGGGATTTCCTTCCGCAAATCCGAGTTTCCTCCGGAGCTGATACCGCCGATCGAATGGGGATGCCGCTGCTTTCTGGTCGCGGAGGGGTTCGCCGCTGTCCGGGCGGCTTTGCCGGATAAGGGAGACTATCTGGAAAAGGTGGATCCGGTCTTCCGGGAGAGCCTGGCAACCGGCGGGCGTATCTTTTCCGATGCGCACCGCTATTTCTCCGTCCCGCTTCCGGGTTACATGAATGATATTGTGAAACGCATTAAAGGAAAGTTCGCCTATGCCCAAGATAACGCTTGATGAGTTTTGCAGCCACTGGGTAAGCAGGACCAGTACGCGCGTCATGGCCAGCCGGCTGGAGTTCAACGTATTCGACTTCGCAACTGCTGCCGGTGACTATACCAGGCAGCAGTTCGTGTCCTCATTCGCTTCGGGGGGATTCAACGGTAGCAAATGGGCGCCTCGTACCTCCAAATGGGGAAAGAGGTTCACCCATCCTCTCATGAACGATACGGGGACTCTGGCCCGGAGCATACAGTCGGAAGCCGGCCGGACAGACATAGTGGGACGGCGTTCGGACCGTACGCGCATCTTCCGGAAAGGCGCCAGGTATTGCATGTGGACTACGGAAAAGAGCTTTCCAGTCAAGGGCAAGCGGGGACGCAGCAAGGAGCGTTACGGGCATTATGCCGCCATACACAATACCGATCCGAAGTTCGGGCTGTACACGGTAAACCAGTATTCCACGCGCCGTCCCGTACACCGGCAGTTCATCGGATTCTCACCGAAGACGGACGACTATATCGCCGCCCATTTCATAGATATGATTTTTAAAGGATTTCCACACCAGCCGTTATGATAAAAGACAAACACCCAGCACCACAGCCCGCACAACCGTCGGCACCGGCGGAGAGCCTGCCTGAAGAAGTTTCCGCGAACCCTTTCGTGGAGATATACCGGGCCGTTAAGCGGGCTGTCCTGACCCTGCGGGAGAATCCGGACGACCCGTTGTCGCCGCCCCTGTTCAAAACCGTCGCTATCGACAACGGCCAGTTCGCCCGCATTGTCCGTGACGATAACACGGAGTATGAGACTGTGTTCCCTGCCGTGTTCATCCACTTTATCAACGTGAGGTACCTGGTACAGCAACAGCGTATCGGTGAGGGACGCGCCACCATGCGCGTGCGGTTTATCCTGAATACGCTCAACAATGCGGACGAAGACAAGGAATGCGAGGCGTTTCTGGTCTTCCAGCGGCTCAATGTAGCCATACAGGATGCCAAGAACCATGAGCCGGCGCTGAGCGAGCGGTGCAACCTGACCTATTTCGACATGCCGCTTTCAACCAATATGTTGCAGGCGTACTGGATAGACTACGAGGTATGGTTCAGGGAATCTTCCGCGTGGAAATACAGGGACTGGGTAAAAAGGTATGTGGTCATGCCCCCGTTCACCCAACACAGCGATGCGCCGCAACATGACAGCGGCGGACACGGCTTCCATCCGCGTCCGGAACATGACGAAGTATCTGGTTTTTCGGATACTGGATCGGAAAATTGAAATCCATGCAGGAGATTTATCCGCACTGCGTATAAACAGACATGAATCAGCAGATAATACAAGACTCATGATACATTTTCTGTACTTGCTGAATTTAGAATGTTCAGCATGCCGGTCTTGATACAAATAGTTGCAACCGGTCTGTAATTTGAACAATCTATTATACTGTAAAGATAATCGCATTTCCATAAATGGATGGATTCTCATATTTCCACTTCCATAAATAGCAGTGCAAAACCTTTTCTTTTTCCACCGCCTACTCTTGTTCAAATAACCCTTGCATATGGATATGAACACACTTCAATATGTCGTCGGAGAGGCGAAGGCAGGCCAGCCGGCTGTTATCCGTTTCTTCGGTCGCGTGACGGAAGAGACGACCTCACGTTTCAATGACGAGTTCGACTTTTTGGAAAATATCATCCGTCCCTCCTGTATCCGCGTGTTGATCAACTCGGAGGGCGGCAGTGTCCTTTACGGCATGTCCACCTATTCCACCATCGCCAATGCCACGGTGGATACGGAATGTATCATCGAAGGGGTCGCGGCATCGATGGCCTCCATCATCTGGGCGGCGGGCAAGCGTTCTCTCATGCGTGATTATGCCATACTGATGATTCATAACCCGATGTTGCCGGACGATGACGGAGGGGAACCGTCGGACATGGTAACGGCTTTTACCAAACAGATCGAGACGATTTACCGGAAACGGTTCGGCCTGAAAGCGGAGCATGTGCGGGCCATCATGGACGGACAGGCAGGAAAGGACGGGACCTATTTCGACGCACAGGCTGCCGTCAAGGCCGGCATCATACCTGCGGAGCATGTCATCCATACCTCGAAGCAGCTTTGCCGTAAAGTGCATGACGAGATAGAAGGATTGACCGATACGGCCGCCATCCAGGAACTGATGAGCCGTGTCAGCGCGGGAAATAAACCTTTCAAAGGCATTGAACCTACTCTTACAGAAACGGAAAACGATATGGCAAACGAAAACAAGACACAAGGCTTTGAGTACGGGGCGATTGCAGCCTCGCTGGGCATGAAGGACGGTGAGGTCAAGGACGTGATGGCACGTATCTCTGAACTGGCCGCGATGGAACCCAAATACAGAGAAATACAGAAATCACTGAGCGACGCGCAGACCGTCATCGCCGGAAAAGACGCCTCCATCCGGAACTTGCAGACAGACCTGGCCGCAGCGACGGCACGCCTTTCCGCCTACGAGCAGAAAGAGAAGGACGAGCAGGCTTCCCGTATCGAGACATTGGTGGAGAATGCCATTGCAGAAGGCAAGATTGACCGTGAGGCGAAAACGCAGTGGGTGGAGATGGCCGGTTCCAACTTCGAGTTGGCGGAAAGCACGCTGGCTTCCATTCCCGCGCGGGAGAAAATCTCGAAGGAAATCGCCGATGACCCTGCCAACATCCAGGCCACGGCGGAAGCGACAAAGACCGCCGAACAGCTGATGGCCGAGAAGGTGGCGGAAGTGGTCGGTGCGGATTTCAAGTTCCGAAAGCTCTGACAGACTATCCGCGGGCGTCCGCCCGATTTTAACTGACATGCCGGAGACCGCAGTGTCTCGCGCGGAAACAGCAGGTATCCGCCAGTCGGCCGAGTTTCATTCTTCAACGGAAAACTTAAAACGACAATGGCTGATACAGTAAACTTTCTTCAAAACGGGTATAGCGGCGAAGTACTTGAGGACTTGCTGACCTATACCGTGCAGGGCAATGATACAGTCCGCGAGGGACTGATTCATATCAAGACGGGCATCCAGCACCGCTATACGCTTCCTGCCATCAAGCTGGGCAACATTATCCAGGACAACGTGCCGACCCCACAACCCATCCACGGAGCCAAGGGCGATGACGGCACGAACGAGTACCAGTTCACCGAACGCCATCTTGAGCCGTCCGATTTTATGGTCTATCTCGAGTTTAACCCGAGGGACTACGAGAAGTACTGGCGTTTCGCGCAGCCGGAAGGCAATCTCGTGTTCCGCGAGCTCGACCCGAAAATCCAGGCGACGATGCTCCGTCTCCTTATGGACAAGAAAAACGAGTATATCGGAAACGCCATCTGGACTTCCGCCCGCGGAGGAGAGACGGTGGCCAAGATTACCGCACCGGAAGGCTGCACGAAAATCGGAGCCAACAAGGAGAAATATTTTGACGGGGTCATCAAACGGATCCTCGACAATGTGAACTCCTCCGATGCCGAGGTGGTTGCCGGAGGGCAGTGCATCATTTCGGGAACGACCGAGCTGACGGACGGGGCCGCGGTGGAGGCGGCGCTCTATGCGATGTGGAGGAAATGTCCGAAGCAGATCCGAAAGAAGACATCTCTGACCTTTGTGGTCGGATGGGACGCCTGGGACGCGTATGACCAATATATCTCGGACAAGCAGGTCAAGTATTCCGAGAATACCGAGGTCAACCGCTATCGCTTCAAGGGCAAGCGCATCGTCCCGGTCGTGGGAATCCCCGAACACACGATGGTGCTCGGCGAGTTCTCCACCGGCATGGACTCCAACCTGTGGATGGGGGTGGATTACGCGAACGACACGGACATCCTGAAAATCGACCGTCTGCAGGCCAACTCCGAGCTGTTCTTTTTCCAGATGCGCATGAAAATGGACGTGAACATCGTCCGCCCGGCGGAGATCGTGGTCCATACCGCCTACAAGAAGAGCGAATAACACACCTTTCTTCATTCTCAATATCCACCCGGGGAGCGGAGGCAAGGCCCCGTTCCCCATTTTCATTCTACTGTTATGGCAAAGAAAATCAACACGGAGGAAACTCCGCAGACAGACAACAATAATATTCCTGCACCGGAGGCTCAGGCGGTGCCCGTTCCGGAAACGGCATCGGAAAACCTCGGGACAGGCGGCGAGACTGAAGACAGGCTGCCGGCCAAGACCGCGGGGAAAGGGAATGCAGGGTCGGAGGAGACGACAGAGCCTCACATCCTGTCCCTGTTGAAAAAGTTCCCGGCATATCCGTCGCTGTACATCGACACGCACGGAGGAACCTATGCGCCGGACACGGCGGCCGCCATCAGGGGCAAGGCCGTACTCTACAGGAATCCTTTCTACAACGAACTTAAAAAGAAATCATAATGGCACTCGGTAATGTATTTATCAAGGATGTGGACGGCAATATTCCTTACGATACCGGCTCGTCGGGCGAGAAGGTGACGGGACTGCTGTTCGACGTGTCCCTCCAGCCGACGCTTTTCACGGAGGGGTATGGTAAAACCAATGAGACCAGGCTCAAGCCTGGCGATGTCTGCTACATCACCTCGTTCAAGTCCGCCGTGAACGACTTCGGTATCATCGAACGTGTGGAGGCAACCGACGAGGAGGAGATGAATGTCAATTTCCTGCACGGCATCCCGGCATACCATATCCGTGAATTTTTCCGCATGTCCGGCAATCCGGGCGGTTCAGGAAAACTCTACGTGATGTTCGCGGACTGTTCGGCGAACTGGGATGCGCTGGAAATCATGCAGCGTGCTGCCGGGGGTATGATCAACCAGATAGGCATATGGACGGAACAGCCGCTGTGGAAAGCGAACGGCGCATCGGAACAATACAACCTCAATCTGGTAAAGGGGCTCAACGACGTGGCCGTGGGGCTTGCGGAGCAGAACCAGCCGCTCTCGCTCATCCTTTCCGCCAATCCTTCCAATACGGGGGCGGATACGACTGAGGGGCGTCAGATTGACCTGAATAAAATACCTTCATGCATCTGTGAATCAAGCCGTATCAGCTGTATATTCGGCCAGGCGCATCACGAAAAGATCTCCACGATGCAGATGTGCAACAGGAACCATACGCCCGTGGGATTTTTGGGAGCGGTTATGGGAGCCATAGCAAAGGCCAACGTGCACGAATCCATCGCATGGGTCAAGCAGTTCAATCTCTTCGCGGACGATTTCCAGGAAATAGAGTTGGGGTTCGGGGACATCAACCTCGACGAGGCAGAGGAGAACTTCCTCAGCCTGAACCGGTACGAGTCACTCTCCCCGTCACTGCTGGACGAACTCGACGATAAGGGGTATATTTTTCCCATCAAGTATGCCGGCCGCGAGAACGGGATCTACATCTCGAAAGACCAGACATGCTCACATGGGGATTTCCGTACCATTGCCCGGAACCGCACCATCAACAAGAGCCGCCGTGCCGTGCGTGCAGCCCTGCTGCCGTATGTGAACTCACCGCTGATGGTCAATCCTTCAACCGGGTTCCTCGCCCCGTCGAAGATTACAGCTTTCAAGACACTCATCGGGGATATACTGGCCAAGATGCAGGCGGCGCAGGAAATTTCAGGATACGCCGTCACTATCGACCCGAACCAGAACGTGTTGGTGGACGACACGCTGCGCATCTCCTATGTCCTTGTCCCGGTGGGCGTGGCCGTGAAGATTTATGTAGAGGAAGGACTGTCATTAACCGCAAATAAGACATAGCATATGGCAATAATCAACAATGTAGCATACTCGTGGTCGATGATAACCCTGTCATCGACCGCCCTGGGAATCGATGAAGGTTCCACGACCCTTGAAGGCGTGTCGGCCATCAAATGGTCGAAGAAGCGCAAGGTCGAAAGTAACTACGGCATGGGAGGACGGCCGGTGTCGAGGGGGTTCGGGAACATTACCTATACGGCGAGCATCACGATGGACTATGCCACGCAACAGCTGTTGCGTTCGGTGTACGGCTCGCTGCTCGAAATCGGCGAGTTCGACCTGATTATCAGCTTTGCCAACCCGATGGCCGGCGAGGACTGGACAACGACGACCGTAACGCTCAAAGGTTGCATCTTCACGGAGGATTGTCTCGAGTCACAGCAGGATGATACCAATATCACCCATGAATTCGATCTCAACCCGTTCGATATCCAAATCGGCTCGGGTGATACAATCTAAGCTGTCATGGATGTAACTTTCGAGGGGAAATCTTCTACCGGAAAGAACGAATGGCTCACGCCTCCCTGCCTGCTTCGGAGGCTGGGGCCGTTCGATTTGGATCCGTGTTCGCCCGTAAACCGCCCATGGGATACGGCGCGACATCACTATACCATTGAGGATGACGGCCTGCAACAACCCTGGTTCGGACGTGTGTTCTGCAATCCTCCCTATGACACTGCACTGATTGTCCGGTTTATCCGCAGGTGTGTCGAACACAGGAATGCCGTCGCGCTCACTTTTGCCCGCACGGACACGCGCCTGTTCCACGAACTGATATTCCCAAACGCCGATTCAATACTCTTTATCAAGGGACGGCTCAGTTTTTACCATGTTACGGGGGAACAGGGTGGTACGGCCGGAGCGCCGTCATGCCTGATCGCCTTCAACAAAGAAAATACCGCGGTTCTGGAAACATGCGGTATCGACGGGAAGTTGGTGAAGCCACGACTTCAATAGTCAACCATAAATTTGTTACATAATAACCCGTCTGTTTGCCGGATATTGACCTTGGCTGACAGACGGGATTTATGTATGGCAGACTTAAATCGAAATATGCGCTTCCTTATCGAATGACGTATGCTCGTTACTGAACACATAGCCCAACTGGTTGCATATGCACCGGGTGTTTCCGATGACCTTATTGATATTGCGGTGCGAGTGGCCATATATCCAGTATTCAATCGGGCTGTCTGCAATGAAACCGCCAAGCTCCACGGTAAATGCCCCATTGAGCGGACTGCCCTTGAACTCCGGCGCCATCAGTTCGAATGACGGTACATGATGAGTGGCGACAATGAGATGTCTGGCAGTACTTTGTTTTACGCTCTGTTCCAGAAAACGGAAACAGCGCGAATGTTCGTCATTGAACCTTGTCCAGTCCAGCGGTTCGCTGCCGTAACGCATCCTGCGGAAATCTGTGATGGCTGCCTCAGTTTCATAGGCATCCTGCAACAGGATATGTGACCACAGTGTGGTAGCGATCAATTCTATATCGTTACCCAATGGGATAACGGCATTATAGTGGCAGGTGATGTTTTCCCTGATTTTGAGCGACCAGCCGTTATACAGCTTGTCTATGTCGAACATCTTGTAAAACTCGTGGTTTCCGGGAACCACGATGACCCGGCTGTAATTTCCGGAAGCCCAGTCCCAGAACGGATGTCTGGAGTAGTTCTCATCTCCGATATATCCTATATCTCCGGCAAGGACAAGCACTTCTCCGGCAACAGCCAGCGGGTTGTGCTTCAAAAAACTGCTGTTCTCCCGAAACTCGAGATGCAGGTCGGATGCGTATTGGATTCTCATTGTTGTGTTATGAAATTGGCTTCAAGTTGTTCCAATAACTGTTCTCCGGAAATGCTTTTAAGTCCTGCCGATTTGAAAAAATCAGAGTTTGGCACTTCTTCTTTGACAGCCAGGCAAAACCTGTCAACATCTTGTTTAAGCGAATCAGGAACTTCGTAGGTGTCGGCAGGAGCAAGCATGGCAACCAGCCGGAATACATCTTTCTTGTGCTTGACGATATGTTTGCTGTCCACTTGTTCTCCATTGCTTTTCCGCTCGGTCATTTCTAAATAGGCCCTGCATTTCAGACAGATAAGACTTTCAATGTTCGCAATATGTACGCCCTCCTCCAACGTGCTGTGTTCAATGGTATAATTATAATAGTCATCATCCATCAAAATGGCTGACAGACTTGACAGGTCATCATCAACCGGAATGGGGGTAATGTGGGCATCGTCCGGGAATTTGACAACCCCGATATTTCGTGAAAAGAGTTCTATCTGATACGGGAAATCCGGATTTCCCGGTTCCTTGAACCTGTAATATTCATGCCTGCATTCCCCGTTCCCGGTTCCCTTATTCCTTTGTCTGTACCCTGCGGTTTTTACAAACTCCCAGAATTTTGCAGCAAAATCCGAAGACAGCGCCTCCACAATCAGTATAATGTCTATGTCCTTGGTCGCCCTTGGAGTTTGTGCATATATTTCTTCATGCATTTCACAGGCAGTACCACCTATGATGACATAGTTTCCTTCATATCCGGTGAAAAACTCCCTGAATTTATCAATTCCTCTTACCATATCATATTATTTATCATAGTTTCCAATTCTATTTGAATGCGTTCATCATCCATATCCTTCATGGCCAGAAATAAAGACAATTTGTCTACAATGCCGTTTTTTGAGAAAAAACATGGATTGTAACGCCATATCTCTATGCGGGTCTCGCCATATTCCTTGTCTGTCCGGATTTGCAACCGTCGAGCTTCTTCTTTTGCAATGGCATAAGTGTCATTTTTTTCCTTGTTCAGCATTGAATATTCCGACAAGGCATTTACTCCACTAATACAAAATACTTCATCAGGCAGACTATCGGTATATACAATCCGCTCGATGGGGTTCGCCAGGAACGGCAACATCCTGTCCCATAATTCACGCTTTTTGAACTGAAATATCATACTCTTTGTCTTGCCGCCGGATAAAGCGATAACTTCTTTATCTTTCAGCCATCTGACCGCCCGGTTTACATTGGCATACGACACGTTGAAAAGATCTGCAATATCATAAGTTCCTTTCCCTTCGAGAGACTTTACTTCAAGATGATAAAGGATTATGCATTGGGCAATTGCAGGAATCTGCGTTTCTTCACCTCCCCCGATATTATTTTTATGCGGTTTCAAATCTATCAACAAATCCGGTATGAACATTTGCTTTTGCGGTATGATGAAATTTACACGATGTCTGACAAGACGCCGTACATTATAGGCCGCCACTGTACGCAATACAAATATTACCGGGCATTGGGCTTTTCGCTCAACCAGTTCTTTTTGTTTCCGCATCTGCCCCGGAGTATATGCAGAACTGTCTGCACTATACAGAAGAACTACGTCATGCCCCAACAAGTTAGCCGTACAAAATGTATAACCGGCAGTAATATTGGCTGGGAATGTATGCAAGACATCCTTTTCGACCGGCCTGATGTCCGCCCTCAAATCAAGCAATTCAGCGATGTACCGGCTTGTCACATCTATAAAATCATCTATTTTGCACATAATCATTTATGTTTGAGAATATGCAAAATTAACGATTATATACTATATATCAAAGAAATATATGAAATATATTCAGCGAAATTTCCTTTAAAGACTGATCTGGGAATATCAGGAGCAAAGAAGTTTTTTGTATAACATATGGATTACAAGTGAATAAGAACCGTGTCTTCAACCTTTCCACGATTCTTTGTCCTACTCTTTCGGTGAATCAAAACAAATTCGATATGGACGAAAAAATGCTTTCATTGGAACAGGAGATCAAGATCAAGGAAAAAGCCCTCAAACTGAAAGAGGAGAAGAAACTCCGCAAGATTTGTCCGATGGTCGTTTTCGGAGACACCGCAAACGGCGAGAAAGAGATTTATGTGGCCTACATGTCCGAACCGAGCTTTCCGCAGTTCAGCAAATTCATGGCCGCTTCCAAAAAGGACGAGGTAATCGCCATGCGCACGTTGGCCCGCGACTGCTTCGTGGACGGAGATAAGGAACTCGTGGACGACGAGTCGCTCTTCCTGTTCGGTCTGATGGGACAGCTTTCCGAGCTGATCACCACCCGCCAGAGTGTCCTGGTAAACTTATAAGCCGGTGGGTAGTGACCGACGAGCAGCGCATCCGCCAGCGGATGATCTATGTCCGCCACTACTTTCCCGGCGTCAACCTCGACACGATTTCCGACGAGGAGTTCGCGATGCTTTCCGAAGAGGCGTTGTGGCTGCACGAGCAGATGCTCATCAGCCGTATGCCCGTTCCGATGTCATTGCCGGAGAGGACTCCTTGACCTGCCGCCGTAAGCTTCCGGTTTGCGGCGGCCTTCGTTTCATAATCTCCGCCCTTGCGGAAAGACTATTCTTTTAACGCAGTACCCATTACCATGGCTCAGGAACAGAACTATCAGGTCAACTACTCCATCAACGTGGATGCCTCTCAGGGCACCAAGCAGGTTATCGCCTTCGGTGAGGCGGTAGGCAAGCTGGTACAGGCGAAAGCGTCCCTGACTCCGGCCGTCACGAACATCAAGAATATGATGGACGAGATAGACCGCGTGTTCCGCACCAAGAACGGCAAGAAACGTAATTTCGATTACCGCCTGACCATCGATACGAAAAAAAGCGAAGAGAAGCTGGAACGTATCAAGGGGTTACTCACGGATATTTCCACGCTTTCCAAAGGCATCAGCCTGACCATCAATGCCGGTCAGGCTTTGGACAGCAAGAAAATCAAGGCCAACGCCAAAAGCCTTTACGAGAAAAAGGCTGCCGAGATGCGCAAAGCGGAGATCGAAAAGAATGCCGCCTCGTCCGTTGGCACGATGGCAGACGCGCAGAAACGCATTACCAAAGCCATCGGGAAAATCAACTCCGCCCTGGTTTCCATGGAACGTGACCGGGAACTGCAAATCAAGACCGGGACGGCGGAAAACAGGTTGCAGCAGATACTTTCCCTATTGGGTCGTATCAAAAGTGCTTCTGTCATTTCTTTCAACATGCAGGGAGGCATACCATCCGAAGGACTCACACCTTCCGTTCCGGTGCCATATGCTCCGCAGGCCTTCGTAATGCCCGAAAAGGCCCGGCAAAAACTGATGGAACGGCTTTATGCAGGACAGCAGCTGCATCGCCAGAAACTGGTCCACGCGGAGGAGCTCTTTACCGCAGACCAGCGCCGTAAGGCGGCTCTGGCAGAAACCGCCGCGGCGGAAAAGCGGCGTGCCGATGAAGCGCGGGCTAAAGAACGGGAGTGCAAGAATGCCGCCCGTGCTGCGGAGAAAATACGCCGGCAGGCAGAACAGGCACGCCGTAAGGCAGAAACGGAACGTATAAAGGCCGAGCAGGCTGCAAGACGGCAGGAACAGCGCAATGCGATGCAGTCCGTCAGGCTCATGCAGCGGGAACATACTGCAGCCGGTACGCTCTACCGCAGTAAACGCCGTGCCGCCATCAACCGTATCCAGTATTCGAAAGCGCCGTCACTCAGGAACCTCCCGTTCGCTTCGATGCTCAATGCCTATATGGGTTACAGCCTGATCCGTTCGGAACTGACGAAGGCCATCGACTATTCCAACATCATGGAATCGGCACATTCCATCCTCCGTGTGGCGGACAGCGACCTCAAGACATTCGAGACCCGTTTTGACAGTATGGCCCGTCATGTCCGTAAAATCGGCATCGACACGAAATACACAGCCGTGGAGATTGCCGGTGCCGTCAAATACCTGTCGATGGCGGGCATGAATATCGAGACAATCAACAAGTCCATCCGCCCGATCACGAACCTGGCACTTATCGGTGACAACGACGTGTCGTATATCGCCGACCTGGCCACGAACATCATGGCCGGTTATGATATCCATAACGACAGCATGGACAGCGTGGCGGACATTATCTCCTCCACCATTTCCCGCTCGAATGTGAATATCGTGGAGATGGCGGAGTCATACAAGATGGCTGCCGGTTACCTGCGTATGGCGGGCGTGGACTTCACGGAAAGCAGTGCCGCCATCGGTCTTTTGGGCAATATGGGTCTGAAGGGAACGCTGGCGGGAACCTCGTTGCGTGCTCTTTCCACACGTTTTGCCAAACCTACCAAGGAGGCACAGGAAGTTCTGGACCGCCTGGGCATCCGGTTCACGGAAATGCGCGACATCGAGGGGGTGCAGGTCGAGAAACTCCGTCCTATAGCGGACATTTTCGAGGAATTGAACAAGAAGGGCGCGTCGATGGCGGATGTCCAGGCAATCTTCGGGAAAATTGGCGGTAACGCGGCGATGATGTTCCTGAAGAACTACGACAAACTACGAGAACTGACTTCATATAACCGGGGGTCCCAGGGCGTTTCCTCAGAACTGGCATTGGTAAAGCAGAATACGACCAAGGGATTGTGGGCGCAGGTGACCTCCCAGCTGACCGAAGGGTTCATGCAGGCATACGAGGTGTTGGAACCCTCTATCCGCACTGTGCTCCGCACTTTTCTGGCAAAGTTCAAGGCTCCGGAATTTACCCGTGGCCTGGTGTCCATCGGGAATGCCTTGTTGGACATCTTCACCGTGATCGGCAATATCGGCGCATGGGTGACCCGCAATTTCCATTGGATAGAACCGCTTGTCTTTACAGGCGTTGTCGCGACCCGGCTGTTCAAGGTGGCGGGAGCCCTGACGAATATCGGCATCGCCATGGGGTTTATCGGCAAACAGTCTGCGGCCACGACATCAATCAGTGCCGTGCAGGGGCTGCTGGGGGCGGGTGGTATCGGTAAGGTTTCGTTTGCCCAGAAGCGGGCCATCGTGTCGGCCATGCAGTCCGCAGGCGTGGCGGGACGGGGAGCGATGAACCGCGCCTTGATGGCCGGGGGCGGTGTCATCGGAGCCAAAGGAGTCCTGCAGTCGCTGTTTGCCACACAGGTGGCTACCGGCAGCGGACTGACCGGTGCTGCCGCCTCGTTGAGTGCCATCAGTACAGGCGCGGTTGCCGCCACGGCAGGTATAGCCGCATTGGTCGGGACTTTGGGATGGGTGGCTTACAAGACCTGGAAGATAAAGGAGGCGAAGGATGCCGTACTGGAAGAGATCGAATCGAACCGCAAGTACCGTTATCCGTCCATAGAGGCACTTTACTCCTCCCTGAGCGAGACCTATAACATGGCTGTCAAGACAAAGCGTGCCGTGGACGAGGTCGTTGCCGGCAAAAGTATCGAAGAGGCTTCGGGACATAAAATCGGAGCCTTCACATCCAACTGGTGGGCCGGGTTCTTGGGGGAATTTGCCATCGCTTCATCTGAGGGGATGGTATCGCGAGACCATGTGTATAACATGGACAAAGCCCGTCAGGATGACATAAGGGATGCGCTTGTCACCCTTGCCAAACGCGACAGCCAGACACGTATCGATGCCGCGTACGCCGAGTTCGGGAAGATGGGTACGGTATTGGAAGTGGACGCTTTCCTCAAGACGGTAAAGGAGCGTTTCGGGCAACAGGAGAAGGATCTCGACAAGTCTTTGTGGCGTATGCAGGATGGCAAGGCCGTCTATGTGAATGATATCGGGGACAGGTCGGAAGCGGTTGCCGCCCGCACATACGACTATGCCCGGTACATGAACACGCAGACCGTTCCGGAGATTGTGCGTGCCGCCACCGCTTATCGGAATGCCATATCGAGTGCCGCCAATGCGCATGAGCTGATGCGTAAGGGAGGGTTCGACTTTGACCAGTTCAGGGCCTGGGGATTCGAGCAGGACGAAAACGGGCTATGGAAACAGCGGGCACTGGGGCAGAACGCCACCGATGCGCAGCGTATAGACAACATCGCGCATCGCAAGCTGGCACATACGACACTCGTGAAGTTCTTTTCATCGCTCCGGCAGACTTTCGGAGGTTCGGCGGAGGCAGCCGAGAACATCCTCCGCGTGGCGGGCTTCACTCCCGACCAGTACGGCAACGAACCGGATTCCAACGATACACGTCCGTTTGCTGCCAACCCGATTACCAACACGCATCTGGATGACGGAGGGGCCGGCGGCAACTATTCCGGCACGGGGCGGTTGTCCTCGGCGGCACCTAAACAGGTCATCGTGAACATAGAGAGCCTGCTCAGTGTCAGGACCATCGACCTGATGAAGTCGAAGGAGGGGCAGACGGAAGAGATACAGAACCTGAAAGAACAACTGGCACAGGCGCTCATCGATGTCGTGCATGACTTCGATGCCTCCTGGAACGCATAAAATGAAAGGATTATGGGAAGACTGATACAAATCGCGGCCTCGACTTTGTTGAGCGGAGGCATACTCAACCACGGTTCGCTTGGCGGATACATCAGCAACGCCACGCGTCTGGCGTTGGGCATGGGGCTTGCCGAATTGCAGGACGGGCAGGTACATTACTTCTCCAGGCACCATGACCTGCTCAAACGGGCAGCCATACAGGTTGCCTCGCAGACGGCTTACGGGTTGCTACGTTCCTATCCCCGATACCTCAAATACTGGGAACAGCAGGTGCGGGACAAATATCTTCAGACACAGTCGCAGTCCAGCCTTGCGAACAAGACCGGACAGTACTACCAGCTCATCAGGGAACAGCAGGCGGTGGCGCAGAAGAAAAACCATATCGATTCCATCGTCGGCCGGACAGTGGCGGATTTTCTGGAACTGTCCATATCAGAGGAGGGGAAGTATTATGACAACAGCGAGTGCAAGGTTTTGCCGAACAGCCGGTATGGACTGGTGACATTCGTGGACCTGGGACCGCAGGTACAGGTCAGCAGCCGGAACAATATCCTGCTGACCCGGGTACAGGGGCGGGACTATACCCGCAAGGAATATATATCCGGGGGTGACCTCGAGATTACCATCAACGGCAAGATCACCTCCAAATACCCGGACGTGTATCCCGAGGCGGAAGTGTCCAAGTTTATCAGGCTGGTACAATACAAGGGTGTCATCGATTGCGACAACACGGTATTGCGCCAGTTCAACATTTCACGGTTGATTATACAGGGCTATACCTTACAGCCTACGGATTGCCGGAACGTGCAGCCGTATTCGCTGAACTGTGTCGCCGTGGAGCCATCGGAAGCCGTGGAACTGAAACTGGCGGAACAGGAAAAGGTGGACACGGCCATCAAGCACACGAACAAGTGGATCAAGTATGTTAAATTCGGTACGGAGGTCATCGACCCCGCCTCGTTGCTTAAACTGACACGTTTATGGGTATAGCTGCAATGGATATCCTCTGCTGTCGCATCACCATCGGGGATGCCGACCCATCCAATCCGATGAGGATACAGAACGGCGTGGAGATTACGGAAGTCCAGTCGCTCGAAATCAACGAGAGTTACAAGAAGCTGATCGGAACGGCCAAAGTGATATTCCCGAAAGGGTCGGTATGCCGCTCCACGATTATCGGGAACGTGACATTGGAGGGCAAGGACGTGTCGAGGATAACGACGGAGGTGATGCAGGACGGTGTCATCATCGAGAAACGCAGCGCGCAGCGTCTGGTTGACGAGACGACATTCAAGGTCGGACAGCGCATCAATATCAAGCTGGGCTACAACGGCGTGCTGAAAAATATGTTCGACGGATACATTACCGGATACAATTCGGACAGCACGCTGGAAATCCAGTGTGAGAATATGGCCTACAAACTCAAACTGAAACAGGCACCTCATTTCGAGACCCCGGCGAAAGGGACGACGGTGAACGAGGTGCTGGAAGGCAAGTATAATATCCTGAAAGATACCGGCTTCAGGATACACTCGGATACGAAGCGGTTTGAGATACATATCGGCAAGGTAAAGGTCACGGACAACTTCACGGTAGCGGATATCCTTTCCGAATGGTCGAAGTACAAGGTCTACTGTTTTTTAAAATACGATGCCGATGATGACGGGGCCATACCGTCCATTGCCGTCGGGCGTCCTTATTCGTCCAGCAAGGCTCAGCCGGTATTCCCGGAGGATGAATCGACAGGACCGTACAGGATATACTTCAACGAGCATGTGGCGCAGAGCAACCTGAAAGTGGTCAAGACCGATCCGAAGTTTTTGGCGGTGACGGGCAAGGCACTCGGGACGGATGAAAAATTCTTTGAGGTGACAGTACGCATGAATCCTGAATACGACCCGGCGACGCCGGGCAGCAAGGAGTTTCAGACGGTCAATGCCACGCAGATTTCAAAAAAGACGCACAAAGTAACGGGCAACACGACGGCATCAGGAGCGAAGACCAGGACCAAGGTGGATTTATCCACATATACCATCGTACCATATATGTCACCTCATGTCGGAATCAATTCCGACCGGCTTGTAGAAGAGACGACGGAATACTTTCGGAATTACAATCTGAACGGAATCACCGGCAATGTGACAGTATTCGGGGATTTCGGACTGTCTCCTGCCGTACAGGTGGAACTGATCGACTACCGTAATCCTTCCAAGAACGGCGTATACCTCGTGGAAGAGGTAACGACTACTTTCGGGGTGGGTGGATACAGGCAACAACTGAGTATTCCGTATAAAATTAGGAAATAAACACATAGCGAAAAAGTAAATTTGGGCAGAGCGTAGCGAATTAGCTGATAGAGCGTTCGTTACGCTTTGTTTTTCTATGGGACAGAGCCAACGAAATACCACCTCGAAGCCAAACGGTGCAGAAGTTCAGTTACCACCTCGTTACTCCCGTAACGGGTGCAGATTTCTTGCTAAACGGTTCTGTTTCTGCGTTTTGCATCGATTTACATAGCTGTCGGTAACTCACTAATAACTAATTTTGTAACCAAAAAAGGAGTGAGTTATGCGTAGTACATTCAAGGTATTATTTTACGTGAAGAAAGGCAGCGAGAAGCCGAACGGCAACCTGCCTCTGATGTGCCGTATCACGGTGGACGGCGAGATTAAACAGTTCAGTTGCAAAATGGATGTTCCCCCACGGTTGTGGGACGTGAAGAACAGCCGTGCTTCGGGCAAGAGCGTCGAAGCACAGAGAATCAACCTTGCGGTAGATAAAATCCGTGTGGAGGTAAACCGCCGCTATCAAGAACTGATGCAGACGGACGGTTATGTAACCGCCGCCAAACTCAAAGACGCCTATCTCGGTATCGGCGTCAAGCAGGAAACTTTGCTGAAGCTGTTTGAGCAGCACAACGCCGAGTTTGAGAAGAAAGTCGGACACAGCAGGGCGCAAGGTACATTTACCCGTTACCGGACGGTCTGTAACCATATTCGGGAGTTCCTGCCCCACAGCTACAAGCGTGAGGATATTCCGTTAAAGGAACTCAACCTCACATTCATCAACGATTTCGAGTATTTTTTGCGCACGGAGAAGAAATGCCGTACCAATACCGTGTGGGGCTACATGATTGTGTTGAAACACATCGTTTCCATTGCGAGGAACGACGGACGTTTGCCCTTTAATCCCTTTGCCGGATATATCAACTCTCCCGAAAGCGTGGACAGGGGCTACCTCACCCGAACGGAGATACAGACGCTCATGGACGCACCGATGAAGAACGCCACCCACGAGCTTGTACGGGACTTGTTCGTCTTTTCCGTGTTCACGGGTCTGGCGTATTCGGACGTGAAGAACCTCACCGCCGACCGCCTGCAAACCTTCTTCGACGGCAATCTTTGGATAATCACCCGAAGAAAGAAAACCAACACCGAATCGAACATCCGCCTTTTGGATGTTCCCAAGCGTATCATCGAGAAGTACAAGGGACTGGCTCGGGACGGTCATGTTTTCCCCGTTCCGAGTAACGGAAGCTGCAACAAGATACTCAAAGAGATAGGCAGGCAATGTGGCTTCAAGGTACGTTTGACCTATCATGTCGCAAGACACACGAACGCCACGACCGTGCTTTTGTCGCACGGCGTACCCATCGAAACCGTAAGCCGCCTTTTGGGACACACGAACATAAAAACCACCCAAATTTACGCCAAAATCACCGCCCAGAAGATAAGCCAAGACATGGAAACCTTGTCGCACAAGTTGGAGGACATGGAGAAGAATATCTGCCGAGCCATCTAATTAAAAGCAGAATACCGATGAAAGAAGAAAGGAACATTATCACGATGGACGAGCGGGGCAATATCTCCCTGCCGAGCGATATAGGTGCAACCGCCATGACCGAGTGGGAAATCTGCGAACTGTTCGGGGTTATCGCCCCGACGGTTCGGGCAGGGATAAAGGCACTCTGCAAAAGCGGAGTTTTGAGTATATATGACATAAAGCGCATTATCCGCATATCGGACAGATACAGCGCGGAGGTTTACAACCTCGAAACGATAGCCGCCCTCGCTTTCCGTGTCGAATCGTTCGGGGCGGCGAAAGTCCGCAAGGCATTGCTGGAAAGGATTATGCACGTGCGAAAAGAAAAAACGACGGTGTTCGTGTCGGTTGTTTCGGACGGCAAGCCCAACAGCCGTTGGAAAGCGTGATGATATACCAACATAGCAACATGCAAACGTACCAGCATGCCAACATGCCAACATGCAAACCTATCACTATGGTGATATATATTGCAGGGTCTATTTCTCTTTTCAGAAGAAAGCGGAGCAATCATTTCCGTTTACAAAGGCAAAGCAAGCACGGGGCTTTCCGTCGGCTAAAAGGTCGGGCGGCTGCGCCGTTTCCCGATAAATCTTCCTCTCGCTTCGCTGCGAGTGTATTTATCGGGAAAACCTTGTATCCGACCGCCCCATGCAAAAGAGCCTTTGAAAACGAAAACGACCGCCCCGCCACCCACCGACCGAAAGGGGAAAAATAAGGTGGGGTTATATGGGTAAGCAGACGGCAGGGACAGCCATAGCCGAAAGGCAGGCAGACGGCACGCCGCAGGGTATTTACGGAGAAAATACCGTAGCTTATTAGGGAATTTTCCGAGCCGCAATACTACGTATCGCTGAAAATTCCCCAATAAGGCAAGGGGCAAGCCCCTCTGCACACCCCATCGGGGACGGCATTTCGCCGCCCTCAAAGATAGTCAGATTTATTGTTTCACAAGCCAGAAAAGAAAGGAATATATGGGTTTCGTAGTTTTACACATGGAAAAGGCGCACGGCAGCGACAGCGGAACGACCGCACATATCGAGCGTTTCATCATACCGAAGAACGCCGACCCCACACGCACGCACCTAAACCGCAGGCTCATCGAATACCCCAACGGGGTGAAAGACCGTTCGGCGGCTATACAGCAGAGATTAGAAGAAGCTGGGCTGACACGCAAAATCGGAAGCAACCAAGTACGGGCTATCCGCATCAACGTATCGGGAACGCACGAGGACATGAAGCGGATAGAGGAAGAGGGGCGTTTGGACGAGTGGTGCGCCGACAATCTGAAATACTTCGCCGACACGTTCGGAAAGGAGAACATCGTGGCGGCTCACTTGCACAGGGACGAGGAAACGCCGCACATACACGTCACACTCGTCCCCATCGTCAAGGGAGAGCGAAAGCGCAGGAAACGGGAGGAGCAGACGAAGAAGCGATACCGCAAGAAGCCGACCGACACCGTGAGACTGTGCGCAGACGATATTATGACACGGCTGAAATTGAAGTCCTACCAAGATACCTATGCCGAAGCGATGGCGAAATACGGGCTGCAAAGGGGCATAGACGGCTCGAAAGCTCGCCACAAGTCCACGCAGCAGTATTATCGGGATATACAGAAACTCGCCGACAGTCTGAAAGCGGAGGTGGTGGATTTGCAGCAGCAGAAAGAAACGGCGCAGGAGGAATTAAGGCAGGCGAAAAAAGAGATACAGACCGAGAAGCTGAAAGGGGCGGCAACTGCTGCAGCCGCCAACATTGCCGAGAGTGTCGGTTCTCTTTTTGGCAGTAACAAGGTCAAGACGTTGGAAAGGGAGAACACCGCCCTGCATAGGGAGGTAGCCGACCACGAGGAAACCATCGAAGCCCTGCAAGACAGAATACAGACCATGCAGGCAGACCACAGCCGGGAGATACGGGAAATGCAGCAAAAGCACGGCAGGGAGATAGCGGACAAGGACACAAGGCACAAGCAGGAAATATCGTTTCTGAAAACGGTAATCGCAAAGGCGGCGGCATGGTTTCCCTACCTGCGTGAAATGCTCCGTATCGAAAACCTGTGCCGCCTTGTGGGATTCGATGAAAGGCAGACCGCAACGCTCGTCAAGGGAAAGACGTTGGAGTATGCGGGGGAACTCTACTCGGAGGAACACGGACGGAAATTCACGACCGAAAAGGCTGGGTTTCAAGTGCTGAAAGACCCCACGGACGGGACGAGGTTGGTTCTTGCCATTGACCGAAAGCCCATTGCCGAGTGGTTCAAGGAACAGTTCGAGAAGTTAAGGCAGAACATACGGCAACCTATACAGCAGCAAAGGAAAAGCAGGGGTATGAAACTGTAAAGCTCCAATTTTATACAGCGAGCAAATAAATCTATTGCAACATAAGTGATTATCACAACTTTTCACTACCTTTGTGGTTGGATTAGGGAAACTCCGTCCAAGACATATTAGAAAAGAAAGAAGCGTTATGCTTATCTTGTTGTTGAAAACGTAGGAAATTTTCAAAATGAGCAAGGATGGCATAGTGGTTCTCACGCTATAGCGTGGGCTGCTATTACTACATCTGCTCATTAGGTTTTTCCTACGACCTTCAACAAAGACGTGGCATTGCAGTTCCACGCTTCGTGGTTTAATAATAAAAGGTCTTAAGGAGCTGGAAAGACAAACATAGTACTATGGACATGACATCTCTTTGGGGAAGACTTGCAAAATTGCAGAGTTTCTTTCAGGATGGTTTGAATGTGGATGAAAATTCACATTTGCCAGAAGCGGATTTACGCAAGATAAGTCTTGGCAATCTGTATGTATATCAACAACAAGGTGTATTGAACACATTCGAAACTGGCGTAACTCCCTCTGTTCGTAAAGTTATTTTAGGTGAATACTTTGGTATAACGGATAGGGATAGTGCCATCGAAACTTTGAATTGGTTGTCGCAAGCTCCCTCGCAAACAATGTTTCACTATGCTTATACGGCTTTTCTTCAAGGAGGGGGTAATATAAGCAGGAAGTGGCTTAATGAAAATGAAGAATTGAAAGAACACACCGATTTCCGAAATGACTGTTTGGAAAAGTTGGAAACGATGGAGGAAAAATATCCGGACATTGAACAAGCTGGAATTGTCGTATCCAAAGAAGAAATGGGCAAACTCGGAGTACTTGCGTGGGATGCAGGAAGATTAAACTTTATCAGCAGACTTTGCCTTGAGCAAGAGTACATTGTAAAAGAAGAATGTATGCAGTGTATCAATGCCGCTTACGAGATGACCAAAGAAGTTTATACCAATTGGAAAGACTATGCTTATAGTTATGTTCTTGGTCGTACTTTGTCGATGGGAACTACCAACATGATTGGATTGGCAGAAGATTTACTGACAGATACCAAAAGCCCTTGGACTTATATAAAATGGTGATACTTTATTAAAAAATATTTATTAACTCTACATTTTTTTTGAATTATGAAAACGTTTAATTATGCTCCAGCCTCTCCTATCAAGGATAACATTACAATGTTGGCTGTATCAGTCGGTATGGTTGTCGTGCCGCTCGTTTATCCATTCGGTATAAGAATAGGCAGTACCCGAATACTTGGCCCTACGAGTACTGCCATTGTTTTTATAATCGGAGGACTCGTTCTCTTGGTAATAACATTGAACAAGGTTCATCTTGCCCGTGCTTTGGCGGCGAACGGAGGAAAAATCGTTGTCGATGCAGATAGTGTAACCTATCCTATAATAAAGAAAGGGGAGAAAACCGACAAGTATTAACCTGTAAGAAGTAATTAATGACAAAAAAGAAATTGCCCGTTCGTTTCACGGGTCAGCACTTTACCATTGATAAAGTGCTAATAGAAGATGCAATAAAACAAGCAAATATAAATAGTCAGGATACGGTTTTGGATATTGGGGCAGGCAAGGGATTTCTCACTGTCCATTTATTAAAAATCGCCAACATTGTCGTAGCTATTGAAAACGACACAGCTTTGGTTGAATATTTACGAAAATTATTTTCTGATGCCCGCAATGTTCAAATTGTCGGTTGTGATTTTAGGAATTTTGCAGTTCCCAAGTTTCCTTTCAAGGTGGTGTCAAACATTCCTTATGGAATTACTTCCGATATATTCAAAATTCTGATGTTTGAGAGTGTTGAAAATTTTCTCGGAGGTTCCATTGTCCTTCAGTTAGAACCTGCTCAAAAGTTGTTTTCGAGTAAGCTCTATAATCCATATACTGTTTTCTATCATACTTTTTTTGATTTGAAACTTGTCTATGAGGTAAGTCCTGAAAGTTTCTTGCCACCACCAACTGTCAAATCAACTCTGTTACGCATTAAAAGAAATCAGTCTTCTTTTGATTTTGAGCTTAAAGTCAAATATTTAGCTTTTATTTCCTGTCTGTTACAGAAGCCTGATTTATCTGTCAAAACAGCTTTAAAGTCGATTTTCAGAAAAAATCAGGTCAGGTCAATTTCGGAAAAATTCGGAATAAACCTTAACTCCCAAATTGTCTGTTTGTCGCCAAGTCAATGGAAAAACTGTTTTTTGGAAATGCTGGAAGTTGCCCCCGAAAAGTTTCACCCTTCATAATTCAAAGTTGGTTTGTCAAGATGATTTTTCTGGTTTGCTGTCGTTTTTTAAGCTGCCGCATAACTCTTAAATATGCGAAAGTTAAAACAATATTTCATATTTACAAAACATTGTGATTTTTTTATTTAAAATATCGGATATAAAACATCTTAAATATGACGATGAAGAAGGAGAATTGGAAATCTTCTTGACGGATGATACACAAATAACATTGCATGCAGGATTCTTTGAATCTTTCGAGCGATACGAGGAATTTTTCGCTTTGTTGAAGAAGTGAAGAGGCTAACAAGTTCGATTTATGCGGATAATGGCGTGTGGCTCAATCGCTTTTCGTGGTGATTGAGCCACGTGTTAGCCGCAACCTTGAAAAACAAAAAATACAATGAATAGAATATTGGCACTATACATCTTTTTACTATTGTGTGGCACGGTTTCCGCACAACAAATCGTAGAATGGAGCGATTTGCAGACTATAACAGATAACTCACGGCGCACGGTCTATTATAAAAAAGGCAGAAAACAGCCGTTACGGGGAAAATATCGCATTATACGAGGACTTGACGAGGAGTGTGTTAAATTTTCCGATGGCATGATAAACGGTGATTATCGCCGCTATCGTGATGGGGTGCTGCGTGAATCGGGTATATATGCCAAAGGCAAGCGTAACAGCACATTCACGGAGTATTACCAAGACGGCGTTACTCCCCGAAAGGAAACACCCATGCAGCAAGGCAAGATAGACGGAACTGTAAAGACCTATTTTCGTAACGGCAAAATAGAAGCCGAAAAGGAATATAAGCAGAGTGTGGAGAGCGGGCGGGAGCGCCGCTTTGACAGCAAGACAGGAGAGCAGATTTTTGAATCTCATTATATCGACGGGAAAAAAGATGGCGAGGAGTGGGAAATCTTCGAGGATGCGAGCACGCTTCGCAGCAGGATAATACGCCACTACCGTAACGGAAAACTTGACGGCTCTTATCGTGTGGAATCGACACGGGACGGCAAACCCTATATAACTATCGAGGGACAATACACTGACGGCGAGAAATCGGGGCAATGGATAGAACATAACTATGATAACAATACCCAAACCTGCACATGGCATGGTGAAGGTGGGGCTTAAACAGAGATGAAGATAGTTATCATAATACTACTTTTAACGCTTGCATCGGTCGTAAGCTGCGAGCCACCCATGCCGCCGACGGACGAGGAAATGATACGCCACTTCGCCACGCACGAGGCGGCATTCGACAAGATACGCAAAATCATGGCGGAGAGTTCGGAGGGAAGCTTTCACTATCCACCGCTCTCTCCCTGCGATATTCTCATCCTTGATTCGGCAGGACAAATATCCTACCAACCGAACCAAGTGCAGGACACGCCGGTACACGGGTTATCAAGATCTGACCGAATACAACTCGACTCCTTGTTGTCAGAGATTGGATGCGGTCTTGTCCTTGTTGACCGCAGGGAGCAGGAAACGGCAGATTCGGTATATGTGAGCTTATTTATGCTGTACTACTCCCACGGCATCGTGGATGCGGGAACATCCAAGAGTTTCGTTTACGATCTCGAATTGAGAAGCCGCCGTGACATCCGTATCACCGAACACGGCGACCTGAACAAAATTTACCGCAGGACATACAATGACACTACGCTATACAAGCCCGTCAAGGAAGGCTGGTATATAGAGTTAGACCATTCACGATAATTTTCTTTTTTCGCAAGTCGATTTTATAAAATTGTCACCGAAAGTTCGTACTTTCGGAAAAAGATGTTATATTTGCAAATGAAAGAGTTATTTGACAGCATAGCAATGTAAAACGCTGAAATTCGCACAGTTGCTAAATCGTTACCTCTATTTCTCAAATAATTCGCTAAAAGTTTATTTCTCAATCGGTTAAGTCAAACCGAGAAAAATCTAAAATAAGATTTACCGTTATTCAACAGGAGGAATTTCTATCAATGGTTCTTCGTTTATTACCTTGATAATATTCGGAAGTTCGCTATTGTATTTATCGTCAGTAGAGCAATCAAAACCTTTTCTTCCACTAATGAAATCCGGTGTCGAAGTTTCAAAAGACCCTTTGCGTACAACCGGTATAAATTTAGTGGTTCCCTGATTGTTATATATTTCATGTGATATTATACCCCCTTCATAAGCGGCACCTCCTTTACCGGATTCAGCTTTCTCTTTATACTTTGGAGTCAGAATGCACAGAACTTTAGTTGCCTTACGGATGCTTTCAAGCATAAATTTAGGCAAGTCAGTTCCATGAGGTTGATACTGGTCTATTTGAGCATCAATCCCTCGTCTTCGCAAATCTTTGGCGAAAGTTTGAATCCAATTCATAAAGACATTGTCTTCTACCTCCCACGCATACGAAATCAACACAAACGGCTTGTTTTTATTCACAATTGGTTCTTCCGCCACTTTATTGAGAATTTCAGGCAGAGGCGTATTATCGATTGTAGGAATGTCTACATCTGCCCAAGGATTCAAAGCTTCTTGTATCGCATCTTTTGGAGTATTCATTAGCAGCAGCCTGTTTATTTTGATAGACAAATCTTTGAGGAATTTTTGTACATCATTCTCATCAAGAGCTAAAAATAAAGTCCTATACCATTTAATTCTTGATGTAAATTCTTCCTTTTCCCGCAATTCTGCCATATATTCCCCATATGTATGAGGTAACGACAATGTTGTTAAATATGGCCTGATTGTATTATAAAACAATGGTCCATCTACATACAGCGGCGCATAATCATTTTCTTTGTTCGATCCGATAATATTCCAAAGCTGTTCATATATATCTGATCTACTGGTCTCTTTTTCATAAATTGTCCGCTCAAGGGAAATTTTAGGAATAACACACTCTCCCCCATTTATAACATCGGCACCATTCTCCGTAAGAGCTATAAAATCTCTATCTTTTAAGTAGAGATAGCCATTATCAATGAGGGTATTTACCAGGAAATACAATATACCCAATTGATTACGAGTAAATTGCTTTTCAGCTGCAAATCTAAAATTTCTGAGCATGTTACCTTGCCCGGCTTTAAAGCATCTTGATTTTTGAAAGAAATCAAATATATATGTAATATAGGATTCTAAAATTTCTTGTTTCATAAGTAATATCATTGTCTTTGCAAAAGTACAAAATAATTGGCAACCAATAAACTATGCTCCTCCTATTCTTTCAAAAAACTCATGTCTTCAGACAAATCCAACCAGTTGCTTATCCGTGAGGCTATCCGCAAGATAGCCTTGGGACGGAGTATGGAGCGTATCAATCTGGCTCCCGGAGGCATGTCCGGTATCGGTACGGCCCGCATGATACACGGCTATGTCGCCAAGATACACGACAACCCCTCGGACGAGGAGTTTTCCGACTACGGCGGTACCATTGATGTCGGCGAGTACCCGGACGAGACGGCCTCCGCCGAACCTGTTATCCATAAAGGCGTGTTGCTCTCGGCCGCCACCAACAGCGAAGGCGGCTTCCTGATCGTCCCCGCACTTTTTTCCGACGTGACCATCTTCATGGATGCCGCCACCCGTTATGCCTATGTGGTTAACTTCTCCCATGTGGATATCCTGCGGCTCAATGCCCGCACGGAAACCGTCATCGGCGTGACCGAAATGGAGGAACTGGATCCGGAAAACGACTCTTCCCCGGACTACGACGAACTGGAAACCACCGGTAACGAGACCTCCACCCACTATACGCCGACGGCCGTCACAACAACCGTTAGGAATGACAAGGACAAGGAAGCGACAACCGTTATCGATGCGGAAAGCATCACGCATACGGTGGACAAGTCTGAAGTCAGACAGACAGCAGATAAAGTGGTACAAAAGGTCAATTCCACGACCGTTGCCGTTGCCGACAACAAGGTGACGCTCGGTGACGAGAATGCCACCGAGCCGCTGGTTCTGGGTAATGAGCTTGCCCGGCTGATGCTCGACTTCCTGACGGAATGTTCGAAAATCATGACTCCCACACTGATGGGCACGATGTCGCCGATCAATATGCCGAACTTCATCTCGCTGACATCACGTATCCAGAAATTTCTTTCCAAGACCAGCTATACCAAATGAGCGTACAACTGCATCCCGATATAGAAACCCTCGACAAGGAGAGCCTGTGCTATTCCATCTATGCACAGCTGTACCATAACTTTTTCAATGCCCAGCAGAAAAAGGACGACGAGCATCCTTACGGCATCGAGGAAGGCGACGAGACCAGCCTGAGACTGAAGAATACCGCTTACGGTTTTGCATCCGCCATTGCCGGAGCCGTTACGGGAGAAGGCGGTTCCGGAAGCGGTGGCTTGCTGTTGGATTACCTGAAAAAATCGGGCGGTGACATGACCGGCAAGCTCAGTGCCAATTACGGTTTCGAAGCCGGCATTGGAAACACCCGTATCCTGGAAACCTATTCGCAGGACATTACCGATCCGGAAGGTGTGGTAACTGCCATCGAGTACGGTATCAGGATTACCGGCAACCTGAAAGTCGGGGGCGACAGCCTGCATATCGGCGGCAGGCAGTTGCTCCGTTACGACGCGGACAAGGCCACCGCTACAATCAACGCTTCCCATATAGACTTTCTGGATGCGACGGTACATTCCAAAGGGGCATGGATTATCGGGGACGAGGATACAGGAATATCCATCTCCCCGACACGGCTGGCCGTGGGCGGGCAGGATGTCTATCATCGTGGCAACGCCAATACGGACACGGTGGATTGGATGATGCGGGACGGCATGGTGAGACGGAATCTGACGGTGCGAGGGAGTACGGTCATGGATGGCGGACTGAAAGCCTTGCAAGGCGTGGAACTGGGCGACAAAGGGAAATGTCTGCTTTCGTTTTCGGAAGAGGATGTCGCGCTCGGCGGGTTCCTCTCGTTCCTGGACGGGTTCGGCATCCGGATCGGAGATGTTCCCGTACTGCTCTGTACCGACAAGGACAAGATACAGCTCGGGAGTATCGGTGGTGACCTTCTTTTAGGCGGCGACCATACCCCGAAGATACGCCTGTTCTCCGGCATATCGGACGTGGACGGCGAGTGTCTGATGCTTTCCCCTTACGGAAAGGCTTGTTTTCCGGGCTCGCTGACTGTCCGCCACAACTACGGCGCCGACCTGCTCTCCTCATACCGGGTAGACACTTCCGATGAAGGTATCGTTATCCACAAGCGCTTGCGGATGGGCACAGCAGAGGGATTTATGTTCACAGGCGACAGGGAGCGCGTATCGCTTTCTTCCGAGGTAATCTACGAGGAAGAGGACGTAAGGACGGCTATCCCTCACAGCACGGATTTTTCACACCGTCCGTCCGTGAGCTGTTATGCCCCGCAGAACCGTCACAGCGAATCGTTCCATATCCGCACCGATGCCGATTTCGTTACGGTCGCTGTTCCGTTGGAAGCAGCCGGGCATATCGGAATCCATGCGTCGCCCACCCGGATTACTGACAGAATCCTATACTTGACAGAGGCGTTACGCCTGCAAGCGGTGGAGGACGGTATCCGGCATTACGGAAACAGCGTCTTTACCGGGTCGCTCTCTTCGGAGTTCTTTTCCCCGGGCCTTTCCGGAAGCGGATGGGCTGTCCGCCGGAACCGGACGACAGGAGGCGTCTCCGCCACATTCGACGAGGTGGTGGCCCGCCGTAAGTTCCGCGCCTATGAGTTCGAGGTCGAAAAGACTTCGGTAACCAACGGTTCCTTCTGGATCAGCGACAGCTGTTCGGGAGACACCGTGGAAAAACTGTCATAATCCATGTCCGTATTCCGTTATCCGACATACAAGATCCGTATCGCCCCCGACTCGCAGAAGACACAGGGACTGCAAGCCGGGGATATCATCCGCAGGCAATATGCCGAACGGGAGCGTACCGTCTATTCGCTGATGTGCGTGACAGAAACCGGAACGGAGCTTGTCGGAGACAAGGACGCCCCTTATTTCATCGGGGCATTGCTGGACGGGGACGAACCGCAGGGCGGTGAACTGCTGGACTTCGTGCGGATTACCAACCTGTTCGATACGGCACGTAGCGGCGCCTTGTACCTGACGGCTTCTGACAGCGATTCACCCTATATGGATGTCATCGACGGCATGGCGACCGAACGCTCCCTGTGCTATCCCGTCATGGACGGAGGCATGGCGGGAGTGCCGGACAAGTCCAGGTACGCCGTTTATGGCAGCATGCTGCAAACGGAATATCTGGATGCCGATTCGGAAGCGACACGCATTGTCCGCATTATCCGCAACGCGGAACCGGCAGGAAACGATTCCTTCGGGCTGATGCTGACATTGGAAGAACCGGTCGGATACCCGGAGCGCCTGCTGGTATCGTTCAAGGTCAGGTCTTCCAAAACATCAGGTTCCGTACCGATCCGATTCGGCTATACGAACCGTGAAAAGACGGATGCGGAAGATGAAATCTCCATCGGCCGGGAATGGAAGTACAAGTTATGGGTCATCACCGTGGATTACCCGGCACAGTACAGCCGGAGCCTGTTTCTTGACCTGACATCAAGCCTGGCCTCCGAGTGGGACTGGTGCGAGGTCGCCGACCTGAACATTGTTCGTCTTGCCTCCGTATCCGCTTTCAGCGAGGCGAGCAAGGCCCGTGTGGGAAAGGTCAGCGGCATCATCGATCCGGTCTTCGGCATGTTGGATGGTTACGGGGCCTATTTCCAGAATCTCTATGCCACACGCAATGTCAATATAGCCGGCACGCTTACCGCGGGAGACGAGAACGGTTTTTCAAGCACGTTTTATGTGGGCAAAATCCACAAGAATGTCATACCCGACAGCCTGTCCTGCCGGTTCAGCCATTCGGAAGAGCTGGATGAAACATCTCCCGCCGGACTCGGGCGGTGTGTACGGATAGCCGGAGACAGTCTTCTTGGTGCGCAAAGTGCCGCCTGGCGGGAGGCTCATACAGGAGTCTGTTATTGTTTCTCAGTCTGGATAAAAGCGGAAGATACGGCAGCCATCCGGTTCTATCAGGATGAACATCTTGTCGGTGATCGGACGGTGGCTGCCGGTAAAGGATGGGTCCGTTATAATGTCCCGTTCCTCATACGCGGGTCAGATTCCCCCGTCATGTGTCTCGGCATTGCCGCTTCCGTCCCCCTGTCGTTGTCCGCCCCTCAATTGGAGGCCGGAAGGAACGTGACCCCCTATCAGGCGACCGATGAAGCCTTGTCCTACACGGACGATTACGGTGCCTGGTTCAATAAGGGAGGTATCGGGGGTACCATACAGAATCCCCTGTTGCGGCTGAACGAAGACGGCTCGATCGTTTCACGGGACGGTTCTTTCGTCATCCATCCGGACGGGACGGGCCATTTCGCCTCGGGACGGTTCAAGTGGGGCAAGGATACCATCGAACTGCGCGATGTGACCATCCGCTGGGAAGACCTCGATGAGGAGGCGCAGGAACTGCTCAAGCCCCGTTCCGTCTCCCTGACAGGCGGCACGGCGTTCCATTTCAAGGACGAGCTTTCAGGCGCATGCGAGCCGGAGAATATCCCGCTTGTGGCGACCGAATACAATTTCGAGCCGGAAAGTCGGCAGTGGGAATACCTTGCCGTTGACGGCATATGGAAAGATGCCGGATGCAATGCCACCGTATTTGAAATGACACCCCCGTTTCATGGCTGGGAAGGGCGCGACGTGCTGACCCTCCGCTACACGGCAACATACCGTAATGAAAAAATCAGTGCGACCCATACCTTTTTCAAACTTTACGACGGATCTCCCTCCTATACTGTTTATGTGGAGTCTGAAAACGGCACGACATTCCGCAACGGAATCGTCTCGACGGTACTCCGTGCCAGGGTGTACAGGGGCGGTGAAGAGATTACATCGCTCATTCCCGACGGCAATTTCCGCTGGATACGGACGAGCCGCGATACGGAGAGTGACAGGATATGGAACGCCGCACCGCGTTACGGCAGGGAGATAGAGATAACCGGCGGGGACGTGTGGTGCAAGGCCGTTTTCGACTGTGAAGTGAATATATCAACAACATTACAATAAGCATATGGCAATCAAAGTAGCACGCGGACAAGTCACCATCATCGACCAGAATGATGCTGTCTCCTTACAGGCGTTTATCGGTTCCTCGCAACCGCTGACCCAGGTATTCAACAAGGATACCGGCGCGTATGCCCCCTCGTGGGCGGCATCCCCGTACCTGATATTGACCCCTTCTCTGTTTGTCAGCGGCAAGGCGGCCGTAGACCAGATCTCATCCGTCGGCAACGCGGCGACATTGACAGCCGGTGTCAAGAGCGGTTCCGCCAAATGGTACAAGGACGGCACGGTCATAACTTCCGGACAGGACAGCTGCACGATCGGCGCCGCTTCCGCCAAATACGCCCTGACCGTCAAGGCAAACCACATGACCGTTTCCGCCCCGCAGGTACGGTATACTTTCGAGGCAATCTACATCGATGCCAACGGGCTGGAGATTCCTTTCCGTGCGGAGGTACAGTTCACCCAGCATCTGAACGCGGGGGCGATGATTGCCGCCGTGGCTTATGCCCCCGACGGCATTGTCTTCAAGAACGATGAAGTGGCTACGCTCAAGGCGCACTGCGACCTGTGGCGGGGCGCCACCATCGATACGACCAATGTGACCTATGCCTGGGGCATCAAGGACTCTGCGGTATTCGCCAACACGACCCTTACAGCCGAGGCAAAAACCGGTGCGACCACCGTTACCGTCGCTTCCGTCACCAATATGGAAGCCGGGGGTAAAATCTCTATCGGGTCCGTGCAGTACACCATATCGGCAGTAAGCGCTTCAACCAAAGTGGTAACGCTGACTTCGGCACTCACGGGAACCAGCGCTTCTGGCAGTCCGGTATCCTGTCCGTATTACAATGCAATGCTGGGGGCCGGATGGGCCTGCCTGACTTCCGCCAATCCCCGTGGAGTGACGGCAGGCTGGACCACGAACGAGATTACCATTACGGCGGATGCCGTGCTGAATTTCGAGACATTCAAATGCGCCATCAAGGATACGGATACATCAGCGGGCAACAGTTCGGCAAACAAGGTGGTCTGCGATATCATCTCGTTCACGGACATGTCGGACCCCATCACGGTGGATCTTGTCAGCCAGAAAGGGTTCACGATAAAGAACAACGGCAACGATGTCGATGCCAAGGCGGTACTGTACCGCAACGGAGAGGAACTGGATGCGAACGGCACAGCCTATACTTATACATGGAAATTGTGGAACTCGGCCGGAACATCGGTCATAAAGACCTATACGGGAAAATCCATCACCGTATCGAAAGCGGATGTGACCGGCAAGGGCGTACTCATGTGCGAGGTATCGAAATAATATAGAAACGTTATTGATTTTAATGGACGGTGACCGGTATGAATCGGTCGCCGTATTTATTGAATGGCAATATTCTTATTTGTGACGGCAACCTGCTACCATTCTTTTGGCCTATACTTTCCGTAAAGAGCATATATGGTAAAGACACTGGTCGCCCGGGGGCAGGCGACAATCCACATACAGAAAGACGGCTATACCATCAGCCAGTCGCTCGGAGAATATGTCTTCCCCGCGGATGCGGACGGGAAGATACCCTCCGCCGTATCCGTCACTTCCACCATCCAGGTAACGCTCGGGGATTCCGATTTTTACGGATTCTCCATCGGACCGGTTGTCAAACCTGCCGGGTTCTCTTCCATATCCGTCAACAACAGCAACAAGACCATTACCTATAACATTGCGGCGGGTACGGCCACGCTGGCCGACCATGGTACGGTTTCCATTCCCGTCATCATATCCGGAGCTACCTATACCCTGTCATTTGTCTGGTCGAAAGCCAAATCCGGTACGCCGGGAAAAGACGGTGCAGATGCCTCCATGCTCGACTGGGTCAAGGAGTGGAACACGGGCAAGACACTTATCAACAACAACACGGTCATTACCCCGAAACTGTTCACCGGCATCAAGAACAGCGACGGCACTGTTTCCGGTATCGCCATCGGTTCATTCCCACTTTCCGTAAAGACAGCTTCCGGAACGGTTACTGTCGAAACTGTCAACGGCATCTATGGCTTCAAGGACGGTTACAAGACCTTCTACGTGGACAACGGGGGCAACGTGCAGTTAGGCAACGGCAGCCAGTCCATCAAATACAACGCTTCCACCGGCAAAATCGAGTTCGGGGCTGATGTCAGCCTGAACTGGGCCGGTGCGGCCTATATCGATAAGGACGGCATCTTTACCGGAAAACTCTCCGCCGATACCGTGAAAACGTTGCATCTCGATGCCACACAAATCACCTCGGGCACGATTTCAGCTTCTCGTATCGACGTGGCCTCCCTGAAAGCCTCGCTCATCACCGCCGGAAACATCAATGCCCTGACCCTCACGACCACCAAGGGAAGCATCGGAGGGTGGAGTATCGACAGTGACAGCATCTATCGCGGAACGAAGAAGAATGCTGCCAATACCTATACGGCGGCATCCGGATCGATGACTGTCGGATCAACGGGTATCCGTGGCTATAAATGGCGTCTTGAATCGACGGGAGCCGGTGCGGTGGCGGGCGGCAATATCGTGTGGGACGCTTCCGGAAATGTTACTTTCGCCGCTTCCGTTTCCCTTCAATGGACAGCCCCGATTGATTCCATAACCACCGCTCTGGGTGGTAACACCTACCCCAAACTGACCAAAATCACCGCGGCAGGTATTTATACCGGGAGCATTACCGCCGGTCAGATTACTGCCGGTACCATTTCCGCCGACCGTATAGCGGCGGGCAGCATCAATGCCTCCAAACTGGATACGGCCAGCGTGAAAGCCTCGCTGGTTACGGCAGGCAACATCGAAGCCCTTACGCTGAATGTCACCAAGGGCAAGATTGGAGGCTGGATGATCGGAGCGACGGCATTGAGCGGCAGCCATATCCTGCTTGACAGCGGGAACAGGCGCTTGGTGGTCTATGGATTGAACTCCAGCGCGACAGCCGGACAACGGGTACAGCTGTATTATGGCAGCGACAGTGATTTCGGGCTGTACGCGACCAACAGCGCGGGGGCATGTATCGCCCGTCTCGGTTCACAGAACAATATCGCCGGGTGGACGATAGATGTGTCTTCCATCCGGAAAGGCAACGTGGTGTTGGGCGGTGACGGTTCGATAACGAACGGTACAAAATGGAAGCTGAACAATGACGGCAGCGGTCAGATCGCTTCCGGAAACATTTCGTGGGATGCAGCCGGGAAAGTCTCGTTTTCCCCCGCTGTCTCCCTGCTGTGGAAAAACGACATAGAGGCGGCTCGGAAATCCAATTACGGCTATCCTTACTACCATAAGATTGTCATCAACGGAGAGGAAGACGTGTATTATCCTGTCATTTTCAAAGGCGGCGAGCAAACCGTCAAGCGGGATATCCTGATCCGTCGCGGTTATAGCGAGCAGGCTCCTGACAGTTGGAACACCTCCACCCATAAAGGCGGATTGATCCTGCTTGTCAAGGCCAATTTCGGCGGTTGGGGCGGTATCGCCTATTCTTGGGACATCTACGAGCTTTCCGAGATGTACTGCCGCATGTTTGCCGGGGCCGCCCTGTGCGGTAACAACTGCATGTTCGCCGTGTTCCTGCGTGGCGGCGGGACGGGCGGTGCGGTCTACCATATCTATTCCGACCAACCGATCGTCAGCAGTGCCATGAGCCCGTCCCCCATACCGGCGGCTCCCCAAATCGCCTATAACTCGGATTTGATTTTCCAGAGCGGTTCCACGAAAGCGAACGCCCCGGCTCCCCGTACGCTGACCGCTTCCGTGGAGGAAGAGATACGGCGCAGGCGCTTTATCGCATTGGCGCAAGGCAGCGACAGTACCCTTGCCGCCCATCCGTTGACTTATATCGGCTCTACGGGAATTTACACCGGAACATTGACGGCGGCGCAGGTCAATGCCGTCAGCATCAACGCATCCAGCATCAAGGCCGGGACACTCTCGGCTGACCGTATTGCGGCGGGCAGTATCAATGCCTCCAAACTTGATGCGGCCAGTATCAAATCCTCGATCATCAATACGGCCTATATCAACGGTCTGAGCTGTACCTTCACCAAGGGGAAAATCGGGGGCTTTACCATCGGGAGCGACAACATCACCGTCGGCAGTGTCGGAACAGCCGGTGCCATACCCTTGCAGATCCGCTCGGCATCAGCCGGAAGCGGTTACTGGTACACGGGAGGGTACAAACCATTGGGCATTACGCTGACCTGGCATCAGAGCAGCAATGCCGGCCATATTGTCTTCGGACAGATTGCGGCAAGCGGGAATACGGTCAAGACCGGATTCATCGGCATACAGATGATGTCCTGGGACCATCTGGAATACTTCTGCCTGTCGGCCAATTATACCAAAAGCGGAGCGAAGGAGGTCTATAACCGCATTGCTGGGTGGGCATTCGACCATAACCACATCTGGAAGAACAACATCTCGTTGGGCTCGGACGGTTCGATCACGAACGGTACAAAATGGAAACTGAACAACGACGGCAGCGGGCAGATTGCGGGAGGTAATATCTCATGGAACGCTTCCGGTTCCGTTATTTTCGCCTCTTCCGTGTCTGCCCAATGGACGACCGGAATCACGACCGCCCAGGAACTTGCCTCGGCCATGGCGTTCGGCAAGATGCTTTACCGTGACCCCACTTTCTGGAAAGGGAACAACGGCACTGCCGTCTATAACAATTCCGGTAACGGCATGGTGACGATTACCCGGGAGCAGGACACGGCCGCCCCCAATGACAGCAAGTACGTACTGAAGATACAAACCAAGGGTACGGCCAGCCCCGGCAACGGGGGATTCTATTTCGGAACGACTTGCAGCTCGCGCAAGGTACTGGTCGCCCGTATCATCGCCAAGATACCGGCCGGACGCAACATCTGTTGGGCGACCAACAGCATCGGCACAGGCGGCTCAAGTCGCTGGCTCACCCCCACGGCCGGTACGGGAGACTGGAAGGAGTACATCTACAAGGTCGTCTGCGGGACCTCGAATTTCTCCAGCACCCATTACTTCTATATCGACGGGGCACAGGGAACGGCTTCCACCCCGCTGACCTGGTATGTGGCCTATGCAACGGTCTTTGACCTGACATCGACGGAAAAATATACCACCACCATTGACGCTAATGGGGTATACACCGGTACCGTGAAGGCGAACCAGATAATCGTGGACAGTGCGTTGGTGGTTGGCGGAAGTTCCTATAACGGAAGTGTCTCCGTCAGGGATGCGAACAACGCTGTCAAAGTGACCCTTGACAGGACAGGCATCACGGCCGTGGCCGGTAAGATCGGCGGGTGGGCAATCGGAACAAGCTCGCTTACAGCATCCGCCCCAAGTTCCGGACACCGCATTGTCATCAGTGCATCCGGCTATATCTATCATGACAATCCTTCCTCGGGAAAAGATTACTGGGGTCTGAAGACTGACGGTTCCGCCACGTTCGGATGCGGGAAGATCTCGTTTGCAGCTGACGGTTCCGGGTATCTTGCCAACCAGAATATCAAGTGGGACGCCGGCGGTAACGTGACCATGACCGGAACGATCAATGCCAACGCCGGGACCATCGGGGGCTTTTCCATCGGTCAGGGACGTATCGGCTCTACCGCTTCGGGTAGCGGTTCCGGGGGTGGACTGGCCATTTACAATGACCTGTTCCGCGTGGGAAACACCACCTCCTATGTCCTTTTCGGGGCGAACACGTTTCCGGCATCCACAGGTGGTACATGCGCCACCGGCAGAATCGTGAACAACAAGTATAATTCATACCTGAACAACTACGGGCTGTATATCGAGGTAAAGAATGGATACAGGAATTATGGTGTGTGGTCCAACGCGGCATTGGTCGGTCCTGCCGCCATAGGCATCAAGATGAAGACCGTATATTTTACGGGCTCCGGGTATTCCATTGACTTCTCCGCCGCCAACATCTTCTGCATCTATGCCAATGCCACCTATAATGTCAGCCTCCCCAGCGCATCGTCAGTCGCGAGCATGTTCGGGTATTCGAGCCTTCCATCGGATTTCGCTTACGTGTTCACGTTGTTCTACAGTTATAACTGGGGTGGACACGTGAATATCATGAATGTGAGGAACCAGAACGGGGGCACGACAAACTACGGTATGGAGAGAGGGGATTCACTGACCCTTCTTTGCTGCAACTACCCGTCATTCCACTATCAGGCATTAAATTACAACAGCTAGTAACCGGAATCCATAGCCTTGCCCTATACTTATTAAAAAGCCAAAGCGTATGAACATTACCAACATCACTGTCACCAAGACCGCTGAAGAAAAAACGGAGAACGCCTCCTATGTATTGGAGTATTCTATTGTCAATGACGAGCTGAACCGTCTTCATGTTTCCGTGAATGAGAAGGAAGCCGATACGGAAGGGAACATACCCCCCGTCGGGATTATCTACATGGAACAGGGGAACATCTCCTGTAATCTTCCCGCTGGAAGGGAACTGGGTCCCATATTCCGGGATTTCGACAAGATGCAGCAATATATCCGTGAAAGTATCAATCCTAAAAAAGAATCATAATGGAACTGAGTGTCAAGGACCGCCTTTACCTGCCGACCTTCCTGCCGGCACGTGGCAACTTTAAGGAATTCAACCTCAAAAAGGAAATCCTGCGTAAAATCGCCATCGGTGACGAGGAACGTAAAGCCATCAACCTTCGTGAAAATGCGGAAGACAAGCGTATCGAGTGGGACGTGGAGAAAGAGCATCCCTTGGAGGTAGAGTTCTCCGCCGACGAGATGGCCTACCTGCAAGCCGCCTGCGAGAAGATCTCGGACGAGGAACTGCCCGACGATATGTGGGGCACCGTGGAGGCGATTTATAACGAAATCTCCAACGCATAAACCGAAATTTCTGTCTGCCGCTACTCTTTACACAAAGAGTACCCCGGTCGTACTCTTGGGTGCGGCCGGGATTTTTATATCAACACCATGGCCAGAGAGGATATCATAATGGATGCCGAATACGGGGAAGTGGAAATGTCCGGACGGGTTGCCGGAAAGACTTTCCATAACTTCCGCCTGCTTGACAGCGTGGAAGATGCCGACAATGCGGACTTCCGCCACGGGGAGATAACCGTACCGGCGGACTTCCTCTCATCGTATAGCGATGCAAAAGGTATTCATATCCGTATTCCCTATACGCCCGACAACCGGTTATTGACGGTACGGATTGCCATGGAAAGCGGGTCCGGCGGCGTGGAATATGTGCGTTGCGCAGCCACCAGCAAATGCTGGTTTCCTGTCATGCAGGAATATGGTGACGGGACGAGGCAGGCGGTGACCCTGCCTTCGCTCTATGCCTTGAATGAAGACGGCCTCTATAACCTGCTGATCAGGGAAGACTGCCTGGTTGTCTACAGCGGCGAGGAGACGGACTTCGGGATCGGAGCCTCCAAGATGCAGAACGGGACATTCCTGCTCAAGGCCGTGGCCGGCAATCTCTACCAGCATCCGACTACCGGTGTGGGGCTGATAGACTTCCTGCACTCCAACATGGAGAACAACGGTCTGGCTGCCAAACTGCAGGCGGAGTTTGGTGCGGACAAGGTCGTCATCAAGAACGCCTATATAGACTCGGCAACGGGAGAACTGTTGCTGGAAACCGAGGAGAAGGAGGACAACCATGGGTAATTACCGAGTCATCACCGGACAAAATATCTATGATGTCGCCCTGCATCTGTACGGGAGCATCGAAGGGATTGTGGACCTGCTTATCAACAATCCGGGTCTTTCACTGGAAACGGAACTCCGCACCGGGCAGGAATTGACCTATACCGACGGATTCATCATCAATGCCGATGTGGTCGCCTATAACGAGATGCACGGCATTGTACCCTCCAACGGTGAACGACATGTCTATCCCAAACATTTCACTTGCCCGCAGACGGCCGTTTTTTCGTTGTCAGCGGCACTTGTGTCCGTGCAGTGCGAGGTTTCCGGAACGGGAACGTTGGAAATCGACTGGGGCGATGATAGTGCAGCGGAAACCGTCATTCTCGGCCATATACCGTACACGCTACACCATACGTTCGACAGCCGTGTGCGCCACAAGCGCAAAATCCGATGGTTTGCCGATGCCTCGTTCCGCCATATCGACTGGAGCGGCATGACCCCTTCGTCCGTCATCCTTCTCCGTGAGCTGCATGTGGAAGAACTGACGCTCCGGGGGTGCACGCTTGCACTGGACGGTTTCCGGATTTTGTCGGGCACTTACCGGATAGACCTGTCCGGAAGCATGGTATCCGACCTCTTGCCGCTCATCGAATGCCGTGGTCTGATGGAACTCGACCTGTCGGAGGTGCGAATCAAACCGACCGTATTGGACAAATACCTGATGGCTATCGTGGAATGCTACGGCAACCGGCGTAACTGCCGGATGACACTGCCTGTTTCCCCGACGGGGACTTACAGGGAGCCGGACCGGGACGAAACGACCGGACGCTACCGTATCATATCGGGTATGGAGGCCATATGGGTCATCCTGCATGAGGAGAGCTGGAACGAGGGCGGAGCCTGGGAGTTTATCATCGACAATAAAACTTATACAGTGGAATGAGCCGTACGATCAAGGAAATATACAACGAGGCCGTTGCGGAACGCAACCAGAGGCTGGAGCTGGCAGAGTTTGCCAGCGACTCCAAACTGTCCGTCATGAACGGCATCCTGTGGGTAGTGGCGGCAGCCATATACAGTTTCGAGACCCTGCTGGATGTCTTCGCGGTGGATATTTCCGAAGCCATCAACGGGCGTATCAACGGTACGCCTGCCTATTATGCCAACGCCCTGCTGCAGTACCAGCAGGGAGACGAACTGACGGTGCGGGAAGACGGGCTGGCGTTCGGCTATCCGAATGTCGACGAAACCAAACGCATCATCACACAGGTATCGTATGTGGAGAGTACCGATGACCGGAACCTGGACAGCAAGCTGATCCTGAAAGTAGCTACCGGCACGAAAGGCAACCTTTCCGCCATACCGCCTGAAGACCTGGTACCCATCAATGCCTATATCGGCAAGTTGAAGTTTGCCGGAACACGGGTGGAGGTCATCTCCACCAAGGGCGATGTGCTGATACCGCGCCTGACGGTCTTCCATGACGGGGCCGTACCTGAATCCGAGGTATATGACGCCATCGAGGAGCAGCTGAACGCCTATATGATGGAAATCGACTTCGATGCCGCCGTCTATGTCTCCCGTCTGACGGATGCCGTACGTCGTGCGGAACATGTGACCGATGTCCATATTGACGAGAATGCGGTACCCGAACAGGGAATCTTCATAGCCAGCCACGATACCGACGGCCATATCCGGCCCCCGCAGCGTGTCGCCCGCATGACCCATACCGCATCGGGATACCTGAAAGAATCATCCGGCAAGGACGAGGAGGCCGGCCTGCCCAACTTCCGTGAGGCCATCATCCTGAAAATAGAAAACCATGAGGTATAAGTTATCCATAGACCGCACCGTAAACCGCCTTGTCCCGCACTATCTGTCGGGACGGAAATTCATCCTGTTCGTGCAGAGCTGCCTCTACCCGCTGCAACGCACCAACGAGTGGTTCCGCAGTTTCACGAGGGAACGGCACATCGAGGCGCGCATGACCTCACAGGTCATCTATTTCGAGTGGTTCCTGAACTACCGGTTCGGTAAATACATCAAGGACGGCAAGGACCGCATCTTCATCAAGGACAGCACGAGTGTCGGTGTGGACCTGTACCACGAAGGGGCGGAATACCAGCGTCCTTTCACCGTATGGTACAACGGGGAACAGGTTACAACGGACAATGAGGCGGAACGCCCCCGTCCGTTCTACCTGCTGGCGGAAGAGAAGCTGATCAACAAGGTCAGCTTCATGGTCTGCGTCCCGCCCGTCACCATACCTCCGCGGGAACTGGTCTATATGCTTTCCTATGTGGTGAACACCTATAAGACAGCAGGCAAGACCTACCTGATCAAGATCGACGAAGACGAATACACCCCCAATAAGAATACAGGACAATGAAAGAATATATTGCGGAAACCGGCGGACGGTATACCTACTCGGACGATATCCTGAACTTGCAGGAACTGGCTCTCAGCATGAGTGCCGTTTTTGACGGCTGCTCGGACTTCATCATCTCCGGATGCGAGATCGAGGGTCCCCGCGTCTCCCCGGGTTATGTCTGGCTCGGCGGAAAGGTACGCCGTTTCGACGGCTGCGCCGATGCTGTCTATCCCTATTATATATACGAAATCAACCGGCATGAATCGGTGGTCTACGCCAATGAGGTCAACAAGCGCGGGCGTACCTGTTATCTCTGTGCCGGAGCCAAGGCTGTCCCGGATACGGTCGATCCGGTTACTGACAAACTGCCGGCGGCCATCGAGGTGACGGAGAGCTATGCACCCCGGTTCATCGACAAGTTCTTCGGCCGCTATGCTGTCCTGCTCGATACACCTTTTGCCCGGCAGACCGTCAAGAAGGATCTGGTGCTGGCCGGAACGTTCACCGGGCAGAAAGAAATCAGCTCCAAGACCGCCGTCTCCGTCAGCGGCGGGAACGGCTACATGCTCAAAGGCATCGTCAAGGCGGACGGCCATGCCGCCATCGGTGCCTACCTGCACGGTCTGCTTGTCAACGAGATTGTCATCCGGACGGACGGCACGTTCAGTTTCATGAAACAAGGCAAGGAACTGGCCAGGGTTACGGAAGACGGCATATCCTGCGGTACTTCGCTGAATGAAAACGCCCGGATCGGGGCTGTCCGCATCAAGGGATACGACATCTATAACACCTCGGATGTGACGGATGAGGGTTGTATCCGTATCAATTACCACGGCACGGAGGGCGGCGGAACAAAATACCGTGACTTTGCCGTGCATGACGGAAAAGCCTGCACCACACCTGTTTTGAAAGTCATCGGGCGTACCGCCACCCTGCAGGTCGGCGGACTGCTCTCCCTGCAAAGCACCGGACGGGGTATCGATATTCAGAATACCGCCTATACGAAAGACAATGCCAGGCTGACAAACCTGATTACCTGGCGCGACAGTGCCGCCGCGCTGCTCGCCACCGTCGGCTTCGACACCGCTGACAGTTTCCGTTTTGCGCTGAGGAACGCTCTGGGCGACATCGTGCTTGCCCCTTTGGGAGCGGTGGATGTGCTCGGTACGCTTAAAATCAACGGAAAATCCGTGTCCGACACCTATGTGACCGTCAGGGCCTTTACGGAGGCGATGGGAAAGAAAGTGGATGTGGTAGAAGGCAAACAGCTCTCTACCGAAGACTTCACGACCGAATACAGGAAGAAACTGGCGGCTATCACTACCGGAGAACTGACGGAGGGCGGCGAAGGTTATGTCACATCGGGAACCGTCGCGGCGGCTTTGAAAATGAAACTCTCCGCCGACGGGAACCTTTCCGATGTCATGGACAAGGCTGCCGCCCGGAAGAATATCGATGTCTATTCCAAAGCGGAAGCCGGGGAGGTATTTCTGGAAATCTCCGAAGGATTGAAGGAGCTGGTGCGCCTGACGGCGGACGAGATCAGCGGGCTGACGGCAGAGGAAGCCGCCGAACTGAAAGCAAAGCGGCAGGCGGCCGTCAGGGATACCCTCGATGCCGAAAAGAAAGGTACCGGGGAGCTGAAACTGGCCAAGACCTCGAACCTGTCCGACCTTCCGGACAAGGGCAAGGCACGCAAGAACCTCGAAGTCTATTCCACGGCCGAGATAGACCGGATGATGGACGGCAAGCTCGGGACTGACTCCGCTTACGAGGGCATTGTCTTCACACCCGAACTCAGGGACAAACTGCTGGAAATCAAGACCGGTTCGTTCGCCTACATAGATGAAGGTGGCATTTCGCACGCGCAGGTCGAGGGATACGTGATGACCTCGCAGGTTGTCAGGGAACTCAAGAAAAAGGCGGAACGGCTGATGGGCGGCTACAACGCTTCCGAAAAGGATACCATCGCTACCAACCTGAACCTGTATACCAAGGTCGGGGCGGACGCCCGCTTCGCCGCGCTTGAAAACCTGTTCCAGGATTACATCGACTTTTTGACCGGGCAAGGAAAATCCCCCATGGAAGCCCGGCAGCTCCTGCGGAACAAGTTGGACGTGCTGTCCAAAGACGAAATCGTCAAGGACTACCTGCGCAAGGACGGCAAACTTTCCGACCTGTCCTTGCCGACAGCGGAGGCGAAACGGCAGGCCTGCCGCGCTATCGGTGCCGCCTATGCGGAAGAATACCAGCCCCTGCTGGCGGATACAGGATGGATACGGATGGAAAACAGCGGCTCGGGAACAGATACCCAGGGGCTGTTTGTCCGCCAGATCGGGAATATCGTGTCCATACAGGGGTATATCAATACCGCACGCAGGGACGGCAGCAACTGGGGCGGCATCGTGGCCGTCATCCCGAACAAGATACAGCCCCCGAGATACAGCGTGCGCTGCAGCGCCGCTGACTGGAACGATGACCACAAGTACAACCGGGGCTCCTCGTTCACCATCTACGGCGGTTCGCGCAGGATACAGCTTTACGAGCGCGGTATGTACAATGTCAATGTAGAACTCAACTTCACCTATTTTGTATAGTCATGAAACATAAACTCAATGTAAACGGCGATATCGAAAGCCGACGGAGGATTGCGGAGCGCAGGAACGCTCCCGTCCGTGAAACCGTACAGCAAACCATTCAACCGCAACATCATGAAACAGAAGAAAATCAGGCGGCAGCCGCAGAAGAAACCGTCTCCCCGGCAGCAGAAGCCCCGAAAGCGAGAAGACGGAAGACCGCAGGGGACGCTTAAGCGCTTTCCTTTCGACGAGACACGGATAGGCTTCATGCTCCGGTATGAGATGCCGGTAGTCTATCATCTGCTCCGCAGGTTATGCGCCACGCAGCAGCCCTTCGAGCCGGACTGGCAGGTCATACGGTCGGTGGCGGAGGCATCGAAAGACCCTTCCTGCGGCAAGGCGAAGTTCCGCCGCTACCTGGACGAGTACCGCCGGGACGGGGTCTATTGCCGACGCGGGAAACGGCTCACGCCGGGGCGCAAAGCCTACTATGAAGGCATATGCCGCCGCAAGAGAGAAGAGTATATCCGCCGGAACCGCAGAAGGTTGCTTGCCGAAGCGCGGAACGCGCCGGGCGGCGACAGACTGCTCGGGGAGATTAAAAGCATTCTTAAAATGAAACGGTAATGCGTTGAAGGACAATACCGGTGACAAACATTCATGTACATGTATGGCTGTTCCGGGTGATTTGCCTAATTTTGTATTCCACGGTCGCTGCAAGACCTTTCCATATTATCAAATGAGTATCCTCTTTCGGGATACGGTCAGCGAGACATCCTCTCCCAGTTTTATCAGTTGAACGCGGACGGTGCAACCGAACCCGTCCGTCCTGTTACCAGTTTCTTTGCGATGCGGGTATGCCGTGTCGCATTCTTCGGGCATTTTTAAATCCATAAAACAAAGCGTTTATGCAAGAAGAAGAAAAGAACAACGGCATGGAAGGCATGTCTGTCGAGGAAATGTTCCTCGGCGTTCAGGAATCTTATCAGGAGGCACAGTTGCGTGCCCAGGAGGAGAACAGGGCTTTCGCCCGTACGGAGTTCTTCCGCATGGACAAGTTCGGGACTTACCGTCTCCGTATCCTGCCCATCGCTCCCAATCCGGACGGCTCGCCGACACGTCCGGGCTATGAGTATCCCGTCCACCAGCTGCTTCTGGAGCTGGAGAAACCCGCTACGGGGAACAAGCCCCAGAAGATGTATGTCACTGTCACCCGCGCTACCGATGCCGGATATAGCGTTGATCCCATCGAGACCTACCGCCGCATGGCCGTCGAAGCCGCAAAAGAGGACGGGGACGACAAACTGGCGGAAAAGATTGCCGGGGGCTCGTTCGGAGGCGGTCTGAAATACAGTTATGGCCACTGTCTCTATGTATTCGACCTGGGTGAACGTGCCAAAGGCGTGCAGATGATGACCCTTTCCCATGCCCAGTTTAAGGACCTGGATGAGAGGAAGTTCAAGCTGTGGAGCAAGAAACTGGCCAAGAATCCGTCTTACCCGTGCCCGGTTTCCTCGGTGTATGACGCCTATCCGGTGGAGATTGAAAAGCGCAAGAACGGAGCCAAGACCGAGTATGTCATTTCCATTGACAACGAATCGGAACCGGTACCGTTGACCAAGGAGGAGCTGACCGCCCTGATGGGTGCGCCGCGTATCCCGGAAATCATCTACCGCTACACCCGTTATCATCTGGGAGCCACCGTCGAGTTCCTCAAACAGTGCGACGGCATCTACGGCATGTCGCTCATGGAGACGGATGAAATGAAGACGGTCATCGACACGCTGGACGGTGAACTGCCCAAGGAGGACACATCCGCGTTCTCGTTCGACCGCCGTACGAAAGATAACAGGGAAAACGGGCGTGAAGGCGGAGGCATCTCGCTGGACGACCTTTTCGAACGTTATGACGAGCTTCAGCGGCAGGAACTCGGTGACAAGACCGAGGAGGGCCAGGAGCTGCGTGCGATGATCCGCGGCTACATCGAGCAGGAAGGACTCTCCGTGCGTGTCACACGCTCCACGAGCAACCGTGAACTGCTCGACCTGATCGAAAGCGAGATGGAGGGTCCGAAGCCCGGTGACGAACCGGAGGATGCCCCCGGGGAGGAAGAAGAGCAGCCGGAGGAAACGGAAGAGCGTGCCGGGCGTCCCCGCCGCCGCAGATAAGCCTTTCACAAGTTCTTGAATTCTAATCCGACGGGAGGCATCAGGGCCTCCCGTCCTAATCACAATCGCTTAGTATGAAAGAGAACAAACCCTGCCTTTTGTTATTGAATGACATCCACATCTCGAAAGACAACATCCCTGCATTCCAGGCCAACTGGCAGGAGGCCATGGGGATTTGCAGGGAACGGGATATCCGGGAAGTGGTTGTCGGAGGAGACCTGTTCTTTTCCCGTGCCGCCCAGACACTCGATGTCCTGCTGGCCGTCAGGGATATGCTTGTATCCGCCGCGGACCATGGCATCCATGTCACGCTGGCGGAAGGGAACCACGACAAGGTGAACCAGGAATCCCTGCGCGGATATTGTCATGTCTTCGACCGGCATCCGAATGTGACTGTCGTGGATGAGTACCTGACCCTGTGCCGCCCGGAATGGAAGTTCACGCTCCATGTAATGAGCTATTTTCCGGAAGACGGCTCTTTTGCCGAAAGGCTCGGACGATTGGCTGCGGAAGCGCTTTCCGGAAAACCGGAGCACTTCCTCTACATCCATGAGGGTATCAACGGGGCATTGGCACAGCCTTCGGAGAAGGAGCTGCCTGCCAGGATATTCTCTCCTTTCGACAAGGTCTTTGTCGGCCATTACCACAACCGTACCGTCATTCCGGGGACGGGAATCGAATATATCGGTTCCTCGCGCCAGCACAACTTCGGGGAGGACGAGGAGAAAGGATACACGGTGCTGTACACGGACGGCACGCACGAGTTTGTCAAGAACCGCGTGAACATGCGGTACCGTGTCATGGATGTGCCGGCGGAACGTGCCGGGCTGCACCTGATGGACGAGCTGCGTGAAATGGAGGCCGACGGCCGCTACAAGGTCAAGGTGCGTATCCATGCACCTGCCGCCGCGATGAAATCGGTGGACAAGGCCGTCTTGCTGGAAGCCGGAGCGGCGAAGGTGGAACTGGTTGCCGATGACGAGCAGCCGCCGGAAGCGGTATCCTCTTCGCTCTTCGAGAAATTCGACAGCCGCCGCATCCGGGAAACCTACGAGGACTTCTGCCGGGAGAAACAGATCGAGGATGTGTCGATGGGATTGGAGTATTTATCTAAAATAGAAAACAGATCATGTGGAAATTAAAGACGATAGAAGCCGAAAATCTCTGCGCCTTCCGTTCGCTGTCCTACACGCTGCGGCAAGGCGTGACGACATTGATTTTCGGCGATAACCGGGACAATGACTCCCAGCAGTCGAACGGGGCCGGCAAGTCTGCCCTGTTGGAATGCATCGCCGTGGGTATCACGGGCAGCCCGCTTAGAAAGATACGCTCAGAGGAGATTATCAACGATGCGGCGGAAGAATGCCGCGTCGCCTTACATTTCATCAACGATTCCGCCGCCGAGGAACTGCTCGTCAACCGCCGTATCCCGCGCAAGGGGGCCTCCTCTGTCAGCTGCACGCTTTACCGTGGGGGCAGGCAGGTGATGACCGACGAGGCGGTACAACCTTCGGTTGACGCCTATAATCGGTATATTCTTGACAAACTGGGTGTCACACGCGACGAGCTGCTCAACAATTTCATCCTTTCCAAATACCGGTATGAGGATTTCCTCTCGTCATCGGACAAGGAGAAGAAAGAGGTCATCAACCGCTTTTCCAACGGTATCCTGGTGGATGAAGCCATAGCCCAAGTGGAGGAAGACATCGTGCCGCTCTCTGAAAAGAAACGGCAGGTGGAACTGGAACTGGCCGGGTTGGACGGGCGTATCGGGATGTTACAGGAGCAGATACGCAAGGAGGAGGAAGCCGGAGCCGAGCGGGGGCGTACCCGTGTGGAACGTATCATGGGACTGGAAACGGCCATAGCGGCCAAGAGGGAGCAGATCCGTACCGGGCACGAGAACGTGGACAGGCTTGAGGAACAGCTTGCCGGAGTGCAGCGGGCGGACGAGGCTTTGCAGGAACTGGAAGCCGGAGATACCGCATTGGAAGCATGTCTGGAAAAGATAGCGGAAATGATGTCCCTCTTTCCCGATGCCCGGCAGACGGACTGGGACAAGGTCATTGCCGAAAAGAAAGGACGGTTACAGACCGCCACAGAGCGGTTGAAGGATTGCGATGCCGTCTTGAAACAGGCGGAACAGGAACTGAAAAACAGGACTGACGGCTGGGAACAGTTCAAGAAGGAGTATGCCGCATTCTGTGAGGCATACAGGGATCAGTCCGATACGACTGCGGAGAGACTGCGGGAAATCGACATCCGTCTGCGCGACCTGTCCGGCAGCATCGAGGAACTGCGCCATAAACGGCGTATCGTTTCTGCCGGTATTGACGGCCTCTCGAACAAACTGGCCGGCTCCATCACCTGTCCTTTCTGCGGGTATGAGTTTCTGGTGGCAGAACCACAGTTCGACATCAAGGCCGGCATGAAGGAACTGAAGCTCCGTCAACGGCAGCTCACGGAAATCAACGGCCGTATCGATGAGAAGCAGGAGGAGACGGATGCCGTGGAGTTGCAGCAGAACCGGCTGAACCATGAGCGCCGGATATTGGAAGGCAGACGCACCGGATGGGAGGAGCAGCTGGCCGGGCACGAACGGGCCGTCAGGAATGCCACCCGCCACGTGGAAGAGGTGGAAAGCGGGCATAAACGCATCGCTTCCGAAATTACCGCCCTGCAAAGTGAAATCGAAGGTGTCCGCCGCAAGGTATTCGACGAGGTGTTCGGATTCATAGACGAGCGCAATGCCGCACTGAACCGCGGCATACGGGTAGGCAAGGAAGATATACAGGCCGCGGCCTGCGCCATCGACACTTTGCAGGCCACGATCCGGGAGCTGGATGAGGCGGCTTCACCCGACCTCATACAATCGCTCAAGGACACTCTCCGTGAAACGCGCGGAAAGTCTAACGAGGCGGCAGGGCGCAAGACGGCCGTCGATACCCGGGTCCGTGCACTGGAGATACAGCGGGAACGGTTCGTGCAGTTCAAGACCTATCTGGCCAACACGAAAATCGAGGCGCTCAGCCGTATTACCAACGAGTTCCTGCAAAACATCGGCAGCGACATCCGTATCCGCTTCGACGGGTATACCATTCTCAAGAGCGGTAAGGTAAGGGAGAAAATCTCCATCTCGCTGTTGCGCGACGGCATGGACTGCGGCTCGTTCGGCAAGTTCTCGGCAGGCGAAGCCGCCCGTGTGAATTTGGCGACCATCCTTGCCATGCAGAAACTCGTGAACAGCAACTGCGACGGGGACAAAGGACTGGACCTGCTCGTGCTGGACGAGATACTTGAGGCGGTCGATGAAGCGGGGCTGGCCTCCATGTTCGAGGCGCTGAACTCGCTCGGCGGTACCGTGCTGGTCGTCTCGCACGGGAATGTGGCGGAGGGGTATCCGCATAAACTGGTAATCGTGAAAGAGAATGGCGAATCAAGACTCGGAGAATAGCGTACTGACCCGGGAGCAGGTACTGGCGCTGGACATTGCCACGCATACCGGATACTTCTCCCTGCATGAGGCCGGGACATGGAACTTCACCGAAAGCAAACGGCGCAACGGCAACAAGATGCACGGCGCTTTCAGGACTACGCTGCTCTCGCTACTCCGTCGTTACGGCATCCGCCGCGTCGTGGCCGAGGATGTGAGCGTGAACCGCCATTTCTACGACATGCGGCGGCTCTCGGAACTCAGGGGCGTCCTGCTCGAAGTGTGCGATGAACTGGATATCCCGGAACCGGAGTTCGTCAACCCGGCTGTCCTCAAGAAATGGGCGACGGGAGACGGACACGCCACCAAGACGCAGATGGTCGCGGCCTGCAAGGACAGGTACGGTATTGTCCCGGTGGATGACAACGCGGCGGATGCCTGCCACCTCTTCTACTATTACATCCGCAGGCACAGGCTGTGACAAGCCGACAACGGTTTGGATTTTTTTCGGGCGGCGGTAATGCTGCCGCCCGTTTTTTCAATTGACGCTCACGGTAGCTGACAGATTAGGACATGAGATTCATTATCAACCTTTTCAGTCAGTGGAAACGTGGAAAAGAAAGATGTGTTTATTGCGGTTCTCCAGCCTGAAGACGAATCCGCGAGACAGAGGGCGGAACTTCTCAGAAAATATGTGATGCCGCACAAGAATCTGATATACAGCATTTGTATCAAATATACCTATAACCAGGAGGACATCGAGGACAACTACCTCGAGGCGTTGGCCAACTTCTTCAAGTATATGGACAGTTATGACCCGGCCCGTCCGGTAAAGACCTGGATCTATGCCGTGACCAAACGGCTTGTGGCGGACCTGAACAACCGCAACAGGAACCGCATGCCCCCGGACGACAATATCGACATTTCGGAAATATCCTCTTCGCTGTCGGATGAGGACGAACCGTCGGGAAACAGCATGGGGATGGACAACTACCGCGAGTTCTATAACGATGACATCCTCTGGGCACTGGACCGGCTCAAACCGATTTACCGGGAAGCCCTGCTCTTGCAGCAGGCTGGTTACAAACTCGGGGAAATCATGGAAATCACCTATAACAACGGTACTTTGCAGACCAGGAACGTAGAAACGGTAAAAAGCCGCATCTTCCTAGCCAAGACGCAGCTGCGCAAACTATTGACACGCGATGGAGAGAAAAGAATGGATTGACGGATGCCGGAGGCTCTTTACACGGCTGGTCCGCACCACGGTGTGGGCGGATTTTGTGTTCCCTACCGGCGGCAAGTCGGACAGGCAGCTCGGGATGTGTTTCGACGGCTTGTGCCGGGAGGTCGTCTCCGTCAGTGCGGAACGCCTGTCCGACTTCTGTATCTGCCAGACATATGCCATTTCCGGATATGATACCGCGTATCGCAGGAAATGGAACGTCTCGCATTCATTCGGAAAGAAAGCCATCGACCGCTATCTCCGCTCGGGAAAGGAACGCCGCTACCGGGAGGACCGGTGGCTGAAGAGTTTCGGGCTGTCACGGCATGATTTGGCGCGGGCAGTGGAAGACCGCCGCAGCCATCCGTTCGGGCGTTTTATTTATCCGGAATACGAGGAGACGACCAAGCGGCGACTGCTCTCCACCGAAGCGGGATATCTCATCTGTGCGCTCTCCACGCTGATGTGGACGCCTTTCTCCCCGTCATGCTCAAAATGTGCGAAAGCGGAGCCGTGCCGCAGAAGGACACAGGCGCGCTATCCGGAACTGTACCGTATCCGCTGTGAGGCGTGGCGGAAAAAGGAGGCGAAGCCATGAGTGCCGTCAATCCGCTCAGTGCCGAGTTCCTGTATGAACTCTATGCCACGGCGCTCAGACAGGAACCGTTGTGTGCCGTCCTAGCCCGGCATATGCGCAAGGAATACCTGCCGGACCGTTCGTTCCAGCAGGTACAGGAGGCGATAGCCGTACACTTCAAGACATACAAGACACCGCCGTCGTATGCCGTGCTGGCACAGACCTTCCATGAGGATTACGACGCCATCGAGCTGATAGACACTTTCCGGGAGTATGACGAGGGACAGAGTGCCGAGGTGATGACCGACATGCTGGAGTCCTACATCAAGGGGGTCCGGTTGCAGTCGGTCTATGCGGAGGTCGGGAAACTGTATAACGAGAACAAACAGGACAAGGCGGAGAAGACTCTTCGGGAATATGCCGAGTGGCTGGCAGGGTTCACGCTGAAGAGCACCTCGTTCGTCGATGTGGCCGCGACTTTCAAGGAGCGTTTCGAGAGGAACCGCCGGCGCGAGGAGGAAGAGGAACGCTCGGCCGCCCCTCGTGTGTCCCGCTTCTATATCCCGTATCTGGATGCGCTCAATGCCGGACGTAACCTGCGAGGTCAGCTGACCTGTTTCCTGGCCAGCACAGGCGTGGGAAAGTCACACATCGCCAAATGGATCGGTGTCAGGGCGGATATCGATGACGGGCTGCATGTGCTGCATTTCCAGCTGGAAGGTTCGGAAGAAGAGGCGTTGAACGCCTATTCCGGCGGACTGATTTCCAGGAACGCCTACTATTACGAGCGGGGAAAGATTTCGGATACGGAGATGAGACATCTGGAAAAACTGGTCGCCTCGTATGCCGGAAGCATCACGGTGCGCAGTTACCCGCGTTTCAATGCCCAGGTCTCGACACTCGACATCAAGAACGGCATTTCGGAATACAGGAAGCTCAAAGGATATAATCCGGACATCGTGATTGTGGATTCGATGGACTTGCTGACGGATGCCAACCGCCGTTCATGGGGAGCCGACCATGAACGGGCGAAGCGTATCGCGGTGGCTAATGACCTGAAGGACCTGGCGGCGGACGAAAAGGTATGGATGGTGGTGACTTACCAGTCTACCATCGAAGACCGGGAGTGGCTGAATGACGAGCGGAACGTGCTGACCGAGTACAACTGTTCGGAGGCCAAAGGTCTGGCCCGCCCGTGCACGCACCTTGTTTCGCTCAACCAGTCATCGGCTGAAAGAAAGGAGAACGTTATGCGCCTGCACGTGGCCAAAAGCCGGTTCTTCAAGAAAGGAGACACTATCAGGATTGCCACCGACTACGACAATGAGGTGTTCTATGACGGGCAGAGGACACTGAATCTGAACAGGGAATAAAAAGCCATCGATCCGGATGCGGTGTGTCGGTGGCTTTTTGACTTGTAACGACTGGAATGTTGAGAATATATGGCAGCTTACATGCGTAAAACCAATTCCGGACAGATACGATTTTTATTGTATGCCCTTTGTATTCCGCCATATCGTCCGTTCCCCATGTTATCAACAGCAGGTTTTCACATTTCAATTCCTCTGCCGCCTCCAAGGCTTTCAGTTTCCGCTCACGGGTCTTGGCGTTCGAGATATCATACGACCTTTGTTCGAGGAAAGTTCGAATGACCTCGCAAATACAAATCCATTATCTGTAGTAATTGGAAAACGATACTTTTCATTCAGTATATTTATTGTACTGCACAAAAAATACGCTTTTTTTATGTAGAGAGTGATCATTTTAGAAAAGTACATCTCTACACCTGAAAATCAGCCAATGCTGATTTTCAATCTCCTTATTTATATATTGTTTTATCGATTGGACAAAAGCAGTCTTTTTTGTCCAGCCGGGAAGACAATTTCTCTTTTCCTTTGGGTGGAACAGACCTTCCATGATTCTGCCGGTCTATTTTTATTGGGCTAATCCGGATTCTTTTTCCAAACATTTCAAACCAACCTGTAGCGGTCACGACTATACCTTAATATGGAACTGTCGGTACAGGAATATCAATATCTGGTTTCGGAGATAACCCGCGAGACGGGTGCCAAACGGGACGGGAGCGGTAAGAACCTTATCGTTCCGCGCTGCCCGTTCTGCGGAAAGTCGGGCGGTAAGTTCGGTATCTACATCGGCAAGGCGACTGCCCACCGCTGGCCTTTCATGGCCCACTGCTTCTCCTGCGGGGCATCCACCCGTACATTGGAGCAACTTCTGGCGGCTATCGGTCGCATGGACCTGATGGTTTTGCAGACAGCCGACATTGCCGCACCGTTGAACCTGCACCTGCTGGAGAAGGACGAGGCGGAAGAAATAGACGACGAACTGGTGCCGGTCGAATTGCCGGACTTTTACAAGCGCACTTTCCGGCATCCGTATTTGCAGCGGCGCGGCTTCTGTTTCGACGATTACGAGTATTTCCCGGTCGGGATAACCGGCAGGCTCAATCCGCGCTACGCTGACTATGTCGTTTTTCCGGTCATCGATGACTGTACGGTTGTCGGCTATGTCTCCCGCCATACCTGGCCGAAAGAGGATATAGACGCCCACAACCGCAAGACCAGACATAGCGGCGGGTACAGGATCCTGCGTTACCGGAACTCCACGGAAAACGACTTTTCCAAACTCCTTTATAACTACGATGCCGTCCGTATGGATGAAACCGATACGGTCATCCTCGCGGAAGGTATTTTCGATGTCATCGCCCTGACCCGCAGACTCGAACTCTATGACAATTCCCATGTCGCAGCCGTGGCCACTTTCGGAAAGAAAATATCCGATGTACAGATCTACAAGCTGCAATCGAAAGGCGTCAGAACTGTAGTCATCGGTTACGATGGTGATGCCGTCGAGTCGGTAAAGCGGACGGCGGAACGGCTGAAACCCTATTTCGAGGTTTTCATCGCGGACATTGCCGATGCCGCCAAAGACTGGGACGAACTCACGGAAGCGGAAATCTACGGGATTTTCGCCTGCCGCCTGCTGTCCGTCCTTGAATACAAACTCAAAAAAGTACAGGAAAGATGATACAAGAACTTTTCTCATGGCTCGATGCACAACGGATAACCTATATCCCGGTCGATACGGAAGTGGTGGATATTCCCGGCTTCGGGCGGCTTTTCACGGCCGACCTGTCGGGAGTGGAATCCATTTTCCGCAGCGACGGGGACAAGCTCGTGTTCAACCTGATGGAAAGTCCGGATGTGCTGATGGAAGAAGGAATCTTCCATGTGGCCTTCCCGTTCGGCAGGAACTGGTACTATTATGACTTGCGGGAAGAATTCCGTTTCAACCTGCTGAGATATATCGGCCGACCCAAGCCTCCAGTACACGATGTACCTTTCGTGAACCTCGGCATCCATACCTCCTACGAACTGCTGAACGCCTGCGGCTCGCCGGAAGATTTGTGCCGCAAGGCGAAATGGCTCGGGCATACGGCTGTCGGCATCTGCGACCGTAATACAATGGCCGCCACGCTGAACCTTCAGAAGGAGTGCGCCAATACCGGGCTGAAACATATATTCGGCTACTCGCTGACAATGACGCACGAAGAAGAACGTGTCGGGCTGAAGATTTATGCCTTGGATAACGAGGGACTGCATAATCTGCTGCGCATCCAACGGGCCGTCATGGTCGATTCGGAAGACAACACCCTCCGCTATGAACAGCTGCTGATGTATGCCGCAGGTTGTGTGCCGGTCTTTGCCACCCGTTCAGTCTACTGGATGACCGGACATCCCAAACAGGTGGAGCGTATCCGAAAAGGTGCCGAAGCGGTCTATTACCAGATTGATGCCAACGAATACAAGGCGGACCGCATTGACAGGGAGCAACTGGAAGCCCTGAAATATTATTTCGGCAACTGTTATGATGCCGACACGGATTCATTTACAGTAGAACCAGTCCTGATTCCGGACTGCTACTACATGGACAAGGACGATGCAGGGTACAGAATCGTGGTGAACAAGATTGCCACGGGAACCGCCCATGAACAGAGCGATGACCAGTATTTCAAGACAGCGGATGAATTGTATGACACGCTCCGTCCTCTGTTCTCCGGGCAATGGGACTTCGATTCCCTGTTTAGGCGCATGTGCCGTCCCACGGTGGAGATTGCCGGACGTGCGGACGCCTCATTCGAGACCGGGCGAATGTTCATGCCGGAATACCGTATGCGACCGGAAGAGCGGGAACGGTATGGTGACCGCCGTACGATGTTCCTCCGACTGCTTGACGACGGGCTGGACCGGAAAGTGCCGGAACCGGAGCGGGAACGCTATCGGGAACGGCTGGACGAGGAAGTCTATATCATTGAATCGACCGACAATGTGGACTATTTCCTGGTGCAGTGGGATATGGTGCGGGAGGCGCACCGGAGAGGCATCGCAACTGGTATAGGTCGCGGTTCCGCCGGGGGCTCGCTGGTTTCCTACTTGCTTGGCATAACCTCCATCGACCCGCTGAAATACGACCTTATCTTCTCGCGCTTCCTCGTGCCGGAACGCTGCGGGCTCAGCTGGAAAGACGAACTGACGGTGCTTGCCCCGGACATCACACTCGGCAAGGGCGAACGCTATGTGGAGATGGAATCTGAAGGCAAGACTTACCGTCTGTGCACGGATGCCCGGATGCGGGTAATCCGTAACGGAGAAGAGCGGACGATATACGCAGATGAATTGATGTGTGGCGACGAAATCCTTTTTGACCGCCGAGATTGCTTGTGGAACCTAAAGGAACTCGAAACCCATGAATCCGACCTACGAACACCACCGTCCCTATGACGGTTGCGACCTTTACCGGGGCGATGCACTCGATGTGCTGCCCCTGCTGGCTGAAGAAGGCATCACTGCCGACATGGTATTGTCAGACCCTCCATACGGTACGACACATTGTCGATGGGACGCCGTGATAGACATCCCCGGGATGTGGAATGCTGTACAGGGCATATCCAGACCTGACACTCCCGTACTGCTGTTCTGCCAGCATCCTTTTACGAGCCTGCTGGGCAGCTCCAATCTCCGCAGGCTGCGGTATGCCTGGGTATGGGAGAAGACGCAGGCGACAGGCTTCCTAAACGCCAGGCGTATGCCGATGAAGGCGCACGAGGACATTCTGGTCTTTTACGACAGGTTGCCGAAGTATCATCCGATCAAGACGGACGGGCACAAGCGCAAGGTCGTGATGGCCGAACACCAGCGGAAATGCGATGCCGGCGAGATATACCGGAAGCACGATAATTTCCGGGATTACATATCCACGGAACGCTATCCGCGCAGTGTGCTGAAATTCAAGACGGACAAGCAGCTCTCCTGCCTGCACGCGACACAGAAACCTGTCGCCCTGCTGGAATACCTGATACGCACCTACACCGACGAAGGAGACATCGTCCTCGACTTTGCGATGGGCAGCGGCAGTACAGCCGTGGCCTGCCGGAATACGGGACGCCGGTTCATCGGCGTGGAGATAGACCTGGGAATTTTTCAGACAGCACTAAACCGTATAACCCATGGCTGACACCCGGGAAATCTGGGTGGATATCAAGAACTATGAAGGAAAGTACAAGATCAGCAACCTCGGGCGTGTCAAGAGTCTGGAACGGCAAGTTTCGCATGACGGTATCACCTGGACACAACCCGAACGTATCATGTGTCATTGGTGTGGGACGACTTCGCTCTATGACTGTGTCCGACTCTACAAGGGCGGTGTCGGAAAGAAGTTCTCCGTGCACCGTCTGGTGGCACAGCACTTCCTGCCCGACTGGAATCCGGGACTGGAGGTGAACCATATCGACGGGAACCGCGACAACAACCGTGCGGATAACCTGGAAATGTGTACGCACCAGCGGAATATGGAACATGCCATAGCGGGTGGCCTCAAACGGGATTACGGCGAGAAAAGCGTGAACGCCAAACTGACCAACGGGCAGGCGGAAGAGATACGGGTGAGGTATTCCTCCGGCCAGGCTTCCCAGAACAGCCTGGCAAAACAGTACGGTGTCAGCCGCCAGACGGTAAGCGCGATAATACGATACAAGAAATATATCAGATGAAAGTAACACATATAAGAATCAGGAAAGCAGACGGACCGCTGACGGTCATGGATGCCTTTGTGGACAAAGGACTGACAGAAGGCGGCCACGCTTCGCTGCCGGACATAGATGTCGACTATGCCTCCGACCGGCGGCAGGAGATCAAGGATTACCTGGAAGAACGGTACAACGCGGACGGCCGCCAGCGTGTCTTTTCCGCCGGCACCTTTACCACGATGAAACTGAAAGCCGCCTTGAAGGACGTGGCACGCGTACACCGCGTGCCTCACTCCATCGTGAACTATATTACCGCCATGATAGATGACGGCACGGACTGGACAGGACTGTTCAGACAGGCTGCCTTCAACAGAAAACTTCGGGACTTTATCCAGACCTATCCGCTGGTCATCGAGGACGTGCAAGGATTGCTCGGACAGCCCAAAGCGGCCTCCATACACGCCTCGGCCATCGTTGTCACACCGGACACGCGGGACGGCAGGCCCGCCGAATGCTTCGATTTCCTGCCGGTCCGTAAGATGGACGGGGCACTGGTATCGGAGTTCGACGGCTATTCGGTCGATGAGATCGGATTGTTGAAGGAGGATGTGCTGGCGACAAAGGAACTTGCCAAACTGAGTGCCGTCATCGCGTTGGTCAACCGGAATTTCGGGCAGGAACTTACTATCGGGCGTATTACGCAGGATATGCTGGAAGACGGGAAGACCTACCGACTGCTCTCGGACGGCAACACGCAGAATGTGTTCCAGTTCTCTTCGCCGGGCATTACCCGGTTTATCCAGGATGTACAGCCGGAGTGTATCGAGGACCTGATCGCCATCAATGCCCTGTACCGTCCCGCCACACTCGACATCGGTGCCACCGATGATTATGTCCGTTTCAGGCGTGGCGAAGTGGCCCCGGTCTATAACTACGGCTGTTATGAAGCAACGAAGAACACTTTCGGAATCATGGTCTACCAGGAGCAGTTCATGTCCGTTGCTCATACGCTCGGGGGATTCGACCTCGGGAAGACCGACTATCTGCGCAAGGCCATAGGAAAGAAGAAAGCCGACCTGATGGCCACGCTGAAGGCGGATTTCATTGCCGGAGCCGTCGGGAACGGATGCCCGGACTATGAGGCGGAGGAAATCTGGCACAAGATAGAGGTAGCCGGGAAATATTCGTTCAACCGTTCCCATGCCGCGGCATACGCCCTTACAGCCTATTGCGGGGCATGGCTCAAGGCCAATTACCCCTCGGCATTCTACACGGTGGCATTGCAATGGGCGGACGACAAGGAGATTCCTTCGTTGATGGCGGAGATGGAACGCTGCTCGTCGGCCAAGATCGTGCCGCCGGACATCAACCGCTCCGGGACGGAGTTCTTCACCGACTATGCCACCGATGAAATCTTCTGGTCGCTTACCCGTATCAAACAGGTCGGTGTCAAGACAGTGGAATACATCGTCACGGAACGCGACCGGGGCGGGGCATATACCGGTATCGAGAACTTCATCCACCGCATATTCCGTTACAAACTCAAGAAATACAGTTACTGGGACGACCCCGACAACGCGGAAGAGGCCGTGAAAGTCCCCGTGAACGCCCGGCATGTCAAGCACATGATCCTTGCCGGATGCTTCGACCGTATCGAAAAAGTCGGGGCGGTTACCGAACGCTGCGCGCTGCTCGAACGCGCAGCACGGGAACTGGGATTCTCCCTTTCTGAAAAAGACTTCCCGCAGGACATGCGCGGGCGGCATTTCTTCTGGTCGCAGCAGCAGATTGCCGTGTCGGGCATAGGCAGCATCGATTATCGCCGCATCTTCAACAATTCGGAAGCCCGCAGGCAGGTCAAGGGAAAAGCCTCTTACCTGACCCTGGACGAGGTGGCACGGGACGAGAACGACGGCAGGCGTGCGACTGTCTGCGCCACGGTGGTGGATGTAACCGAACATACCTACAAGGACAGGGAGACGGGAAGCCGGAAGCGTTTCGCCAAGCTGACACTCTCCCAGAACAACCGTCTGGCGGAATGTGTATGCTGGAACGACTATTACATGGAACACCACACCGTGATCCAGTCGCTCAAAGACCGGGTGGTCATCCTCACTGCCGTCATCCGTTACAGCGACTACAACGGATGCAATACATTACAGACCTATAGGAACTCATTGTTATTCATTCAATCCTGAAAAGATATGGCACCCAAGACAGAACAGAAGATATATGTAGGCATCGGGCTGGACTTCGAGACCGGAGGGCTGGACTGCCGTGAATGCGCCTGTACACAGATCGCCCTGCAAGCCGTCCGTTTCGACACATGGCAGGTATTCGACCGCTATCAGGCGTATATCGCCCCCTACGGGAAACAGGACGCGGGGCTTCCCCGACGCAAGGTGTTGCGTACCCGCCATGAACAGGCGAAAGAACCGGAATATGTCCCGATGAAGTACGAACAGACGGCATTGGACTATTCCGCCATTACCATGGAGATGCTGCGCACACAGGGTGTGGACATGAAGAAAGTCGCCGGAGAAGTCATCGCCTTCGCCAAACGCAGCACCCTCTCGAAGGGCTATCAGTGCAAGCCCGTGCTGGTCGGACAGAACATCGCTTTCGATATCGGATTCCTGCAACAGCTGATGAACTATGCCGGACTGGCCGCCGAGTTTGAAAAGACCTTTTCCGGTACCAAGGACTATTACGGCAACTTCCAGCCGCACTACATCGACACGCTTGTCATGGGACGGTTGGCTTTTGCCGCTGATCCGGAGGTTACTTCGTATAAACTGGAACTGGTAGCCTCAAAATTGGGGGTGGAACTGGACGATGCCCACGATGCGGCTGCGGATGTGACGGCCACGCTTGACATCCTGGGGGTCTATACCTCCCGTCTGCGCCAGACGGAAGGGGCGGCAATCGCTACGCAGAAGAAAGAGAAAACCCGTAAATATTTCAAGATATGAGTATGGACACGAATAAGGAAGCCCAAGGCATTGACCGGGAACAGATTCCCGAGACCATTACATTCCGTACGGCGGACCGGATGACCTACGGGGCGCTGGGCTATGACGGGAACGAACTGATGGCGTTCATATCGGGCTACGACCTGGAAATCAAGTTCAACCTGCGGCTCATCAACTCGCTAGCGGATGCGGAGGCGTGTGCCGATGCGTTGGCCCAGGTATTCTATGACGCATTAATGGAGCAGTTGCTCAATGAAAAGGCGGATTTTGTAAAACCTCCGGGATACAAACCCGCTACTCTTTCAGAAAAGGAAGGAAGAACCGATGTCAGACAAGATAACGAACACGCAGGATAGGCCGGAAGAGAAACCGCTCACGGAGCAGGAGCTGCAATTCTGCAACCTCTATGTGAACGGCGGGCTGGAATATGCCGGACGGCCGAAAAAATGCTTTGTGGAGGTATTCGGTGAGGATACGGTGAAGAACCCGTATGCTTCGGCCAATTACCTGATGAACAAACCGCATGTGCTGGCACATATCAAGGCATTGCTCTCCTCGGAACGGTTCGAGATGGAGACGATGGCTGTAAAGCTGCAGGTGACCGAGACTCTCAAGGCAATCATGGACGAGACGGCCACTTCGGACTATACAGACCGTTTCGGTGTGCCGCTCTCTCCGGCACCGCTCAGGGCCGTGTCGGTCAATGCCGCCAAGGCGCTGATGGATATCTTCCCCATCAGGCACAAGGAGGAGAACCGCCTGCGTATCGAAGGCAGCGACGGCAATGTTATCTTCAATGTAATCGTACCCCAAAATCCTGTAAAAGATGGCGAAGCGGAAACGTAAAATCACTAAGGAAGAAATCGCCTGGTGGGTCTATCTGGCGATGATGATCGCGCTTGTCATCTATGGGTTCCGGGATAGTGCGGCAGCCGAGACTCTGCTGAGGGCTATCAGGGACGCATTCTCACTTTTAATGGAATAAGATATGGAACAACTCAAAGAATTTGTAATGAAGTACTTCAAGATCATTGTCGTGGTACTCTCGTTCTCGCTGACACTGTACATACAGCATGTCAACAACACCGCCCAAATTGCAGAACTGGAAACCAAATGTATCGGTTTGGAAGTGGAAATCAAGAACCAGTATGACCGTATCAACGCCATGAAGCTGGACAAGTCCGTGTTCGAGGCAACCATGATGCAGCTCAACACGGTACAGAATGACCTGCACGAAATCCGTGCCGATATCCGTGAACTTCTCAAATGTCAGGGAACGCACAAGTAAAAACATCGTGGAAAGACCAGTTATGAAAAAGAATGCATACGTTACCATCATCGCTTCGCCTGAACTCTCCGAAATGAGGTTGGACGAACTGGTCGGTCGCCGTGGACTGGTCGTTGAAGACCTCCCGCAGAACCGAAAAAAGAACCGGGGCGGCCTTGTATTGTTGGAAGAAATCTATATGGATGAATTTCTGTGGTTCATCCCCGAAGAATCAGTATCATATGAGTAGATTAAACAGAATACTTCTGGCAACGGTGTTGCTGCTCTGTAGCATCCTCTGGCTGCAGCACCGGCGGACAATACGCCTCACGGAAGAACGCGACCGATTCCGCATGAACAGCACCGCACTGCTTTCCGATGTGAAGCGGATGCAGATCGATTCAGCGACGATGGTCCTCGATGCCAAGGCATTGCGGCTGACTATAGATGAGTATAAAGAGTTCCGTGCCAAGGATGCCGAGACCATCGAAAGGCTAGGCGTGAAAATCAGGAACCTCGAAGTGGCTGCACGGCATGAAGTCGAAGTGAAAGCCCCGATAGATGCCGCCATCCGTGACACGCTCATTATCCGTGATACCGTTCCACTGCTGCGGCAGAAGGTGGAGATGGTTACACCGTATATCCAACTTACCGGGTTGATCGAGAACAAACGGCTCAAAGGCGACATCAAAGTTCCGGTAACCCTCAATCAGGCGGTTTGGGTAGAATACAAGGGATGGTGGTTCTGGAAGCGTGTAAAGGCTATCCATCAGTCCATTTCCAGTGACAACCCGTATGTGGAAATCAGGTATTCGGAATATATACGCATACAGTGAAAGAACATGTGTCTTTTATATGTGAAAAGTTCCTGTGACGCCGGTGCGCCAAGGGACTTTTTGCTTTTAGATGTGTTAAAGGCAGATGAATATTCATGCAATGGTTTCCCCGGGATTAGTTTTCAGGTGAAAAATTAAATAACAGATATATTACAATTGACGTGACGACCTGAATGTCCCCCGGATGAATGTTCGGGGGATTTTTTTTCTTTTGGGCGTTCCCGTGGGACGGTCGGGCTTTACGTTTCAAGTCCTCGCCTAAAGGCTGTGGGCTTTACTCTGCAATCCCTAACGCATGGCTGAAAACTCCTCTTGCCGGTGGTGTTCTTCTTCATACAGCCTCATGCGTTCTTGTAATGCTTCTTTTAAATTGTCGCTTTTTTTCAGTCCGAGTTTGGCACGTATGTTCGCTCGTTGGCTGGTTATGTTTCCGCTACTCCGATGTAATAATTCGCATATTTGGCTGACGGTCTTGTCTTGCAGTATTAAACGGCAGATGTTTAATTCGGACGGGGATAAATTGGGATATATTCTCCTGATTGTATCAAGTTTACTTTTTTCCTTTTTCTGGTATGCGGCAAGGGCTGTAAAAAGATTTTCTTTGGATTGTTCCCCTATTATGTTTAACAGGGAGCTTGTCTTTTCTTCCGGGTTATTCTCGCTTAACAACTCGGCGAACGCGAATAGTTCTTCCTTTTTCATTTGGAGACGTTTCAAAAGCATTTCCTCTTCCTCTTTTAGCAAGTTGCTACTTTTTAGCAAGCTGCTGATATTACTGTGTAAGGATCTTCCTAATAAGGGGATCATGGTGTATATGATGATGATCAAAGGCAGATAACTGTATAGGAACGGTTCGTCGGTGATAAGTGTGCAGATTGTATAGGAAGCTATGGTAAGGGAGGACAATAGGATGGAGATATTACTCATATAGGCACAGATGGAAAGCATGGTAAATAAGAGAGAGATAGTAATGTTACTCATTATCAATGCTCTTTGATAACTATATTCATATCCGCTACATATTGAGCAATAAATTATCTCGATAAAAATCTCGATATGTATGGCTATCAGTATAATGGAAAAGGTCGTGGTCAGATTTACTCTCTTTTTAAAATAAGCGAGAGTGCACATAATGATAAACAGGAATAATACGCTGTTAATATAATAAAACTGTTCATTGGGAAATGGAACTGAATATATGTATATGGGTGCGCATAAGGCCAGCATGAGCAGGGATAGATGAAAGACACGTTTTTGTTGATACGTTATTATCATTTCGCTTTCTTTTTTGTCGTAAGTTTGAGTTTTTATTGAACTTAGAAAAGTAGCGGCTTTTGTGCTGAATTTCATGTGTTTTATTGTTTTAAGTGTTATTAAGCATAATGTTTCCTGCAAAAATAACTGTTTTTTTTGTATGTTTAAGTACTTTTCTTTATGATGTTAAGTGTTTTTAATTGTTGTGTAAGCGTGATTGGCTGCTGTGGTAAGTGTTGTAGCTGTTGTGTGGTTGTCTTTTTAAGTATTTATAAGTTTAAAATACTTGTTTTTTGCTTTGGAGGTTGGTTTATAGGTGCATATCTTTAGCGGTTGAAATTCAGGGGGTGTAAAAGCCTGGGTTTGGATTGTCATATTAACAAATGATTAAATGACGAAAAGATGTTTTTTTATATTAAATGTGTATTGTTCGTGCTCGTGTTGAGTATAAGCGGAGAAATATCCGCTCAGGAGAAGCGTGATTCGGTAAGGATCTATTTTCATCAAGGAAAGGTAAATATAGATACATGTTTACTTGACAATGGGAACGAGATGGAGCGGTTTGCTAAAATCTGTTCCGCATTGAACGACTCCGTCCGTCTTATCAGGAAAATTCAAATAATAGGAGGAGCTTCCCCGGAAGGAGGGGGGCTGTTGAATGGAAGGCTGTCTGAAAAACGAGCAGAGGTTTTGTGGCGGTATATATCACCTTATATAAAGATTCCGGTATTGGAGTGGGATTTTCATTTTTCGGGAAGCGACTGGAACGGACTTATAACGATGGTGAGAGCGGATGTGAATGTTCCGGAGAGGGAGGATGTCCTTCGTTTGTTGGAGAAGATCGTACGTTTGGAAAACCAGGATAGCCCTTATTGGGGGGGGGGAGAACTGAAAAGACTGAAAGGGGGGAGGCCATACTCATATTTGTATAAATTCCATTTTCCGAAACTTCGTTCGTCGATGGTGAAAATATGCTATGATAGTGATCCGATAAATCCCGTCAGAGATACGGTATATATACATACACGTGATACGTTGTGCATCCGTGATACCGTTACCGTCATAGCTCCGGTAAAGAAACGGCCGTTTTGCATGGCGGTGAAAACAAACTTGCTTTATGACGCTGTTTTGATACCTGACATCGGGGTTGAGTTCTGTTTGGGGAAGAACTGGTCTGTGGCCGGGAATTGGATGTATGCCTGGTGGAAAAGTGATCGGAAGCATAATTATTGGCGTATCTATGGGGGAGATGTGGAGTTGCGCCGCTGGTTCGGTCGGAGAGCGGTGGAAAAACCGTTTTCCGGGCATCATGTCGGATTGTACGGGCAGATCGTCACCTATGATTTCGAATTGGGTGGGAAAGGTTACTTGGGGGATAAATGGAGTTACGGGGGAGGCGTGGCTTACGGCTACTCGTTACCTGTGGGACATCGGTTCAATGTGGATTTCACGTTGGGAATCGGCTACCTTGGAGGATTGTACAAGGAGTACATCCCTTTGGACGGTCACTATGTATGGCAGACCACTAAAAAACGCTGCTGGTTCGGCCCGACCAAGGCGGGTATCTCTTTGGTGTGGTTGATCGGGCGGGGGAATTATAGCCGGAAGAAAGGAGGCAGGCAGTGATACTGATACGCTTTAGTCTGGTGTTCATATTTTTATGGATGGGACTGACGGCTTGTGAGCATAAGGATTTATGTTACGATCATCCGCACTTTGCCACGGTGCGGGTAGTATTCGACTGGACCAAGATTTCCAATCATGACAAGCCTGAAGGCATGAGGGTCGTATTTTATCCGACCGATGATGAAAGCAACACGTGGATATTTGATTTCCCCGGAGGAGAGGATGGGGAAGTGGAGCTCCCCGAGAATGATTACCGGGTAATTTGCTTCAACTACGATACCGACGGGATGGTTTGGAAAGAAAACGGCAGTTACACGCTTTTTACTGCCGATACGCGTGATGTTCGGTCGCCGGATAACCAGACAATGGCCGTCACCCCACCCTGGCTGTGTGGCGACCATATAGACAGAGTTATCCTCAAGGACATTCCGGAAGGAAGCACGAAGATAATACGGCTAACTCCCGTAAACATGGTATGTCACTACACGTATGAGGTGAACGGAATTCGGGGACTGGACAGGGTGGCGGATTTGCGGGCTGCTCTTTCCGGCATGTCCGGCTCGCTTAACATGTCCGGCGACAGTTTGCCCGCCGGTCTTTCGGAGAGCCTGCTCTTTGATGGAATGGTTTCACGGAATCAGATTATAGGCGGATTCTATACGTTTGGACATTCCGCACTTGAAGGAGAGCCCAATGTTTTCCGGCTGTATCTCAAGAACCGTTCCGGCAGCATGTCTGTATTGGAACAGGACGTGAGCGACCAAGTGCATGATGTCCCGGTAGCGGGGCATGTCGGTGATGTGCATCTGGTGTTGAATTTTGATTATGAGGTACCATCCGAGCCGGGAAGTGGCGGTCCGGGATTTGATGTGGACGTTGATGATTGGGATGATGTGAATGTGGATATAGTGTTGTAATCGAGTTTTATTAATTATATTTATTAACAATTTTATTCATTTTATGAAAAAAAGTACAGTAATGCTTTGGGCAATTTTTGGAGTACTACTGATGAGTTGCTCAGAAGAGGAGATTGCGAATGTGGAAACCTCCTCACGAAATGCGATTGGTTTTAACGTGTTAAGTAATGCGGCGGAAACGAGGGCTACCCCTACTACCAACACCAACTTGAAGAACACCGATTTCGACGTGTTCGCTTTTACGGCGGATGGTACTGCCTTCATGGGAAAGAACGACACGGAATTTGAACATGACGGAGTGAAGATCGTGTACAAAAATGGTAAGTGGGATTATGACGATGCGAACGACCTTCGTTATTGGCCTACCGAGGCTTTGGACTTTTACGCGTTCAATCCCGGAACGGTTAGTGAAGACATGATGGTGTTTTATAGTTGGGAAGCCACCAAGGATGTCCAAAAGATAAGTTATACCTGCATGGATGAGTATGGAGCCGGTACTCATGCAAACTACGACGTGATGTATGCCATGGCCAAAGGCCAGACAAAAGACATGAACAACGGAATAGTGAAATTTAATTTCAAACATATTCTGTCACAGGTCGTATTCAAAGCAAAGACCCAATACGATAACATGCAGGTGGACATCGACGTGATCAAGATTCATAATTTCAAATTTGCCGGCGCCTTCACATTGCCTGCGGCAGCCGATGGAACGGGAAGTTGGAGTTCGTCTGATTTAGCATTTCCACACGCATTTACCGTAGTGAAAAACGCAAACATCACGGTCAATAGCAATACCGAAGCTACCGATATTACCACAGATACTCCTATGCTGAATATACCACAGGAGCTGACTGCTTGGACTGTTTCCGGAGCCAGCAAAACCAAGAAGGGTGCCGACGATGCGAAGCAATGTTATCTGGAGATCGCCTGCAAAATCCGGCAGTCCGGAGCTTATCTGTTGGGTTCAGCAAGCGAATACAAAACAATTTATGTTCCGTTCGGAGATACATGGGAACAGGGCAAGCGTCATATCTACACGTTGATTTTCGGTGGTGGTTATACTGATCAGGGAGAGGCTGTGTTGAATCCGATCCAGTTTGATGCAGAGACAACAGGCTGGGTTAATGCGGCAAAAGACGTAAACGTTTAATTAATATCGTACCCGTTGGCAGGTTAAACTGTAGGGATATTCAGTAAATGTCCCTAAAAAATAAGATGGCATATGAAGATGATGGCGCATCATCACTTCCTATGCCATTTTTATTGTAGTTTTTCGTTGTTTTCTCACATAATTTTATCCGTCAAGACAAGACTTTCCTGAAGAAGTCTGATGACCTCTTTTGATTCTGTCAGTAAAATCATATCATACCGCTTTAACCGTCCTGTTCCTGATCTTGTCAATCATCAGTACGGCATTTGCCGTATGTATTCCGAAAAAGATCCACAGGATTTCCGTCTTCCTGTTCCGTGCCTTTATCCTTGAGAGCGAGTAATGCTGCTTCTGTGTGCCGAAGCTGCCTTCAAGCCGGGTAGCCCTCTCCCTTGAGAGTTCACTTCTGAGAACCCTTCTCAACTGCTCATCCTTTGCCGCCTTTCCCTTGCACACGAAGGAAGTGGATATTCCGTATTTCGTGCAAAACTTCCTGTTGGCATTGTTGGCGTATATGGAATCGGCAGCCACACATCTTACCCTCACGTTCATGAGTTTCTGCTGCATACGGATACAGTCCTTCAGACGTATACCCTCATTGAAAGCCTTGAACGAGAGGTGTTCGATGAACGATATGCCGTCTATCTGTATATTGTTCACTTTTGCACCGAACTCAACAGACTTGGTTTCCTTTCCCCTTACGATAGGACGTACATAATGGCGGTCAATGCTGACGATGCGGTCACTGACCTTCCGGCCTTCAAACATTTCCTTCTCCTGTACAAGGACCTTTCTGATGACGGACAGCCGTTTCCGGTAATCCGGTGTGTATCGGAGTGAGACACCGTACTTCCTATGGATTCCATCCCTCTGTATGAGGAGTTTTTCAAGAAGCCTGATCATACGGCGCTTGAGCATCCTTGTCCGTGAAACCTTCCTTTTTCTTTTCTTGCTGTAGGACAGATAAGACGCTTCCACATCCGCATATTTGTTGCGCGGACGCCTTATGCCAAGCTCCCCGCAATGCTGACAGATATGTCTGTGAAGCCATTCAATGCTTTCCCAAAGAAGTTTCATGTCCGTAGGAAAACGCATATGGCTCTCATAGCATGTGGCATCGCTCATGCACACGTGAAGGTTCTCAAGATAAGGTTTCCAGTGTGAGGCCAGCACTTCCTGGAGGAATTCAATGTCAAGACGGGATGCCATCTCATTGCGGATGGCACTGACTATCTTGTAGTTGGTTATGGGGAAGGACGGGTCTATCATGATTCCGCAGAACATCTGATAGTGTATGTTGCCGTTCAGATGTTCCACCAGCTGTCTGTCGGAGAATCCGGTGTAGGATTTCAGGAGCATGAGGGCAATCTTTGCCGAAGGGCTGAAAATGTTCCTGCGCCCCAGACGCTGTTCCGACAGGCCTGCGGCTTTTGCCATGCGTTCAAACGGGAACACTGAGTGAAGCCTGCCAAGCTCACTCTCATTAAAACTTTTGCGGTATTTTTCCAGAATATCAAATTCTGTAAAGCCCAAAGTTGGGTGAATTTCGGAAATATTTTGTATCTTAGCCATATCTTGGTTTAGGAATTTCCCCCACTTTGGATGCCAAACCTTAATTTCGGGGGAATACCTAAAGATACAAAAAAACCAGCTAATTCACAAAACTTTGTGTATGAATTAGTTGGCTAATTTTATACTATTTACTGAATCTCCCAACTGTAATCCGATATTCGTAGACCCGGAACGGGGCATTGAAAGCACTCTTGGAGTTTTTCATTTGTCAACAGGTTATTATCTTTGGATAGGTAGCTTTTTGACTTTGCTATTGGGCGAAATCGCATTGTTTGTATTAAAAAACAAAATAGGATGACTCACTATAATCTACTTCGTATTTTTCCATAAATGCAATCCTTGCCAAAAAGCAGTTTGTTCGGGTGGTTGTTTGGGCGTTCCCCCTTCGGGTCGGGCTTTCCGCTACAAGTCCTCGCTATGCTGTGGCTTTTCCCCTGCAATCCCTAACGTGGGTGAAAGGGTTTTCACTATCTTGCGCTTGCACTTTGACACACGGGGCTTCGGCTGTTCGCCGAAACTTCCCGCGCCCCGTCCCGCCCGAAAGAGTTCCCCGGCGTTTGTCCGGCAGCCGACATTATTCAAGGTAGTATTCTATAATATCTTTTATCAGTAGCTCTTCTCCTTGTTTCCATAATTTCCAGCCTTGTTCACTCTTTATTGTATCGCCTTGTACCTCAAACGGTTTTCGGACTTCTGTATTGTCCTTGAAGCAGACTACCGTCACCATGCGAAGATAGTCTTCCCAAGAGATATAGTAGGTGTCAAAGTCATGCGTTCTTTTCGCTGGAATACCATTTATCCGCATGAGGCTGCGGTTGCGTTGCATCCTGTTTCCATGCATCATAATCTGCCCAGATGAACAGTTGATCCATGCCGTTTTTCCGCTTTCCTCGTTCAGTACAATTTCAGCCCTTCCCGCCATTAAGCCCAACACTCTAAAACGGAGCATGGGAAAAGTGTAGGTCAGACTTGCCGTCTCTTCTAAGTATTCATGTATGTTGCTTCCGGATCTCCATGCCAAGGGCATTAACGTATCTGATTCCGAAGAGTAACGATAGTAATATCTGCCATCTTTGCATGAAGCGTTATTCTGTCCGTCCTGCCATTCCTGCGGATTGTCATCCTTCCTTTTCCGCTCGGCAATATCCTTGTCAAACGGATACTGATGCAGTGCAATGCTATCTTCCGGCTCCTTGCACGTTGCTGTCCGGTATAATGGTATGACGGGGTTCTGCTCGGCTATGACCTCCATGAACCCAATACCCAAAGGAGCATATAATCCATTCTTGCGTTGGAACTGGAAATGATTGCCTTGTATGAAAAGGGAGGGAAAATCATCGGAAGCAATCCCCGTTATTATATCCGCTTCGCCAATAACATCCGCTGTCCGTTGGTCTTGTTTGCATGAAGATGTGCAGGCGGACTCATTGTCTGTCGGAGGCATAGGCGGCTTGCAACTCATGACCGATGCAGCCGTCAAAAGTAGTGTTATGATGACGGTTTTCATCTAAGTTTAAGCCCCACCTTCACCATGCCATGTGCAGGTTTGGGTATTATCTTGATAGTTATGCTGTATCCATTGCCCTGATTTCTCACCGTCGGTGTATTGTCCCTCAATGGTTATATAGGGTTTACCCTCCCATGTTGATTCCACACGATACGAACCGTCGAGTTTTCCATTACGGTAGTGGCATGTAGTCTTGCTGCGTATTGCGCGGCCGTCCTCGAAGATTTCCCATTCCTCGCCATCTTTTTTCCCGTCGATATAATGAGATTCAAAAATCTGCTTACCCGTCTTGTTGGCAAAGCGACGTTCCCGCCCGTTCTCCACACTCTGTTTGTACTCCTTTTCTATCTCTATTTTTCCGTTACGGAAATAGGTCTTTACAGTTCCGTCTATCTTGCCTTGTAGTATGGGTGTTTCCTTTCGAGGAGTAACGCCGTCTTGGTAGTATTCCGTGAATGTACCGTTACGCTTGCCCTTGACATATATGCCCGACTCACGCAATACCCCGTCACGGTAGCGATGATAGTCACCGTTTATCATGCCGTCTGAAAGTTTCACGTGTTCTTCGTCAAGCCCTCGTATAATGCGATATTTTCCCTGCAACGGCCGTTTACTGTCTTTTTTATAATATACTGTGCGGTGTGCATCATCCGTCAGGGGCTGCAAATCATTCCATTCTACTGTTTGTTGTGCGGAAACCGTGCCGCAAAGCAACAAAAAAATGTATAGTATCAACATTCTATTCATATGTCGTATATTTTTATTTTTCGAGGTTGATAATGTTCTGTGGCAAACTGATTTTCAGGGGGGGGGCAAACCGCTTATTATATTTATTTTGAAGAAATTTCTCCATTCTTATAGCTTTGCTATAAAATAAAGCATTAATCCAACTATTATATTCACTCTTCAAGTTTACTTTTCACCAATTTCAGGAATTCCTCCTTAGTCATGAACCTGTCGAGAAAATCATTCAGTCGTCCCTCATTGGTTACTTCCGTGAAAAATTCCTCATGATCCGTACTCCAGACGACAGGATTCTCAGGGTCGTTATCTGACAGGCAGATGAGATAGTAATTGGGATAACCGTCCGTATAAAGCAGCTCTACAAAATCCGGAGTGGCACAATTTGAATACTTGATGATTTCACCCAGCTCTGCATTATCCGTAAACCAACCATTCCATTCTTCAAAATCCGGTGTCCCTTTTTGGAATGGCGTAAATGGTCTGGCAACCCAAAACAGTTGGCGGCGAGGTTCTTCATCCAAGGTAAAGAACGTATCTGTCATTTCCTTATAGAACGCCTCCCTGTCAGAATTGAACAACTCCATATGCTCATCCACCCAATCGCCCAAACCTTCAATCGGCTCTGTATCTTCGGCAGCCAGCCAGGGCGTGTCCACCGGTTTAAGGAACAAGGCCGTATCGAATGTAATGGCACAGAGATCCTCTTTCAGTGAATTCCCTTTCAGGTTTGCTACGTTGCCGCCCAGTAGCCTGATTCTGTCTGTTATTTCCTTTTTCATGAGTGCCGTATAATTTTGTTATTATTTTTGTTTGAGATTCACATGCCCGGACAGCCATTGGAAATATTTCCAGTCTTCCTTGAAAATCTTTTCCCCTTCGAGCATATAGGCGCGGAGAAGAAATTCAGTTGCATTGGTTTCATCCTCCATTTCCAGATAGTTCTCGCCAAGGCGCAGCAGGATGAAAGGATTGTCTGTCTCTCCGATATTGTAGCATTTGCGGAAAAACTCCAGCGACTTGCCGTAGTTCCCCATCATGAAATGGGCGTCACCGATTGAGCCGACGAGCCAGAGATATGCTTCCCAGTCTTCCTTCGGTTCAGGAAGGATGTCCAGTGCCTCTTGGAAACAGGAGATGGCTTTCGCGTAATCTTCGCTTTCCATCGCCTCATTTCCCGTTTCTGACAGTTCTTCGATTCTGTCGTACAGTTCATCTGAAAGTTCCATATTCCTCTATTTTTCTTTGATATTCTTTGATGCCCACATCCCGATATCCTGCTTGCTCAATGCCGCAGCCATCAGGTCGGGGAATTTGTCAGGCGTACAGGCAAATGTGGGAACACCCAGACCGGCAAGATACTCGGCATTACGCTTGTCGTAGCAGGGCGCCCCGTCATCGTTCAGGGCCGGAAGCACAATCAGCTGCACACCGCTGGCCACAATGGAGGCGAAACGCTTGCGCATCTCCTTCTCGTCACCGCCTTCATAGAGGTCGGTCACCAGTACCAGCACAGTGTCCTGCGGCCGTGTGATCACACCCTGACAGTAAGTCAGGGCCCTGGCTATGTCGGTTCCTCCGCCGAGCTGGACACCGAACAACAGGTCAACCGGGTCCTGCAGGTCATCGGTAAGGTCAACGACCGAAGTGTCGAACACCACCATACGCGTATTGACGGACGGCAGGGAGGCCAGTACCGAACCGAAGATGCCGGAATATACGACAGAGGTTCCCATCGAACCGCTCTGGTCGAGACAGAGAATGATGTCCTTCAGAGCCTTGCATTTTCTGCCGTAGCCTATCCTGACTTCCGGAATGACGGTCTTGTACTGGGGCTGGTAGTTCTTCAGGTTCTTTATGATGGTCGTCTTCCAGTCTATCTCGTTGTAACGGGGATTGCGCCTTCTCGCCGAACGGTTCAAAGCACCGGTGACGGCCTGCTGGGTCGGGGAAGAGAGCTTCCGCAGCAGGTCATCCACGACCTTGCGTACAACCTGACGGGCCATGTCCTTGTTCTTTTCGGGAATGGCCCTGCCGAGTGACATCAGTGTAGCTACCAGATGTACGTCAGGGACAACTGTTGCCAGCATCTCCTTCTCGGTAAGCAGCGAATCGATATGCAGACGCTTGATGGCATCCCTCTGGATGACCTGCACGACGGTCTGTGGGAAAAACTCCCGGATATCGCCAAGCCAGCGGCTTACCTTTGGGGCCGACGACCCGAGTCCGCCGCGGCGGTCACTGTCATAGACGGCTTCCAGCGAACTGTCAAGGCGCTGTTCTTCCACCGTCAGCGTTACACCCGTCCCGTCAGCGGCATTCCCGCCGAGAGCCATACGCCATCTTTTCAAATATTCTGTTTCCATGTTCTGTTCCTTTTTTATCCGATTCCCAGAAGTCTGCCGAGCAGGGGTATTACTTTGGATGCATCCCCGTCATTGCAGGAATGTTCCCCGGAGGCGATTCCGGTATCGGTTCCGTTCAATTCGAATCCTTTGGCCTTCTCGCCGAGTTTGCGGCGCTCGGCTGTAGTGAAATTGCTGAATGTACGTCTGATCACCGGCAGCAGTTCTATGAAATTTGCGTCGCTCAAACCGCAGAGCCAGCCGTTCACGAGCTGCCACAGGTTGTCGTCCAGCAGCAGTACCGAACCTGATGCACGCAGGAATCCCTCAAACCAGTATGCGATGTCGGAAGGTGCGTTGCCCACCGATGAATAGAAGCTCAAGGTGTCACGCATCTCTTCACGCGATATCCTGCCCTTGTCGTAGAGTATGCGTGCCGCGTACCCGGAGAGCAGCGGATGCGCTCCTGATGAATTGCGGATCTGCTGCACGAACCCATACCACATGCCGTTCAGCTCTTCGTCATCAAGCGTGGATACGGCATAGTTGGTAGCCGACAGGTGTTCAAGAAGTTCTCCGGCTGCCTCCTCGTCGATGTTGATGCAGACGAGCAGACCTCCTGCAAGGATACGTGCCACCATGGCCCGGAGCATGTTGCCCACCTTGCTGAAATCCAGATTGCGGACATCGCCGTAACGGACGATGTTCACCAGGTCGGGAACCGCTTCCATCATCTCCACAATGTCTGTGGATGCCGCCGACAGACGGTCAAGACGGATGGTCATCGCTTCCACAAGCTCCGGAAGGTTGGCCGGAATGACCCGGTCAAGAAGTCCCGTCAGTTCGGGGATTCTGGTGATTCCGGTCATGCGGTCGGAGACGTACTTCTGCACGGCTTCCTCCACGGTATTGCCCCAGACTGCCCGTTCTATGATGCAGACAATCTGTTCCGGTCTATGGTAAAGACTCCATTTTTCCTTGAAAGTACCCTTGCCGCCTGCGGTTTCCGGCTTGGCCCAGTCTATGTCAAGCAGGGCCAGGCGGTGGAAGAACAGGCTGCGTTCCAGGTCGGTCTCCTTGCGCAGGTCAAGTGTCATCTCCTTTATTTCCGCCGTGAAAGGAACACGCAAGCGTTTCTGCTGCCGTTCCACGTCAATCAGGAGAGGGACTTTGGGTACCGCTTCCGGCACTTTGCCCAGACAGTTGCCCACGATGAGCGATTCCCTGACGAGCTGCAGCAGCATATCGTCCCCGAAGCCCATTACGGTGGTCACCGCCTCGTTGTATTCCTCAAGCGTCGGGGCGGGCAATCCACGCAACGCAGCTGTCGTCTGCGCCAGACGGACTGTCTCGATTACGTGGGCCACCGAGATGTCCATGTCCTTCTTCCTCAGAAGGGCCGCTATACGGCTGACCCACCAGGTGCCGTCATCTTCCGGATGATGCCACAGGTAATGATACCATCCCGGAGAGTCTATGCCGGCCCCGTAACCGCTGCGGAAGGTGAGCCTGTCATACGTCCACGGAATCCACGTGCATTCCGCCTTTACCTTCGGGAGCCCTTTCAGCAGCTCGTTGTCATCCTTCACCTTCGGCATATTCTCCAGTGCCGGGACATGCCATGCCCCGCAGATTACGGCTATGCACCCGAAAGGTTCCTTCTGGGCCGCTCGTATCATGCGACGCATCCACGCTTCACGGACAAGGTTCCTGCGGGAGGTATGTTCCGGGAGGGCTTCCCTGAGCGCGGTCACAGCTTCCTTGACGGCCTCGAAGATGCCGCTGCCGTCTCTGCGCTGTTCTATGTTCATGTTCCACCACGATTCACCGTCAGTATAGCCGGCAGCTTCTGCCAGCAGGTCAAACGGATCACCCGGCTGTTTAATAGCTTCATCATCCGCTTCTACAGGCTCGTTGCCATCCTTCCTTTCCGCTTCGAAGGCAAGGGAATGGGCAAGCGGGAGATCGAAGAAGCGTAAGGTGACATTCTCCCGGAGAGCATAGCGCAAAGCCTGCCATTCCGGCGAGAAGTCGGCAAACGGATAGAATACGGCATTCTGCGGCACATCGGGTTGATAGCCGAGCAGGGCTACCGGAGGCTTCATCTGCCCGTAGGAGACGAACGGCATGAGAGCCTCGGCCTCCGCCGGTCCCTCAAGCAGTATGAGGTCGGGACGGATACGCTCAAGTTCCTGCAGGATGTTCCGGCAGGAGCCCGGCCCGTGATGACGTATTCCCAATAGATGAATGTCTGTCATATTACTTGTCTCATGCAAAATACGTCAATCAAATCATATCTCTTGAAGCCCTGTAGATGTCTTTCCAGCCCTCACGGTTCTTGACCACTGTCTCCATGTATTCCTGCCATACCACTTTGTCCTGTACAGGGTCTTTCACCACGGCACCGAGGATGCCTGAAACGAGGTCCTCCGCATGGATCTGGCCGTCACCGAAATAGCCGGCCATGGCAAGGCCGTTGTTCACCACGGATATGGCTTCTGCCGTACTCAGTGTGCCGCTCGGGCTCTTGAGCTTCGTCTTGCCGTCGCCGGTGGCTCCCTGACGCAGCTCACGGAAAATGGTGACGACACGACGGATTTCATCAAGGGCAGGTTTCTCTGCCGGCAGCTGCATCACTTTCTCGAAGCTCTCCACGCGGCGGCGGACAATGTCAACTTCTTCCTCAAGCGTGTCGGGCAACGGGAGGATGACCGTGTTGAAACGGCGTTTCAGTGCGCTTGAAAGGTCATTCACACCTTTATCCCTATTGTTGGCCGTGGCTATGATGTTGAATCCGCGGATGGCCTGCACCTCCTTGTTCAGCTCGGGGATGGGCAGGGTCTTCTCCGAAAGGATGGTGATGAGCGTATCCTGCACGTCAGAACCGATACGGGTAAGCTCCTCAATGCGGCCGATCTTGCCTTCCTGCATCGCCTTCATCACCGGGGTCTGTACCAGGGCACCCTCACTCGGCCCCTCGGCGAGAAGACGGGCATAGTTCCAGCCATAGCGGATGGCCTCTTCTCCCGTTCCGGCGGTACCCTGTACTATCAGCGTCGAATCGCCTGATATGGCTGCCGCCATGTGCTCGCTGACCCAGCTCTTGGCCGTACCGGGAAGACCGTACAGAAGCAGCGCCCGGTCGGTGACAAGGGTGGCCACGGCAATCTCCATCAGGCGGCGGTTGCCTATGTATTTCGGTGAAACCTCAAAACCGTTCTTCAGTATCCCTCCCATGAGGTAGGTGACCACGGATTGGGGTGACATCTCCCAGTTTTCGGGAATCGGGTTGGTCTCGTTCTTTTTCAGTTCATGAAGTTCCTCTGCAAACTGTTGCTCGGCATGTTGTCTCAGTAAAGTGCTCATATGAATATCAATATTTATTTTTCATTTAACAAAGTGTCTATTTCAGATTTAAGATCCATGAATTCCAGCATCTTCGAGCAGAACTCGTTCATGGACGGCGAAGCCTCCGCCGAAGAGGCGGCCTTGGCCTTGATCAGGTTCCTTAGATGTGACGGGATATGCATGGCAAGCCGTTCCGCCATGTCTGCGGCATAGTACAGGTAATCCTTTTTCAGAATCCAAGACATGACGCTGGAAGAGAATTTCGGGCCCCATGCCTCGTAGTCGTTGCCGTACCATGAGTCGGGTATGAATCCGAAATCCCGGACCGTTTCCGGCCAGCTGATTTCCTCCCGCTGGGAGGGAGTGAGCATCGCCACGAGTTCCGGCTTGCGCAGATAGGAAGGGTCTTCCTTCAGGGTGTGGAAAGCCCACAGCCCGTCCGAGAAGTTGAGTATCGGGTCCTCCAGCTCCAGGAACTTCCTGAAAGGGGGATGCTTGGCGAATTTTCTCGCGGCCTCTTCCTTACCGCAGCCATATACCTCGCACCAGAAACTCAAAGGCACCCGTTCGGCGAGCTGCCTCAGGATGAATTCGGAATCGCCCTCTTTCTTGTTGGAGCTTACCTCGGACAGCCCCATGGCCTTCATCTCCGGGGTGTATCCGATCTCGTCGTATGACCATCCGGTAAGCATGTTGTGTCTGATATGTCCACGCAGGAGTTCGCAGCAGCGCATCACCATGGCTGAATCGGGAATCATGCACAGAAGTTTCCGTGCCGTTTCCTTGACAATGGAGCTGCGGTCCGACTCCAGCACTTCCTGTATGAAGAGCTCGTCGGCCTTGCTGATGTTTATCCGGAGACATTCAAGCAGCTCGTTGCGCTGGTTGGCCGGTTCGCTCTTCCAGTCTTTCCGCAGCAGTTCAAGGGCTGCGGCAGAATCCTGCTGCCTGAATCTGGCAAGCATCTCCTTACGCTCGCCGTGGGTGGCCGTATCCCAAGAATCGGTGATCCCGCATTCCTCTCCGACAAGGCCCATCTGCCTGATCAGCCATAAGCCTCTGTTCCCGACGAGATTTTTCAGCAGCCTGCGTTCTTCAAACCGCAACGGATTGTTGCGGTCATAGGCACGCCGGATAAGCGGCTGGAGGTATTCGGGCGAAATGATTTTTCCCGACCCCTGCGCCAGACGGTAGGCGTAGGCTAGCATATAGCGTGTACCGTGGAGTCTGGAAAAGAGTTGACTCCGGTCCTTGTCGAAATACGGCAGTTCCTCTTCCGGGGCTGTTTTCACGGGGACAATGCCTTCCGCTCCGGCCGGTTCCCATCCGGCACGCCTGTAGGCGAAGGCGGATGCGGCTGTCATGTACAGGAACGATTCCGTGTCTTCGGCTTTCCCGTGGATCCCGTCAACCAGAGTCTGAAGGGACTCGGGAAAGGCTCCGGGAACGAATTCACGGTTGGCTGTTCCAAGCAGTGCAGCCTGTATGATAGGTTCAGTTACGTTCATCTCTCCAAGTATGATATTCTTTGTTGTACCAAATGGATTTCAGTTCCCATATATCCCCGTTTACAATGACCAGCGAGGCGAACGGATTGCCGCCGGTAATGGCGAGGATGTCGATGAAGGTTTCCTCGGGCATCGCCACACGGACGGCATTGCCCGCGTTGTCCAGCAGCGTGTAGTCTTTCCCGTTACGGGCAACCCTCACGTCATCCACAAGCAGGGGGACGTCCTCGAAAAACGGATTCGTCAGCATGGCCGTGCGGTACACCGCGGCAGCCTGCTTCAGGTTAGGGCTGCACGCCGGCACAAAGTTTTCTTCCGCGAGTACGGACTCCCGGAACAATGCACGCCGGCATGTACCCGTGCCGTTGTAAAAGCATAGCGCCCCTTTATAGGCACTGCCCGGAATCCAGTTCTCGGTGGAAAAGGTACCGGCAACGGCAAAACTCAGGTATCTGGCGAAAAGTCTGCTTTCCTTTCCGTAAAACCAGTAGATGTCGGTATTGATATCGTTGACTTTACGGGACTGCTTGTGAAGCACGAGCCAGCTGTCCGCCACCGGCTCTCCGGCAAGGACGTTGTCCTTGGACTGGGGATATCCGATCTGCGTGCGTATCTCGTCCTTCCATTCTTCGGGAAGGCCGTCCATGTTTCTGTAGCTCTGCATGAGCAGGTACAGCCTGCCCATGCTTTCCGTCAGGTCGGATTTCCAGCTTTCCGAGTCGAAGTCTATAGCCTCCATGGCTCTCAGTCTCCCCGCAAGTCCCGGTGCCTGGGCATCCACCATCCTCCGGGCCATGTTGTCAAACAGGGTATAGGCACGTTCCGGAACATTCAGGAATCCGTTGCGCACCAGGTCCTTCATCCATACCTCAAGGTCGGATATGCCTCCCAGTACCTTCTGGTGCCGCTTCTCCTGCCTCTTGGCCTGAGCCGCTTCATCCACAGGGGTTTCGCTTTTGGCTTTCTGCTCCTTCTTTTCGGCCTTCTCCGTTCTTTTGGCAAGCCACGCCGTCACCCATTCCGGCTCTTCCGCCTGCGTGAACTGGTCAGGCTGGCGGGCGTACAGCAACAGCAGGCCAAGCCCATGCTTGCACGGGAATTTGCGGCTCGGGCAGGAACACTTGAACGCAATGTCATTCAAGTCTATCACCGTCTGGTAGGGATTCTTTCCGCTTCCCTGGCAATGACCCCAGACGGCACGTCCGCTGCATTCCTTCAGTACCCATTTGCTCAAGGTCGCAAGTCCTTTGCCGGCCTTTACAGATGAGTCGTCGGGAGCGAGCTGCAATATCTGTTCTTCTGTCAAGTTCAATGGCATACGCAACAAGTTAATTGGTCATTGGTAAATCATTCCCTGTTCCCGGCTGCATATTCTCCCGTGTTGATGTCAAGTACGGGACGCTTGGGCTGTATCAGCGCGTCTTCGTATTGGCATTTCCACTGGATGCTGCGGTCCATATCACCGTCTTTGATTCCATCGATGGTTTCTCCCGAATCTATTTCGTTGCCGCTTGTAAGCAGATAGGAAGCCACGTTGTAGGCATGGTTCACTATCCAGTTCGGATCAAGTCCGCGGAAGTGGTACTGCAGGTCAGGCAGGAACAGCGTGTTCATCCCGAGTGTATCGACCAGCATGTCGTCGGAACCCTGAATCGTGAAGAAACGGACGTTTACGGCATAGCGGATGAACCGGTCAGGACCTTCTATCTGATTGCCGCGGATTTCCTCCGCCTCGAACAGTTTCCCGCTGCCGCTGAAGAAGAACGCTTCGCAGGACGGGAACAGTTCGGCGAGCGCTTCAAGGTAGTCCATTTCCAGATTGGCACGTTCCAGAGAAGACAGGCCGCGGGCAAGGAAGTCCGTAGCGAGCATACTGTACCGGCATTCCTCAAGGATACGGTCACGGCTTTCCTGGCAGTCCCACATCTGGCTCCGGGTGAAGTCGTCCACGGTCTTTCCGTCAAAGTCCATGCACGAAGTCATCAGGAACTGCACGGGTGCTTTCCCGTCCTCAAACTCCACCATGTGGTCCAAAGCTGTGATGAAGACAGACTTGTCATCACCTTCGCGGCATTCTACATTGCCGAAATGCTTCCGGCATACATCAGCCACCCTCTGCGTATCCGGCAATTCAACCGGTTCCTTGAACAGAAGGTTTATAAGTAAAGGTCCTCCGGGCTGCAGTTCCTTTGTATTTAGGTCTTGTTGAAATACTTGATTCATATTGAAATGCTTTTGAATGTGAAAGAATCGGTTAATCCCACCAGAAATACCATATTCTGGATTGACGCAACGTGTCGGCAAGACTGCCTATGCCGTCACAGCTCTGGTCCATATCCGGACAGAAAGCATATTGCTGTATTGCGGCTTCCATTGCTCTGTCTTCCGGAACGGGAGCTGGAAGTTCATACTCCAGCTGGTCGCTGGTAAAGGTTCCCGGAACAGCACCGTATTCCTCGTACCAATACTTTGAGATGGCCATCAGTTCGGGGTTTGCAGGACAGTCGTTCCAGTTGCCGAATGGCAGGTACGCGAATATTTTCCACGGCTCCGTGACCGGAATACGGGCAAGGATCAGCGGATGCGTCATGTTCGTATCGGTATTCCAGTAGCTCGAATAACGGTTGTTGTCGAATCCGCCTTCAGGCTCTTCATCAATATCATCGTTGTCCTGCCCGGTCAGCTTGTCAAGGATGGATTTCCCGTCCATGACAGGAGCCTCAAGCAGCCTTCTGCGGAATTCATTGACTTTTTCCCGGTTGAATGTGTAATCATCCGAGCTTTCGCTGTCAGGATCCGAGTTCCCGATTATGTTTTCCCACAAACCTTCATCGACATTGACCAGAACGGGGATGAAGCCTTCCCGCACGCCGAGCCGTTGGGCATAGGTATAGGCTGACATGATAGGGTCATCGTCACTCATGGATGGGAAATAGGTGCATTCACAATCAAGATAATCCATGAAGGCACGGGCCAGTTCGTCTGGCTCAACGGTATCTTTGTCTATATGCAGCCCCTGCCAGTTGGCGAAGCGTCTGTCTATGCGTTGTGACATTGCCTGGTAATAATCCTCGTCATACGGGACAAACAGGTATGCTTCCTCTTTGAACTCATCGGAATGATACCTTTCCGGACCGAAATAATCCAGGGCGTGGTTGTCAATGTCTCCGGGATAAAATGGAGTTTCGTTGGCGCCATAGTAACTGCCATAATAGTAGTCGGCAAATGCACGGCCCTGTTTATTGAACAGGAATCTTGTAAGCTGCCCGTTCAGGTTGTCCTTTATGAACACCCTCAGGTCATCATCGGCCGAGCCGCTTTTGATCCGGGACACAAGGTCTCCGAACTGTTCAAGAAAATCATCCCTCATAAGGTCATTTACCATGCACCAGCGTAGATATATTGCCAGATGATTGTAGGCCGTAATTGTATCTAACGGCAGATCCTTCTCTTTGAACTTCTCCAGATGGCCTTCCGCATCGTCCATCACTTCATCCGTGTCATCCGGGAAATCGGGACCGCCATCGGCATCGTCTTCGCTGCCGTATGAGATTTTCAGAGTCACTTTGTCCGGAAGGGCAACACCCTGTCCACGTGTTATCCTATGTTTATCGACAGCAGAGAAGCCTATGGTTTCTCCGTCGTTGAGAACTGCATCGTATTCCAGAACATATCCTGCCATGCTGGCCAGGAAGTCTCTCACCTTTGACGGGTCGGCATCCACGTCAAGGACCTCCATTTCGTCCTTGCCGAAACACTCCATTCCATAGGTGTAGCCGCTGATTCCCTTTTCGGTACGGTAAAGCCCGAACCATATCCAGTTGTATATAGGCAGCGAATCCTCCTTCATCATTCCGGAAAAGCCTTCATAGAAACGGGGCTGGAAAACGACACCGCTGGTATAGATACCGGTTATATTCTTCTGGTGGCAGCAGACAGACAACAGCTTCACGTACAGTTTACCTCTTTCGATCAGGGACTCCTCTTTGCCGATAACGGCAACCATGATGTGGGCCTTATGCTCTTTGGCTGTTTTTTCGGCCTCCGACCACATGTAATTGTTCTTCGCGCATTCTTCGGCTTCGCCATTAGGTACGGGGGCAGGCATCAGGCTTACCGCCGCCATCATGTCACCCACGTCGAAGACCAGTGACTCGGGGTTCCGTTCCTCGTCAGATTTCTCTTCAGCGGTGATGTCCCACTGTTCTTTCAGATCTCTGATGTATTTTTCCTTGTCCCAGCTGTTGTCGGAGAGCAAGGCGAATCCCACGAATGTGCCGGCCTTTTTCTCACGTTCCTCGGCCTGCTTTGCCTGTTCCATCCAGTAGGAACGCACCATCTCGACAAGGGCCGTAGCATCCTTGACAGCCGTCTTTTCGTCATAGGGTTCCATCTCACTGAAGGTATGGCCGCAGTCTGACAAGCTGTCTCCTTCGTATCCACCATTCACGCCCAGCAGCCATTCACTGTCCTTGGTATCCTTGTATTTGAAGATGTAGTAGGTCATATCGTGCAGTACGAACGTGCCTGTACACTCTATCTCTGCCGGCTCGTGTCCCAGTTCCTGCGGGTGCGAGAGCCAGGCCGTCATTGCAGCCAGAGCCGCTTCATATTGTGTTGGTCTCATATCTTGAATGTTTTTAATTTATACTTCACTCTTCATCCACATATAACTTGCCGTCTTCCTTGCGAACCAGTCTGGTGTCATATGGAAAATCCAAATATTGCATAACGTCCGGAGAATAGTTGCAGATGGTATTCAAATCACAATATTCATATCGACATTCGTCATTATCTTCATCCCCATCAGCAAGGAAAAGCCAACCGCTGTCCCAACCCATGTCCTCAGCAAAGGGCTTTTGACGAATGCAAGTTGCTATTTCACATCCAACTACTAAAACACGGCTGCTTACAGTACATTCAATGGCTTTACTCCAATCTTTCAGCAGTAATTTGATGTTGTCCTGCGGTATATGTAAGAATTGCGGATCCGTCTGTGGTTCATCCTCCCACTCTTTGAAACGGCTGTCAATGAGAGCTGCCATATCATGATAATATTTTTCTGTCCAAGGCAGCAACAGATAAGCAGCATCTGTCTCATCCTCACTATTCCATATCCTGCCTTTGAAATAGTCCATGGCATATGCTTGTATATCTTTAATATAGGCATAAGGTGTACTACGGTTTTCCCAATTATACCATTTGGTAAACATCGTTCCCACTCTGTTTAGCAAGATAGTAGAAAGTCCGCCATGCAGATCCTCATTATCTCTAATAAATTCTCTTAAATCAATACTGTCTTCTGCTTTGACCCTATCAACCAGGTCTCCATGTCTAAACAGGAAAGGTTGGCTCATAAGATTGTGTTCTATACACCATCGTAAATAAATCGCCATGTGGTTGTAAGGAGCCAATTCATCTGCTGACAAATGCAACTCTTCTATCTTTTCTTCATGTTTCTTCGCATCGTCAATATAAGATATGTCATAACCTATTTTCTCTGCATCTGTAACAACATTTAGTCTCAACGGATTAATTGTTTCCAGCGCATCATCAGGACATATTTCAAAGAATTCATCTATATCCTTATCTTGGATAAATTGTAACTCTTCCCTATATAAAGGGATAACCTGATAAAACTCAACACTTCCTGCTCCTTGTGTTTTACATGTACTTGACTTATCTCCAAATATACTTGGAGACAGGAGAACAATAGCACAGAGCTTGGTGCCTTCTGAGAATGTATTATCACCTCCAAGTTCCATTGTCTTTCCCCAGCTGATACAGGTCCTATGACGTATGCATTGTCTTGCCAACGACGTAATAAGTCGTATAGGCCAACACCATTTCTCTTCTGTCCAATCAGACAATCCGAGTTTCCAGTCAGGTGGTAAATTGATAAGCAATTCTTGATGACAGGTATTGCCGTCTATATCGTCCGATTCAAGGACTTCATGATTACTCATGTTGACTGTTATCAATGTATAATAGTTATGCTCTTTCCTCGGGGCAATAACAGCTATGTCCAATGGATATTCTGAACACGAGTCATCATGCAAGAAATTGTTAATCTTACCAAAATACTTTTCAATATGTGCTATCACTTCCTGTCGTGCAACAGAGCTTATTGAAATTTCACTGGATTGTATTGGGTTAGTTTCAATAACCCGTTGGTTGAATTAAAAAGTTAGTAAAATGACAAATGAAAGGTTGTGC